>JBKGHK010000445.1:0-8481 GCA_046520375.1 Pyxidicoccus sp. 3LFB2
CGGCCTCGGGCAGCCCGCCCTCGTTCACCAGGGACAAGAGCCGCGCGCCGCGCTGGACGATGGTGCGGTCCTTGTCGCTCGCGGTGGTGGGGACGAGCCGCAGCGCGTCTCCGAGCGCGACGTCGCCCCGGCGCACCGCGGCCTCCACGTCGGCCAGCAGCGCCAGCCGCTCCTCCACCGTCAGCTTCGCCGGAGGCACGGCCAGCACCTGGGCCAGCTGCTCGCGCGAGTAGCCCGCGCGGTAGTAGCCCGTGCCGCCCGCGTTGAGGAGCACCCACTTCGGGCAGTCGCGCATGGGCAGCGCCAGCCAGCCCGTGGGCTCGCTGAGCAGCGTGCAGACGCGGTGGGAGTCGCCGCCGCCCGTCCCCGCGCGCACGCACACGGGCACGGACCACGTCTGGTGGGAATTGGCGGTGGAGCCGGCGGGCAGGTAGCGCTCCTGGGCCAGCCTCAGGCGCGTCGGGGTGCCGGGGCTGCACTGGACCTCGGCGAAAATCATCGGGGCGCCGGGCTGGTCGATGAAGCTCCGGAAGGAGCCGCCCACTTCCCGGCCGGCGGCCTCGGAGAGCGTGGCGATGAAGTCGTCGGACGTCACCGGCTTCCAGGCGTGCTTGCGCACGTAGCCCCGCAGCACGTCCCGCATGCGCTCCGCGCCCAGCCAGGCCTCGAACATGCCGATGACGGCCGAGCCCTTGGCGTAGGTGGTGCCGTTGTCGAAGGCGCCGAGCACGTCGTCATGCGTCTCCGCCGGCTTGCGCACGGGCAGCGCCGTCGCGAGCGCGTCCGCGTCCATGGCGAAGGACATCGCGCCCATGCTGGCCTCGCGGGCGAAGCCCCAGCTCGGGTCGAAGGTCTCCACCGTCTTGCGGTCCAGCCACGAGGTGAGGGACTCGTTGAGCCAGATGTCGTCCCACCACTTGCAGGTGACGATGTTGCCGAACCAGTAGTGGCCCAGCTCGTGGTTGGCGATGGTGACGTACCACTTGCGGCGCGCGAGCGTCTCCTCGCCGGGAGGGATGAGCGTGAGGGGCTGCCCGAGCGCCACCAGGCCCGGGTGCTCCATGGTGCCCCAGTAGCGGGGCACCACCGCGACGTCGAGCTTCTCGTAGGGGTACTCCTGGTCGAAGAAGTCCTCCAGCTGCGTGACGATGCGCGGGGTGACGCTGGCGGCGTAGGCCGTCTCCGGGCCCCGGCCGCGCGGGACGATGAAGCGCAGCGGCACGGCCTTGCGTCCCACGGTGCCCGCGTCCACCACGTCGAAGGGGCCTACCATGAAGGCCACGAGGTAGCTGGGCATGGGGCGGCTCTCCGCGAAGGTGACCTGCTCCAGCCCGTCGGCCACCGGCTCGCGCGAGACGATGGCGTGGTTGGCCAGGGCCACGTGTCCGGACTTCACGGTGAAGCGCAGGCGCCAGGGGACCTTGAAGCCAGGCTCGTCGAAGTGGGGGAAGGCGCGGCGCGCGTCCACGGGCTCGAAGAAGGTGTAGAGGTACGGCTCACCGCGCTCCTCCACGCCGTAGAGGCCCCGGCTGCGCTCGCGGTCCACCTTGCCCGTGAAGCTCAGCTGGATGCGGGCCTTGCCCGCGGGAAGGGGCTCGGGGAGCAGCAGGCCCAGGCGGCCTTCGCTTTCGGTGACGGCGCGGGCCTCCAGGGTGCGGGAGTCCGTCTCGACGCGGGCCTGCGTTATCTCCAGGTCCTGGCCATGCAGCCACACCTGGTGCACGGGCTCGCGGACCTCCACGTCGATGGTGATGGCGCCGGAGAAGGTGGGCTCGGCGGGGAGGAGCTGCAGGTCCAGGTGGTAGAGGACGGGGCGGACCGTGTCGGGCAGCCGCAGCGCGGGCGGCTGGGGCTCCGGATACGTGGGCGCCGTAGCCACGGGCGGGGGCGCAGCGGCCGGAGTCTCGGGCGCGTGGGCGCAGCGGAGGGCGAGGAAGGCAACGAGGAGGAGAAGGGGCCAGCGCATGTCGCGAGGCTACCCCGCTTCGTCATGGCGCTGGAGACGAGATGGACGGCCGCTCACGCAGTGGACAGCAGTGCACGCTGACTCGCAGGGCGGCTCCCCCGACATGCACGACGTGAGGGCCAGCGGGCCTCTGCCTGGCAAGGGATGCCACGAATTGCCCGGGAAGTGAGCAACGCCCGCGCGGAGGCGAGGCCCTGCTCACGACAGGCTGAAGGCCCGCGCCACCGTCAGCACGTCTACCCGCACGGCGCCGGCTTCACGCAGCGCGTGGGCGGCGGCGCGCGCGGTGGAGCCCGTGGTGAACACGTCATCCACCAGCAGCACCTCGTGGCCCTTCACGCGGGACGGCGAAGCAGTGAAGGCACTGGCCACATTGCTCACGCGCTCGGACTCGCTCAGCCCCACCTGGCGCTGAGTCTCGCGGGTGCGGGTGAGCCAGCCCGTGGGCGATTCGCGGCCCGTGGCCTTCGCCAGCGCGCCGGCCAGCAATTGCGCCTGGTCATACTTGCGCGCGTGGTAACGGCGCGTGTGCAGCGGCAGCGCCACCACGTACGCCGGAGCCCGGCCCAGGAAGTCGCGGGCCTCGTCCGCGAGCAATTCGCCCAGCGGCGCGGCCAGCTCCGGGTGGTCCTCGTACTTGAAGCGGTGGATGGCGCGCGCCATGGGGCCCTCGTGCGAGAAGGGCGCCCAGGCGCGGGAGAACGGCGGCGGCGCGGCCCGGCACCGGTGACACGCTGCACCCGGGAATGTCCCGGGCTCCGCGCAAGTGCGGCAGCACGCCGGAGGTAGCCGCTCCAGCGCGGTGTCGCACGCCTCGCAGAAGAAGGCGCCGGGCCCCGGCAGCACCTTCGCGCAGGCGATGCACGAAGGCGGATAGAGCAGGTCCAACAACGCGCTCAGCAACGGTGTGTCCCCAGGCCCACCGCGGCAGCGGGCGCAGCCCCATCACCCAGGCACGGCGTAGGTGCGCCGCCGCTCACGGCAGCAGTCCCATCCGGTTCATCTCCTTCGACTGCGGCAGCCCCATCACCTTGCACAGCGTGGGGGCGATGTCCGCGAGGATGCCCGGGCGCAGCTTCTGCCCCCGGAAGTCCGGGTGGATGAGGTGGAAGGGCACCGGGTTAAGGGTGTGCGCGGTGTGCGGCTCGCCCGTCACCGGGTCCACCATCTGCTCGCAGTTGCCGTGGTCGGCGGAGATGGCCATCACCCAGCCATTGCGCTCGCACGCCTTGCCGAGCACCCCCAGGCACTCGTCCACCACCCGCACCGCCTGCATCGTCGCGTCCAGCCGGCCGCTGTGGCCCACCATGTCCGGGTTGGCGAAGTTCACCAGCGCGAAGTCATACGTCCCCGAGTCCAGGCGCCGCACCAGCTCCGCCGTCACCTCGCGCGCGGCCATCTCCGGCTTCAAGTCATACGTCTTCACGTCGCGCGGGCTGGGCACCAGGTGCCGGTCCTCGCCCGGGTACACCACCTCGCGGCCGCCGTTGAAGAAGAACGTCACGTGCGCGTACTTCTCCGTCTCCGCCGTGCGCAGCTGGCGCAGGCCCTTCTGCGACAGCAGTTCCGGGAAGATGTCCTGCGGCTGGTCCGGCGCGAAGGCCACCGGCAAGTCGAACGTCTCGTCGTACTGGGTCATGCAGACATAGCGGCCCAGCCGCAGCCCGCCCCGGTCGAACTCCTTGAAGTCCGGGTACGCCAGCGCCTTCGTCAGCTCCCGCGCCCGGTCCGCGCGGAAGTTGAAGAACATCACCGTGTCGCCGTCCTGGATGCGGCCCACCGGCGTGCCGTCACCGCTGGCCAGCACCGTGGGCTTCACGAACTCGTCCGTCACCTTCTCCGCGTAGGACGCGCGGATGGCGCTCAGCGCGTCCGGCGCCTTGGGGCCCCGGCCGTACACCAGCGCCTCGTACGCGAGCTGCACCCGGTCCCACCGCTTGTCGCGGTCCATGGCGAAGTAGCGCCCGCTCACCGTGGCGATGCGGCCCGAGTGCGTCTCGTGGAGGAAGCGCTCCAGTTCCTCCACGTAGCCCAGCGCGCTCTGCGGCGGCGTGTCGCGCCCGTCCAGGAAGGCGTGCACGTAGACGTGGGGGACACCCCGCTCACGCGCGGCGCGCAGCAGCGCGTACAGGTGCTCCATGGACGAGTGCACGCCGCCGGGAGACACCAGCCCGAGCAGGTGCAGCGCCTTGCCGTCCGCCTTCACGCCGTCCATGGCCGCGCGCAGCACGGGGTTCTGTCCCAGCTCACCGGACTCGGCGGCGCGGTTGATGCGCACCAGGTCCTGGTAGACGATTCGGCCAGCGCCGATGTTGGTGTGGCCCACCTCCGAGTTGCCCATCTGCCCCTCGGGCAGGCCCACGGCCAGGCCGGCCGTCTGCAGCTCGGTGAAGGGGTAGGGGCTCGCCAGCTTGTCGAGGTGGGGAGTGCCAGCCAGGAGGATGGCATTCGCATCCCGCTCCTGGCGGATGCCCCAGCCGTCCAGGATGCAGAGCAGGACCTTGTGCGAGGGAGTCATGGCCGAACCCTAACCACGCGGGCGGCGGGCGGAGAGGACAAAAAGCGCCGCACTCCACCCGGCCAGGGGGCCCGGGCCTTCGCCAGCAGGGGAATGCCGGCCTACTCGTACACGCGGAAGAGGCCGCGAGGCTCGAAGCCGAGCCGGGCGTAGACGCCCTCGCCCTCCGCGGAGGCCTGGAGCGTCGCCGTCCGGTAGCCCGCCTCCCGGGCATCCAGCAGCGGCGCCAGGGTGAGCGCGCCGCCGAAGCCCCGCCGCCGGGCGGCCTTCAGGGTGGACACCGAGTAGAGCCCCGCCACGCCGTGCGAGAGGTGGCACTCGCTGGTGGCGACAGGCGCGCCGTCCACGTAGCCCACGTAGAAGCGGATGGGGCAGTCGGGCGAGAGCGCGGCCCGCGCCGTCCGGGCGTAGAAGTCCACCACTCCCTGGTCCATCGGCTCCCAGTTGTGGGCCACGACGCGGGCGAAGTCCGCCAATTCGCGCTCCGTGGAGACGCGGCGGACGGTGAGGCCCGCTGGCAGGGTGAGCGGTGGCAGCCGCGACAGGTCCGCGGCCATGCCCGTCTCCTGCTCCGCGCGCACCAGCCCGTGGGCCGTCAGGCGCGCGTCCAGGTCCTCCGGCATGACGCCCGGGCCCACCCACCACGCGAAGGGCAGGGACTTCCCACGGAAGTGCCCCACGGCGGCGGCGATGCCCGCCTCCGCGTCCCGGGCCCGCAGCCGGGTGCGGCACACGACGTTGAAGGTGTTGGAGGGGATGCTGGAGTCGACCAGCAGCAGCCCGGGCTCGTCCCGCACCGTGGCCTCGGGAAGCCGGCGCGGAAGGTACGTCATGTGGTCCACCTGGTTGGCCTCCATGGCGGACGGCACCAGCGGAGAGCCCGGCTCGACGAAGGTCTTCATCATGGGGACGTCCTCCCGCGAGCGGGCCTACTCCGCCCGGGCGCGCGTCTTGTACGTCAGCACGGGCGCCAGCGTGGCCACCACCCGGACGAGGCCCGCTTCCACCAGGTCCGTCACCACCCGGTCAATGGGCTTGTACGCCGGGGGGGCCTCCTCGAAGAGAAGGTCCTTGTTCTCACACACCACATGGCTCTTGAAGGCGGTGCGGGTGAGGGACTCCGCGGTGAAGCGCTCGCGCATGCGCTCCCGGGCGGCGGTGCGCGTCCACTTGCGGCCGGCGCCATGCGCCAGGCTGAACGCGCTGCCCGTCCCGTCTCCCACCGGCGCCACCAGGTAGCTCAGCGCCCCGCGGCTGCCGGGAATCACCACCGGGCCCTCGTCCGACGGGGCCGCGCCCTTGCGGTGCAGCCACTGCGTGCCGCCGTCCACGCGCAGCGGGGTGACGCTGTTGTGGCACACGTCCAGGACGCGACGGCCCAGCGCTCCGATGCCGTCCAGCATCCGCCGCGCCACCAGCGCCCGGTTGGCCCGGCCCCACGCCACCGCGTGGTCATGCCTCGCGAGGTAGTTGCGCGCCTCCAGCGAGTCATCCACCAGCCCGCCCGCCGCGTGCCGGTCCACATGGGCCCGGAGAATCGCCTCCCCCAGCCCGCGAGAGCCGGAGTGCACCAGCAGGAGCAGCCGGTCCGCCGCCAGCCCCAGCGACGCGAAGGCCTCCGCGTCGTGCACCGCGTCCACCCGCTGCACCTCCGCGAAGTGGTTGCCGCCGCCCACCGTGCCCAGCGCGGCCTCGAAGCCGGTGGCCTTCACGCCGTGCTCGGCGAGGAAGCCTTCCGCGTCTCCGCTCCACGGCCCTTCCAGGTCCAGCTTCCCGGCCCAGCGCTCCGGTTTCGCCTTGCGCGCGGGCAGGTCCACGTCGAACAGGCCCATGCCACAGCCGATGTCGTTGCCGACGAGGTAGGGGTAGAGGAAGCCCTCCGACGTGAAGGCGGCGCCCACCGGGGCTCCCTTGCCGGGGTGCAGGTCCGGAAGTCCCACCGCCAGTCGCATGCCGGGCAGTCGCGCCATGGCTTCGAGCTGGCGCACGGCCTCGCCCTCCACCCAGGACTGGGACGAGGCGATGACGCGGACCTGCGCCAGGGGCGCGGAGGGAGGGGCTGCGGAAGAAGCGGCGGTGCTCATGCCCCCGCAGACGCCATGCCGCGGCCCGCCCTGACGGGGCAGGCGCGGGGCGCTGACGGGCCTGCCCGGCCGCCTACTTGTGGTAGGGCTCGCCCTTGAGGATGGTGAAGGCGCGGTAGAGCTGCTCGATGAGCACCACCCGCGCCAGCCGGTGCGGCAGCGTCATCTTCGACAGGGACAGCGTGAGGTTCGCCGCGTCGCGCACCTTCGCGTCCAGCCCCTCGTCCCCGCCGATGATGAAGAGCAAGTCCTTCGCGCCCGTCTGCGCCTTGGCGACGTAGCGGCTCAGCTCCACCGAGTCGAGCAGCGAGCCGCGCTCGTCCAGCGCCACGAGCCAGTCCTGCGGCTTGCGCTTCGCGAGAATCGCGTCGGCCTCGGCGCCCTTCGCTTCACCCGGCTTGAGCTTCTTGCCGCTGGCCTCGGGCAGCTCCACCAGCTCGAAGCGGGTGTAGTGGCCCAGGCGTTTGGCGTACTCCTGGACCGCGGGCTCATACAGGCCCGAGCGGTCCTTGCCGATGGAGAGGAGCCTGACTTTCAGGCCACTTTCTCCCGCGCCGCGTCGGCCCAGAGGCCCTCGAGGTCATAGTGCGCGCGCAGGTCCGTGAGGAACAGGTGCGCCACCACCTCGCCGTAGTCGAGCAGCACCCACTGGCCCGTCTCCAGGCCCTCGGTGCCGATGGGACGGAGGACCTCGTCGCCCGTCTTGAGCTGCACCTGGACGTTCTCCGCCATGGCGCTCACCTGCCGGTCGCTCTCGGCGGAGGCGATGACGAAGTAGTCCGCGTAGGACGTCATGCCGCGCACGTCGAGGATGACGACGTTGTCGGCCTTCTTGTCCAACAGGAGGTTGGCGATGCGGCGCGCCAGCTCCTTGGCCTTGGGATTCTCCGCCGGGCCCGCCTGCTGTGCGGGCGCGGCTGGCAGCTTCGCCTTCTTGCGCGCGGGGGGCTTGAGGGACGTCTTCTTGCGCGCCGGGCCCTTGCCCGCGGACTTGCCAGCGGCGGACCTTCCCGCCGGGCCCTTGCCCGCCGGAGTCTTCTTGCCCGCTGTCTTCTTTTTCGCCGGGGTCCGGCCGCCGCTCGTTTTCGTGCTCTTCTTCTTCGTAGCCATGTGCGGCGCACCCTAGCGCACCCTTGGCAAGGGGGAAGCGGTCCTCTATCTCCTGATGTCCATGAGCGACGCCCGGCTGGAACAGTTCAAGAAGATGGTGGCCAGTTTCCCCGACTCCCCCATGAGCCATTTCTCCCTGGGGAAGCTGTACCTGGAGCGCCGGCAGTACGCCGAGGCCGCCCAGGCCCTGGAGGCCGCCGTCCGGCTGGACCCGGCCTATGCCGCCGCCCTGGTGGCCCTGGGGGATGCCTGGGCCGGGGCCGGGGAGCCCGAGAAGGCCCGGGAGGCGTTCGGCCAGGCGAGGGCGCACGCCCTGGCCCAGGGGCACGCCGGGCTGGCCGAGGAAATCGACGAGCGCATCGCCGACCTGGGCTGAAGGCCCGAGGCCCGAGAGGGCCTCCCCTCAGTCGCGCCAGGTGAAGCCCACGCCGAAGACCTGGCGCGTGTAGCTGAGCCCGTTGCGGGGCAGCCGCGTGCTCCACAGGCCCCAGGACACCTCCACGTCCACCCGCTGCGTCAGCGGGCGGGCCAGCTTCAGGGAGAGGGAGTTCTGCCCCTCGTCCTCCTCCACCAGGATGATTTCGGGGGAGAGGAAGATGCCGTCCGGGTAGCTGCTGAAGCCCAGCGAGCCCTGCGCCAGCAGCGTCACCCGCCAGGGCAGGCGCACCCCCGCGTTGCCCGTCAGCCGGTGGCGGAGCACCGTCTCCCCGAAGCTGTTGGAGGACGACTCCTGGTACGCGTACGTCAGCCCCAGGGCCACCGGGCCCCGGTAGGTGTACGACGCGCCGGCGGTGAGCGCGCCG
>JBKGHK010000446.1:0-8433 GCA_046520375.1 Pyxidicoccus sp. 3LFB2
CCCACCTCGCAGCTCACCGTGCGCGAGGGCCTGGACGTCTCCACCCGTGAGCGGCTGGCCCGCGACGTGCGCCGGGTGCTGCCCGAGGGCACGCCCGACACGGACGCCCGCGTGGACGGTGAGCCTGCTGGAGCTGACGGTGGACGCCCCCTCGCACTGGCAGGTGCTGGGGCCCCTGGTCTGGGCCGAGCTGGAGCGCACCCACGTCATGGTGCGCACCGGCCGCGCGAGCGGACTGCAGCAGCGGCGGCTCCGGCTGGATGGCTTCGTCCCCGGGCCCGGCACGCTGTAGACGGCACGCTCCGGCGCGAGCCCAGGGCTCCAGCGCCGGAGTGCAACGCCCGCGCTACTCCTCGAGGATGAACTTGCGCGGGTTCTGCGGGATGCCGTTGACGCGGACCTCATAGTGGAGGTGCGGTCCGGTGGAGCGGCCGGTGTTGCCCACCGCGGCGATGAGCGCGCCGCGCTTCACCCGGTCGCCGGCCTTCACCAGCATCTTCGCCAGGTGGCCATAGCGCGTCTTGATGCCGTAGCCGTGGTCGATGACGAGCACGTTGCCGTAGCCGCCCTCGAGGCCGGCGAAGACCACCGTGCCGTCCGACGGCGAGTAGATTTCCTTGCCGTGCGGCGCGGCGATGTCGATGCCGGCGTGCATGACGCGGTCGGCCGTGTACGGGTCCAGGCGCGAGCCGAAGTCGCTCGTCACCCAGCCGCGCGCGGGCCACACGGACGGCGTGGAGGCCAGCAGCGACTTCTGGTCCTGGAAGTACGCCTGCAGCTCTTGGAGGCTCTGCTCCTGGCGGGTGCCTCGGCGCTCAGCCTGTCCAGCCGGCCCAGCAGCGCCTTGGGCGTCTCCGTGGAGGTCAGCTGGGTGAACTGGGTGTCGGTGGTGGGCGCCGTGGTGCCCGCCTCGGGCTCCGTGGGGCCCATGGCCAGGTTGCGCTGCGGGTCCGACAGCAGGGTAATCGCACGGAGCTTCTGGTCGAACCGCTCGACACGGTCCAGCGTGGAGCCGATGTGCTCGATGCGCTCACGCACCGACTTCAGCTGCGAGCGGAGCGTCAGGTTCTCCTCGCGGAGGATGCGGTTCTCCGACGCGTCGGCGGCCACCTGGAAGTAGTGGATGCTCGCCCCGGCCGACAGTCCCACCACCAACATCAGCCCCATCCCCACCTGCATGAGGAAGGACCGCTGGATGGTGTACCGCTTCACCGGAGCGTCGTGGTCCGGGATCACCATCAGTGTGAAGGACTTTTTTGCCACGGGACCGCTCCCCTGCATTGCGTGGGACTTCTGGCGCGACAAGCTAAGTCGCTTGCTCTCGCGCTACATCTCCCCCCGCCACCGCCCAGACCCGCTCCGTCGCCCAGCGGCATTTCGCCGCCGCTGGAAACGTTGGGGCAGATACCATTCTTAACTAAAGAGTATCAAGGTCAACAGACCCATGGGGAGGGTCCGCGGCCACTTCCCGTCGTAGCAGGCAGCCCTCAGGCGACCATGCGCACCACGATGACGGTGATGTTGTCGTCCCCGCCCCGCTCGTTGGCCAGGTCGATGAGGTGCTTGGGGACCTCTTCGAGCGTCCGTGCCTTGGACACCGCCTCGTGGATTTCGCGGTCCTCGAGCATGTTGGCCAGGCCGTCCGAGCAGAGGAGGAAGACGTCGCCGGGCTCCGACACCAGCCCCATGACGTCCACCTGCACCTCCTCCTCGAAGCCGACGGAGCGGGTGATGATGTTCTTGTAGCGGGAGTGCTTGGCCTCCTCGGGGGTGATCATCCCGGCCTTGATCTGCTCGTTGACCAGCGAGTGGTCCTCGGAGATCTGCTGGATGAGGTCGCCGCGGATGAGGTACGCGCGACTGTCGCCCACGTGGGCGAAGAAGGCGTGCTCGTCGCGGACCACCAGGGAGATGACGGTGGTGCCCATGCCCGACAGGCGCGCGTCCTCCTGCGCGGCGGTGAAGATGGCCAGGCAGGCCTTCTCTACCGCCGTGCGGAGCGACTCGGGGATGGGCGAGTCCTGCAGGTTGGGCACGGAGAGGAAGGGGTTGTCCTTCCCTTCCCGAGCCCGACGCATCTCCTTGTCGATGGTCTCGACGGCAATGCGCGACGCGGTTCCACCACCCGCGTGACCGCCCATTCCGTCCGCCACGACATAGAGCTGCAGCTCGTCATCAATAAGGAAGCTGTCCTCATTGTGATTGCGCTTACGCCCGACGTCGGTCAGGCCAGCGGAGACAATTTTGAGGCGGGAGGCCGCGGTCTGCCCTGCGGTGCTGGACACACCCGGATGCTATGTGACGTACAAGGATGGGGCAAGGACGCGAATGCGCCTGCCCCTCACTTGGTTCTACGCAGTGCGTCGCAACCGGCCCCTCGGGGTGCCTTCCGGGCCGGTTTCCCGGCGGGCCCGGGGCGTGCCTAGCGCCCGGTGGGCCGAACGCACCAGGGCCTCGGCGGCCCCGAGCGCCTCGCGCGTCACCTCCACGCCGGACATCATCCGCGCCAGCTCCCGGGTGCGCTCCATGCCCGCCTCCAGCACGGCGACCTCCGAGACGGTGCGCTCGCCCTTGAGGCTCTTGCGGATGAGCAGGTGCGCGTCCGCATAGGCGGCCACCTGCGGCAGGTGGGTGATGCAGAGCACCTGACGGTGGCTGCTCACCTCCTTGATCATCCGCCCCACGACGTCCGCGATGGCGCCGCTGACGCCCGCGTCGGCCTCGTCGAGGATGTACGAGCCGCAGCCGTCACTGTCGGCCAGCGCACGCTTGAGCGCCAGCAGCAGGCGGCTCGCCTCACCACCAGAGGCCACCTTGGCCAGCGGACGCGCCGGCTCGCCGGGGTTGGCGCTGAAGAAGAACTCCACCTCGTCCGCGCCGTCCGGCCGGAGCGTCTCGCCCGGCGTCACCCGCACGTCGAAGGCGGCCTTGCCCATGGCCAGGTGCCCCAGGCCCTCGCGCACCTGGGCGGAGAACTCCACCGCGCAGGAGGTGCGCTGACGCGACAGCGCCGCCGCGGCCTTGCGCGCGCGCTCCTCCACCTTGCGCCGCTCGGCGGCCAGCTCCTCGAGGATTTCCTTGCGGTTCTCCAGCGTGCCCAACTCGGTCTCGAGTTCGCCGCGCTTCTTCAGGAGCCCGTCGAGGTGCGTGCCGTGCTTGCGGCACAGCCGCTTGAGCGCGTCCAGCCGCTCCTCCACGTCCGCCAGCCGCGAGGGGTCCGACTCCAGGCCCTCGACGTAGCGGTTGAGGAGGCGCTGCGCCTCCTCCAGCTCCGACAGCGCGGTGCTGAGCGACTGCGCCACCGGCGCCAGCGTGGCATCCGTCTTCACCGCGTCGTGCACCAGCCCGAGCGCGCGGCCCACCGTCTCCACGGCGGACTGCTCCTCGCCCGACACGAGCAGCTCGGCCTCGGACGCGTGGCGCTTGAGCTTCTCGGCGCTCCCCAGCCGCTTACGCTCGGCGTCCAGCCGCGCGTCCTCGCCGGCCTCGGGGTCCAGGCGCGAAATCTCGTCCAGTTGGAAGCGCAGGAACTCGGCGCGCTCGCGCACCTTCGCCTCGTCGCCTCCCAGCGCCTCCATGCGCGCGTCCACCTCGCGCAGGGCGGTGTACTCGCCGAAGTACGTGGCCAGCGCCCCGTCCAGGGCGCCATACCGGTCCAACAGGACGCGGTGCAGGCCCGAGTCGAAGAGGCTGACGTGCTCGTGCTGGCCGGCGATGTCCACCGCGCCCCGCGTGAGCTTGGACAAGACGCCCACCGTCACGAGGCCGCCGTTGACGTACACCTTGCCCCGGCCTGTCCGGCCGAGCACCCGGCGCACCAACACCTCCTCTCCAAGGTCCGGCAGGCCGAGCTCCTCCAGCCGCTGCCCCAAGGCTGGGGTGCGTGCGAAGACGCCCTCGACGGACGCCTCCTCACAGCCGGCGCGGATGACATCCGCGTCGGCCCTTCCCCCCAGCAGCAGGCCCAGTGCATCCACGAGGATGGACTTGCCCGCACCTGTCTCACCCGTGAGGACGGTGAGGCCGGCTCCGAACGCCACCTCCACCTCCTCGATCACCGCCACGTTCGAAATCCGAAGACCCAGCAGCACGCGCGCCCTCCGTGGTCATACGACGGCACTGGTGACTGAACACCCTAGCAGGTACCTCTGACACTGCACAGGCGTTCTGGTCGTGCGCACGTCTGGCGTGCGGGTGGGAGAGGGGCTTCCTCGAAGCCCCAACAACCCAACCCCCTAGATTTCGGTGAACAGCTCCTGGATGTCCTGCTCGGTGAGCGTGCGGCCCAACTCGTCACTGTCGTTGCCGAGCACACCGGCGGCCAGGTCGCGCTTGCGGCGCTGGAGCGCGAGGATCTTCTCTTCCACCGTGCCGCGGGTAATCAGCTTGTAGCTGATGACCGCGCGCGTCTGGCCGATGCGGTGCGTACGGTCCGTGGCCTGGTCCTCGACGGCGGGGTTCCACCACGGGTCGAAGTGAATGACGTAGTCGGCGGCCGTGAGGTTGAGGCCGGTGCCGCCCGCCTTCAGGGAGATGAAGAACAGCGGCGGCCCGTCGGGCTGGTTGTACTCGTCCACCTTGCCCATGCGGTCCTTGGTGCGACCGTCCAGGTACAGGTAGCGCAGGCCCTTCTTGTCGGCCTCCTGCTTGAGCAGCTCCAGCATCTCCGTGAACTGGCTGAACACGAGCGCGCGGTGACCCTCGGCCACCAGGTCCTCCACCAGTTGGAGGAAGCGCTCCACCTTGGCGCTGGAGGGCAGCAGCGTGCCGGGCGGCATCTTGAGCAGGCGTGGATCGCAGCACACCTGCCGCAGGCGCATCAGCGCGGCGAGGATGGACACGCGGCTGCGCTTGAAGCCCATCTTCTCGATGGACTCGCTCACCTTGCGGCGGCTCTCGTCCAGCACCTCGCGGTAGAGCGCGGCCTGGCCGGGCTCCATCTCGCACCAGGCGATGGACTCCGTCTTGGGCGGCAGGTCCTTGGCCACCTCCGTCTTCAGACGGCGGAGGATGAAGGGCTGGATGCGGCGGCGCAGCCGGTCCTTGGCGGTGGCGTCGTTGGCCACCTGGATGGGCTGCTCGTACCTGTCGCTGAAGCCGTCCGCGCTGCCGAGGAAGCCCGGCATGAGGAAGTCGAAGATGCTCCACAGCTCCGACAGGCGGTTCTCCAGCGGCGTACCGGTGAGCGCCAGACGCGTCTCGCTGGGCAGCGACTTGCACGCCTGCGCGGTGGCGCTGTCCGCGTTCTTGATGTTCTGCGCCTCGTCGAGGACGACGTAGCGGAAGCCCACCGAGGAGAGCTGGTCCAGGTCCCGACGTACGAGGGCGTACGAGGTGAGGACCAGGTCCATCCCCTTCAGGTCCTCCGCGCGCTCCTTGCGGTCCTGCCCGTGCCACACCATGACCTTGAGGCCCGGCGTGAAGCGCTCGGCCTCGCGCTCCCAGTTGGCGAGCACGCTGGTGGGGGCCACCACGAGCGACGGCTTGTGCCCCTCGTCGTTGGCCACCTTCTGCATGAGGCTCAGCGACTGGATGGTCTTCCCGAGACCCATGTCGTCCGCGAGGATGCCGGACAGGCCGTGGCGGCGCAGGAACCAGAGCCAGGACAGGCCCGCCTCCTGGTAGTGGCGCAGCGTGGCCTGAAGGCCTTCGGGCACGGCGACCTTCGGCACGCCGGCCGTCTCGCGCAGCTCCAGCATGGCCTGGCGCGCCTTGGCCTCCACCTCGGTGAACTCGCCCAGGTCCGCGAGCAGGTCCAGCGCGACGGCCTGGTGCAGCGGCAGCCGCGTGCGCGAGCGGCCCGGCATGGCCCCGGCCTCTTCCAGCAGGTCGGCCACGCGCTTGATTTCGGCGGGGTCGGCCTCTGCGAAGGTGCCGTCCTTCAGGGGGACGAACTTGCGGCCCGAGTCCAGCCACATGCGCACCGCGCCCAGGTCCACGGCCTGGTCGTCGGTGACGAACTCCGCGTCCAGGTCGAACCACTGCACGCCGCTCATGCCCACGCGGATGCGCGGCTTGAGCTTGGGACGCAGGCGCACCTTGGGGGCCTGCACGCCGAAGCGGTCCCACTCGGCGGGAAGCGAGGCCAGGCCGCGGGCCCAGAACTCCAGCGCCACGTCGGCGGTGGCGTCGAAGACGGCGCTCTGCGGCTCGAAGCGCAGGCCCAAATCCAGCAGCAGCTTGCCGGCGGCGCGCTCCTGCTCCTCGCGGCGGCGGTAGAGCTTGCGGCTGTCGGCGCCCACACCGCTGGCGTAGCCCAGGTGCGTGGCCGTGGGGGACACCGGCACCGTCGTCTGCCCGTAGCGGGCCGCCAGCTGCACCTTCACCTTCTCGGGGTTGCCCTCCAGGGTCAGCATGAAGCGCGGCTCCACCGACTCGTCCACGTCGATGTCGTCCGCCTTCAGCGCCATGCGGAAGCGCGGCAGGTGCGCCGCGAAGAAGGTCAGCACCCGGTCCAGCTGCCCGGCCGGGAAGGACATGCTCGGCTCCAGCAGCCACTTGCGCAGCAGGCGGGGCGGGAAGTCCGGCTCCACGGCGTGGAGGTTCTGCGCCTGGATGACCCAGGTCTTCTTCCCCGACAGGATGATGACGTCCTTGAGCGAGTAGCTCGCGCCGTCCGGGAAGAGCAGCTCGATGCGCGCGGTGGCGCCGTCCGGACGCGACTCCAGGCGGATCTGCGGGCGCACGGGGGCTTCGGTGTTGATGAGCGCCGTGCCCCGGTAGATGACGCGGCGGAAGCGCATCTGCTCCAGCGCCTCGCTCAGGTCCTCGTCGGAGAGGACGATGCGCGAGTCGTAGCGGTGCTCATGACGCGACAGCATCATGAAGACGCGCTCGTCCGCGGGGGCGATGCGGCCCCCCGTCTGCAGGAGGCGCTTGACGTGGATGGGGCCCTTCGTCTGGGCGTCCTGACGGCGCACGTCCACCACCCACTGCCGTCCCCCGTTGCCGGTGGTGGAGGGCGTCAGGCGGTAGAAGAACTCGTAGTCCGGCTGGGACGACAGGCCGAGCCAGCTCTCCACCTTGGCGAGCGCCGGCAGGTTCACCGCCTCGATGCCGGGTGGGGACATCGGGTCCACCGGAATCTCGTCGTCGACCGGGACGTCCTGGGCCTCGGCCTCGGGGGGCGGCGCCACCGGCTCCGGGCGAGGCTGTGGCGGACCGGGGGGCCGGAAGCGCGCGGCGTAGATGAGGGCGGCGGCGACCACGTGCTCGCAGTGCGGTCCGTTGCCATTCCAGGACTGGCAGGTGCAGGTGGACGTGGCCTTCCCGTCCCCCAGCTCCAGGGCCACCAGGTAACGCTCGCCGGTGGAGCCGGCGACCTGGGCGCTGATGCGGTTGCCTTCTCGCTGGAGGCCGAAGACGCGGCGCGTCTCCGCCACCTCCCGACCCTTCTTGAAGGTGGTGGGTTGGACTTCAGCCTTCAGGGCCCGCAGCCACACGGTGTCCTGAGGAGGGAGGGCGTCTCGGATGTCGGCGGTGGATTGCACGGCTGGCAAAGGCCCCAGGCTCAAAAAGGCCGCGGGGAACGCGCTGGACTACCACACCAACGGCGCTCACGCTCACGGGAAAAATCGATGAGTCCGCCAGCGGAAGCCGCCCGCGGGTATCAGGCTGTGAGAGCATCAACCCGCGCCATGGCCCGGACCGTCCGCCCCCGCGTCTTCGTCACCCGCCAGCTCCCTGGAGAGGCCCTCGGCCGACTGGGCAGGCTCGTGGACCTCCACGTCTGGGAGGAGGAGCTGCCCCCCTCCCGGGACGCGCTGCTGGCCGAGGCGGCGCTCGCCGAGGGCCTTGTCACCCTGCTGACAGACCGGGTGGATGCCCGCCTGCTCGCCGCCGCGCCGGGCCTGCGGGCGGTGAGCAACGTGGCGGTGGGGTACGACAACATCGACGTGCCGGCCTGTACCGCCCGGCGGATTCCGGTGGGAAACACTCCGGGCGTGCTGACGGAGACCACCGCGGACTTCGCCTTCGCCCTGCTGATGGGGCTGGCAAGGCGGGTGGCCGAGGCGGACGCCTTCGTCCGGGCCGGAAAGTGGCGCACCTGGAGCCCCACCCTGCTGCTGGGCACCGACGTGTACGGGGCCACGCTGGGCATCGTCGGCCTGGGCGCCATCGGCGCGGCCATGGCCCGGCGGGCCCGAGGCTTCGGCATGCGCGTGCTGTACGTGGGCCGCCAGTCCCGGCCGGAGCTGGAGGCCGAGCTGGGCGCTCGGCGCGTGGACAAGGCCACGCTGCTGGCGGAGTCGGACGTGGTGAGCCTGCACATGCCCCTGTCCTCCGAGACGCGGCACTGGCTGGGGCGCGCGGAGCTGGCGGCGATGAAGCCCGGGGCGCTGCTGGTCAACACCGCGCGCGGAGGCGTGGTGGACCAGGCCGCGCTGATTGAAGCGCTGCGCGACGGGCGGCTGGGGCGGCGCCGCGCTGGAC
>JBKGHK010000447.1:0-8404 GCA_046520375.1 Pyxidicoccus sp. 3LFB2
CGTGGACGGGGCGGGCCGGAGAGCACCGGGCTGGGGGGGGCCGTGGGGAGCTGCGGGCGTTTCCACCGGCGTGACGCTGCGGTTGGAATCGTCGGCTGGCTCGCCTGCGGCCGGGGGGGACGGCCTCCTGAACAGGGACATTGGCGCTCGCTCGAGGGTGGAGGGTCCAGCAGCCTACCGCATTGCCGAGGTTTCAACGAAACACGACGGTGACGGGGTGGGACGGGGGCCGCTTCACCGTGCACCCATCCGCGAGGGCGGGTGTTAATTTCGGCGCATGGCCTTCTTCCAGGAACCGCCGAGGCTCGGGAACCAGTACGACGACGACGCGCTCTTGCAGAGCTACCTGGCGCGCACCCTGCCCGAGGACCTCCGGCGCTCGATTCACGGCGAGCTGCGGGAGCTGGGGGAGCTGGGCGGTGGGTACTTCTACCAGTTCCAGCTGCGGGACAGGCTGAACGAGCCGGAGCTGACGCAGTGGGATGCGTGGGGGAACCGCATCGACCAGATTGAGGTGTCGCCGCTGTGGAAGGAGGCGGAGGCGCTGTCCGCACGGCATGGACTGGTGGCGACGGCGTACGAGCAGAAGAGCGCTGAGCTCAGCCGGGTGCACCAGTTCGTCCTGAACTACCTCGTGCAGCCGTCGCTCGACGTGTACTCGTGCCCGCTGGCGATGACGGACGGGGCGGCAAGGTCGCTGCTCATGCTGGGGAACCGGGGGTTGATTGACCGCGCCCTGCCCCGTCTGACCTCTCGGGACCCGGCGAGCTTCTGGACCTCGGGACAGTGGATGACCGAGCGGACCGGTGGCTCGGACGTGGGACTGACGCAGACGGTGGCGCGGCAGTCCCCCGAGGGGTGGAGGTTGTCGGGAACGAAGTGGTTCACGTCCGCGACGACGGCGCAGATGGCGCTGACCCTGGCGCGCCCTGAAGGTAATGGGCCCGGGGGCAAGGGGCTGGCAATCTTCTACGTGGAGACCCGGGATGCAGCGGGGAAGCTGAATGGGATTCAGATCAACCGGCTGAAGGACAAGCTGGGGACGCGGAAGGTGCCCACGGCAGAGCTGACGCTGGATGGGACGCTGGCGATTCCGGTGGCTGGGTTGACGGACGGCATCAAGAACATGGCCTGGATGCTGAATGTGACGCGCACGTGGAATGCCATGGGCGCGGCTTGGAGCATGCGCCGGGGCCTGGCACTGGCCCGCGACTACGCACAGCGGCGGGTGCAGTTCGGCGCGAAACTGGCAGAGAAGCCGCTCCACGTGGACACCCTGGCCGGGCTGGAAGCGGAGTTCCAGGCGGGGTTCATGCTGGCCCTGCGCGCGGTGGAGCTGCTGGGGCGGATGGAGGCGAAGGTGGCCACGGAGCGGGAATTGCTGCTCCAGCGGCTGGTGACTCCGCTGGCGAAGCTGACCACGGGGCGCCAGGCGGTGCATGTGACGTCAGAGGTGTCCGAGGCGTTCGGTGGCGCGGGGTACGTGGAGGACACCGGCGTGCCGCGGTTGCAGGCGGACTCACAGGTGCTGTCCATCTGGGAGGGGACTACGAATGTTCTGTCCCTGGATGCTCTGCGGGCCCTGGCGAAGGAAGGGACGCTAGAGTCCTTCTTCAACGAAGTGGAGGGGCGGCTGGCCGGTGTGCGGGATTCGGGCCTGCGGCCCTGTGTGGAGGCGGCCACTGGGGCGCTGGAGCACGCGCGGGCCTGGGTCACTGGGGCGATGGGGAATCCGGCGACGCTGGAGGCTGGGGCGCGGAGGTTCTCACTAACCTTGGGGCGAACACTGGAACTGGCGCTGTTGAGCGATCACGCGCAGTGGTGCATGGATAGCGGGCACGGGCCACGAAGCAAGGCGGCGGCACGGCGGTTCGCGCAGCATGGCGTGGACCTCATCCGAGATGAGATGGACTTAGACGACGCGCAACTGCTGGGATAGCAGTCGCATAAACCTACAATGCAGGATCTGTGCTGCGGAAGTGGCGCATAGGCGTCGAACAGTGCGGCGGAAGAGTTGCTGTGACAAGCCCACCGGACGGAAATTATTGGCTCAGCAAAGACGCTCCGCGCCTCAGGGTCGTCGGTCTTCCTGCGATAGAAATCATCCAGTAGGGCCATGATTGCGTCGAGTGCTTAATCAAGATCATCATCCGTCCAGGGCAAGTGAAGAGTTTGTGGTGCCGAGGCAGCCTGTGCACATTTAGCCCATCTCTAGATTGGCATCTCCAATGGAAACTGTTGACACGCTCGCTCGCTTTTTTGGAAACGACTTTCAGAAATTCTGTTCCGTGCTTTTGTCCAAGCATCTGCCGGACTTTCAGGCCGTCAATGGAGATGGTGGAGATTCAGGGAACGACGGATTCTGCGTTGGAGGGAATACGCTGTTTCAGGCGTTTGCCCCAAAGCAAAAACGAAGTGCACATCTTCAGAAGAAGATTGATGATTCAATCGAAAAGGCCAAGGGCCTTCGCAGGAAGACCATGCCTTCGTTGCAGCGTCTTATTTTTCTTACGCCATTTGACTTGACTCACGAAGTGCATTTCTACCTTCAGTCGAGAGCAGTGCAGGCCAAGTTGGTTGGAGAGTCTTGGGGAGAGTCTCGGTTGCTTGGGGTTTTGGCGCAGCATCCCGAAGTTCGACAGCTGTTCCCCAGCTTTCTGATTGCCGATGTACTTGCGGCAAAAAACAACGTCACGGAAAAGCAGGTTGCGGAGATGTTGAAGGCGAACGAGCGAAAGATGGCGCTACAGGTTGTTGTGGGGTTTATGCAGGAGGAAGTCGAAAAAATCCTAAAAGGCATTAAGAGTTTCGACGCTGGCAGGAAGACGGGATATGTATTTTCCCATGCTCTTCACGAAGGCATGAGAGGGCTCCATCATTGGATTGGTCAATTCAATGCTTTTGATGAAAAAGACGTCGAGGTAGATTTGCGGGAGTTCTTGGCGAAGGCCGACCAGTTGCATAGGCTCATGAATGAGTGGGTGGCGTCCGGATTTCGCGCGCCAAGGGCAGCTGAGCATCAGGGTGACCAGCTTATGCTTGTTCGAGAGGCGCTGCCTGGGTTTGCCCTGATTGGGGGCAAGATTATAACTAAGTTTGATGAGATACTGAGGCGTTAGCGCTAATGTATCATGAAGTTGCTCCTCCTCCAGAGCACAGCATGCTTACAGAACCGCTGGTTCAGGGTGCCCCCGCCAGGAAGCCAGACGTTTAAAATACAGCAATACTAGACCGTATCGCAGATGGGTTGGCGGCAACGGAGGTGGCGCATGTCCGACAAATTGAAGTACCCGGAGCACGTAGCGTTGGAGTTCTTCGAGAGAGAGGATCGGCGCTGGGACTCGGACAAGAGTTTGATGGAAATCCTCCCTTGGAGGCATGAGCGGCCTCGAGCCCCAACAAGAAGCGTTCTTACGCGGCTCGTTGAGACGATGCTGTTCGCGTCGATGGCGATGGAAGAGGGAAGACTCCAACCCGTGGGCATCGTATTCGCGGAGGAGAGGGCTGAGTTTTTGAAGGAGGTGCCGTGGGACATCATCTCCATCAAGTCACCGAACGCTTTTTCGGTGCGGGAAGTGGTGAAGCTAGCGGCGATTTGTGACTTTCCGCGGTCCTTCTTGGTGGTGATGCCGGACAACGAGGAACTGAAGGTGTTTGGTGTCGGCACCCCGACGAAGAGGAGCCTCTTCAGCGGGGACCGATTGGTGCGCGTGATGGCGCCCCGGCCTGGGACTGTCGTGGTAGCCAGGGGGGAGACTGAGGTGGTCCGATATGAGCGCGGGAGCATTCCGGAGTTGCCACCGATGCACATGGTGGGGGGAAGCCATCAGCGCCAGTTCAACTCCATCGGCCGCGCAGTTGCTGGGACTACCCTACTGGAGGCGCCTAAACCAGATGGGTTCCGCGATAGTTTCTATGGTCTACACGTAAGCATGCAGGTCTACCGAGTTGCAGCTCAGATGAGCCGTCATGGCCATGGCGGAATTCTTGCGGTGTTCGGGAGCGAGGCGGATGCAAAGCTTCCGGCAGGGACTCGGGAACTTGAGGTGCCGCTCGGATTCGGGGTCGCAATTCGCGATGAGATGGCGACGACGTTTCAGAGGCTTGGGGGCCAGAACAGGGACGGCCCCCAACCGAACGTCGAGGAACGGAAGCTTGAGAGAATGAGGCAGCAGCTCCTCGGTTTCAGTGCAGTGGATGGAGCAGTACTCCTCAGCCACCGCATGGATGTTCTCGGCTTCGGAGCAAAGCTTCCGATTCCGAAGGAACGTGAGGTGGAAGTGCACACCGTCACGCCCCAAAGGTCGGTAGGAGGTCCGATGGACCTCAAGGTGCGAGGAACACGCCATCGCGCCGCCGCTACGTTCGCGGATCAGAATAGAGATGGGATGGCCGTCATCGTCTCCCAAGATGGAGATGCAGGCGTGTTCCAGGACCTAGATGGGAAGGTTGTCTATTGGCCCTTTCTTGTGAAAACCGAGGAAATAGACTTTTAGAGTGCCTACTACTACCCGGTCACATGCGCGACGGCCCACGTGGCGGCGCGCGAGCGTTGATCGGGCGCAGGCACAGTGTCAGCCCCGTCCACTCCTCGGGCAGGTACAGGCGCACACCTGGCAGTTGTCCGTGCGGCCCAGCGTTCCGGAGTACTGGCGCGCGACGCCCGATCAGCCCTCCGCCGCCACCGCGCCCAGTTTCTTCCGTGTCGGCCGCAGCAGCTTCGGCAGTCACTGGCGTAGCAGAAGACAATCCGCTTCTCAGGCCCATCAAGCTCTCTGCGCCAGGAACTCATCCAGCAAAACAATGATCGCGTCGAGCGCTTGCTCAAGATCATCACCCTTCTCAGTAAGCACATGATTCGGCCAAGACATGGAGGAGTCGCGCCATTCAGGATACTTCCGGTAGATCCACTCCCGAAAATGGTCGTGTTGACTCAGTAGCTTGGCGTCCCCCAGTGCAGCCTCGTACCCGTAGATGAACATCAACAAATGCCCCATCTCGAAATCAGGGGCGAACATCCTCGGCCGTTCACAGATATGCCTCAGGTGCTCGAAAAGATTCTTGGCGTGCAACTGGGTACTCATGGCAACTGGCTCACGGTCTCGTACGTGATGGTCCCGGGCGATACCAAGCGCTTCAGGTAATCTGCCATTTCCACTCCGGCAGGGCCCGTAAATGCGTCGTAGATGCGGCTCCCCATTTGTACCGCGTAATGGGTGGAGTTGTCTGAGAGTTGAACCGTGCTGCGAGGTTCGCCAGCCCGTAGTTCGAACGCCATAAGGTTCGCGGTCTTATGAGTACCCTCGGTACGAAACCGTAGGTAGGCAGCGTTCCTTCCCAGTTGCTTGAATCCTTCAAGGATGTTCCGCGCTACGTCTTTGCATGGCCCGACGCGCTGATTGGCCACCTGAAAGGCTGACTGGAGGTTACCAAGCCATCGTGGAATAGCTTGGCGCCCAGTATGAGCCTGCCATGCCAGGATTGCAGCTCCGATGTCTCCGTTGGCCATCGCCGACAGCATCTTGAGCCGCAATGAGTCCGTTATCTGGGTCGCGAGTTCGTTGATCCGAAGTGGCCCCGTACCGGCTTGCGCAATGAAGAGTTGCCGCGCAGGAGCAGAGTGATTCACGCGCTCTGCTGCCGCAGTAGAGATGAGGACCAGAAGACCTATCAGGCACACTGCATGTCGCGACATCAAGGAGCCTCCCAGGAACCCTCTGGCAGGCTACACCATCACTGGCTCAGGGATGTCACGCTCCGGGTCTTCACGTTCGTCACCTTGCCCGAGCGCTCAAGTACGCCCAGCCCGACCAGGAACAATGCTCCGTGGATCTGCTTCCGGCATTGCTCGTACACGTCCGGTGGCACCACGAGGTTCGCAATCCCCGTCTCGTCCTCCAGCGAGATGAAGCAGACGCCCTTCGCCGTCGGGGGCCGCTGCCGGCAGATGAGCATCCCGCCCACCGCCACCTTCCGGCCCGAGGGCACCTTCTTCAAGCCCTCCGCCGTCACCGCGCCCAGCTTCTTCAGCGTCGGACGCAGCAGCTCCAGCGGGTGCTTCTCCAGCGACAGCCCCACCGTGTCGTAGTCCGTCACCACCCGCTCGTAGAGGCTCATCGACGGCAGCTCCACCTCCGTGCCGTCCATCGACATCCCGAAGAACAGGTCGTCCGAGTCCAGCGGTCCCAGCGCCTGGATCTCCCACAGCGCCTTGCGCCTCGCGCCACACAGCCCCGCCAGCGCTCCCGCCAGCGCCAGCCGCGTCAGCTCGTGCCTGGGAATCCGTGCCCGCCTCGCCAGGTCTCCCACGTCCCGGAACCCCTCCCCCTTCGCCGACTCCACCCGGCGCCCGGCGGACTCTCCCAGCCCCTTCACCATCCGCAGCCCCAGCCGTAGCGCCTTGCCGCCCTCCTCCAGCGTGCAGTCCCACTTCGAGCGCTGCACATCCACCTCCCGCACCTCCACCCCGTGCCGCTGTGCATCCGCGACCAACGTGTGCGGCGCGTAGAAGCCCATCGGCTGTGAGTTCAGCAGCGCCGCCGTGAAGGCCGCCGGGTAGTGACACTTCAGCCAGCTCGACGCGTACGCAATCAACGCGAAGCTCGCCGAGTGGCTCTCCGGGAACCCGTAGTGCGCGAAGCCTCGGAAGTTGTCGAACCACTCCTCCGCCTGCCCCTGTGTGTACCCCCGAGCGACACACCCCTCCACGAAGCGGCCCCGGTACTGCAACAGCATCGACTCCGCCCGCTTGTGGCTCAGCACCCGACGCAGCCCGTCCGCCTCCCCTGCCGTGAAGCCCGCCGCCACCATGGCCAGCTTCATCGCCTGCTCCTGGAAGAGCGGCACCCCCAGCGTCTTCCCCAGAATCTCCTTCACCGCCTCGCTCGGGTACACCACCTTCTCGACGCCATCCCGGCGTCGCAGGAACGGGTGCACCATGTTCCCCACAATCGGCCCCGGGCGGATGAGCGCAATCTCCACCACCAGGTCGTAGAACGTCCTCGGCCGCAGCCTCGGCAGCATGTTCATCTGCGCGCGGCTCTCAATCTGGAACACCCCCACGGTGTCCGCCTCGCACAGCATGTCGTAGACCTTCGGGTCCTCGGCCGGAATCGTCGCCAGCGACAAGTCCCGGCCGTAGTGCTCCCGAATCAGCGCGAGGCACTTCGACAGCGCCGTCAACATCCCCAGCGCCAGCAGGTCCACCTTCAGCAGGCCAATCGAGTTGATGTCATCCTTCTCCCACTGGATGACCGTGCGGCCCGGCATCGCCGCGTTCTCCACCGGCACCAGCTCCGTCAGCGGCTCGCGGGTAATCACGAACCCGCCCACGTGGATGGACAGGTGTCTCGGAAAGCCCTCCATCTCCATCGCCAGGGACAGCGTCTTCTGCACCCGGCTGTCAAAGGCAGACAGCCCCGCCTCCAGCAGCACCTCCGGCGTCACCTGGAACCCGTTCGCCGCCGACACCTTCGACAGCTTGTCCACCTGGTCCAGTGACAACCCTAGCGCCTTGCCCGTCTCACGCAGGGCCAGCCGGCCCCGGTAGCAGATGACCTCGCACACCATGCCCGCCCGCTGGCGGCCGTGCTTCTCGTAGACGTACTGGAGCACCTCCTCGCGGCGCTCGTGCTCGAAGTCCACGTCGATGTCCGGCGGCTCCTTGCGCTCCATGCTCAGGAACCGCTCGAACAGGAGCCCCATCCGCACCGGGTCAATGGCCGTAATCTGCAGCGCGTAGCAGACCGCCGAGTTCGCCGCGCTCCCCCGCCCCTGGCAGAGAATCCCCCGCCTCCGGGCGAAGCCCACGATGTCCCACAGCGCCAGGAAGTACCCCGCGAAGTCCAGCGCGGCGATGAGCTTCAGCTCGTGCTCTATCTGCTTCACCACCTCCGGCGGGACGCCCCCCGGATAGCGCACCGCGAGCCCCTCGTACGTCAGCGCCCGCAGGTGCTGGTCCGCCGTCCGCCCCTCGGGGAGGTCCTCCTCCGGGAAGCGGTAGTGCAGGTCATCCAGCGAGGCGTGACAGCGCGACGCCAGCTCCACCGAGCGCTCCAGCGCCTCCGGCCGGTCCGCGAACAGCCGCCCCATCTCGTACGGCCCCTTCAGCGTCCGCTCCGCGTTGGGATGCAGCCGCGTCCCCACCTTGTCCACCGTCGTCCCGTGACGGATGGCCACCAGCACGTCCTGCAACGGCTGCCGCCGCCGGTGATGCGTGTGCACGTCGTTGTGCACCACCACGGGCACTCCCAGCTCCCGCGCCAGGGCGTCCACCCGGGCCTCTCGCGCCGCGTCCCCCGCGGACAGCGTCCGGCACAGCCCCACGTGGAAGCGCTCCGGGAAGGCCTCGGCCAGCGAGGCCACCCGCTCCACCGGGGCCGGCTCGGGCAGCAGCGCGAGCAGC
>JBKGHK010000448.1:0-8396 GCA_046520375.1 Pyxidicoccus sp. 3LFB2
GCACATCCATCGCGAGATTCACGGTTCTACCGGGCGTGGTGGGAGGTGGAATCAGCACGCTCCGAGGGCTGGCGTCTGGCGGGCGAGCGCATTTCAGACTGGGAGCGTGCCACGCGCACTCGCAACCCGGCAAGGACCGAGCCGTGGGCAGATGCGCGTGGTATGTGTTGATGTTCCGTGGCCCAGACCCTCTCTCCCTTCCGTCCCATCCCTGGCGGTCCCCTTCAGGATCCGCTGCACGGGAGTTTTCGTTCTCCACTCAACCTGGCGCGGGCGGCGAATGCCTCGCGGCGAGCGCAGGAGCTGCTGGCCGATGAGGAGCTCGCCCGGCTGCTGACGCTGCCGCGAGAGCGGCGGGACGTGGTGCCCCGGGCGCGGGAGGTGTTCGTCAACCGCAACCTGCGCATGTCGAGCGTGGAGCTCATCGGCTTCGACATGGACTACACGCTGGCCATCTACCACATGCGCCGGCTGGAGCAGCTGTCGTTCGACATGACGCTGGCGAAGCTGGTGACGGAGTACGGCTACCCGCCGGTGGTGGGCAGCCTGCTCTATGACCACCACTTCGTGATGCGCGGGTTGGCGGTGGACCGGCTGAACGGGAACATCCTGAAGATGGACCGGTTCGGCCACGTGGGGCGCGCGTACCACGGGCTGCGGCCGCTGAAGCCCGAGGTGTGGCGCGACTTGTACCGCAACAAGCGGGTGCGGCTGCGCAACCCGCAGTTCGCGTGGAACGACACGCTGTTCGCCCTGCCGGAGACGTGCCTCTTCGCGGGCATCATCGAGCTGCTGGAGTCGCTGGGGCAGTCGGTGGCCTACGGGAAGCTGTACGACGACATCCGCGAGGCGATTGACACGATTCACCGGGACAACTCGCTCAAGCGCGAGGTGCGCAAGGATTTGGGGCGGTACGTGTTCCTGGACCCGGAGCTGGGGCCGGCGCTGCACAAGCTGCGCTCGGGCGGGAAGCGGCTGTTCCTGCTGACGAACTCGGCGTGGGACTACACGGACGCGGTGATGGGGTACCTGCTGGACGGACAGCTGGCCGAGTACCCCAGCTGGCGCAACTACTTCGACGTGGTGGTGACGGCGGCGGGCAAGCCGGGCTTCTTCACCGAGGGCCGGCCGTTCCTGGAGCTGGACGCGAGCACGGAGGAAGGCCGCGTCATCGGCGAGGCGACGTCGCTGGACCGGGGCAAGGTGTACTCCGGTGGCAACCTGGCGCGCTTCGAGGAGCTGACGGGCTACCGGGGGGAGAACATCCTCTACGTGGGAGACCACATCTACGGCGACATCCTGAAGTCGAAGAAGTCGTCGCTGTGGCGCACGTGCATGGTGGTGCAGGAGATTGAAGACGAAATCACCTACACGGACTCGCGGCAGGAGGAGATTGGCACGCTGTCGCAGATTGAAGTGGTGCGCGAGCGTCTGGACGACGAGGTGAACCACCACAAGACGCTGCTGAATACGCTGGAGCGCCGGTTGGAGCGCGAGCCGCTGACGCCGCAGGAGCGCACGGCGGCGGATGACCTGCGCAAGCAGACGAAGGCGGAGCTGGACCGGATGCGGCGGGCGCTGAAGGAAGCGAACGGCATCGCGGACACGCTGGAGCAGGACGTGGAAGAGGGCTTCAACCCGTACTGGGGGCTGCTGTTCAAGGAGGGCAACGAGAACAGCCGCTTCGGGTACCAGGTGGAGCAGTACGCCTGTCTCTACACGAGCCGCGTGTCGAACTTCCTGCACCACTCGCCCATGCAGTACTACCGGTCTCCCCGGGACAAGATGCCGCACGAGCAGGCCGGCGCGCTGTCCGCGGCGCTGTCGCCCATGGGTGGCGAGGGGCCGCCGAAGGGCGCTGGGAAGGACTGAAGAGGTCCCGGCACGCGGAGCCTCCTGCTCCGTGGCAACCGCAGACGCTTCACCTGTTCGTCCACGAGTCGTGGCGGACTCTTGACGCAAGGCTCTGGGTGAGGAGGTGCATGGTGCGCGCGCATTCAATCCCCTCCCTCCAGCAAGGAGCCGCGCGCCTCATGACCCCGACGAGGTTGATGTCACTTGCCGCTGTGACCCTGACTGCATGCCTCGCCTCCCCTGCCGTCGTGTCCGCCAGGGACGACGCGCAGTCCGAGCGCAAGCCCTCGCGCCGCCTCAATGTCCAGGTGGGCCCGCGTCCGTACTTCCTCGTCGAGGACATGGACGAGAGCCCGCTCAAGCGGAAGCTCCAGCAGTGCTCCGAGGGCCCGTTCTACAAGACGGAGTTCTCCATCGGTCACCGTGGCGCGCCGCTCCAGTTCCCGGAGCACACGAAGGAGTCCTACGAGGCCGCGGCCCGGATGGGTGCTGGCATCCTGGAGTGCGACGTGACGTTCACGAAGGACCGGCAGCTGGTGTGCCGTCATTCGCAGTGTGACTTGCATACGACGACGAACATCCTCGCGATTCCCGCGCTGGCGGCGAAGTGCACGCAGCCCTTCCAGCCGGCGAACCCCGCCACGGGCCGGCCGGCTTCGGCGATGTGCTGCACCAGCGACATCACCCTGGCCGAGTTCAAGCAGCTCTGCGGGAAGATGGACGCGTCCAACCCGGCGGCGACGACGGTGGCGCAGTACCTGGGTGGCACGGCCGACTGGCGCACGGACCTGTACTCCACCTGCGGCACGGTGCTCTCCCACAAGGAGAGCATCGAGCTGTTCAAGAAGCTGGGAACGAAGTTCACGCCGGAGTTGAAGGCACCGAGCGTGCCCATGCCGTTCCAGGGGGAGTACACGCAGCAGCAGTACGCGCAGCAGATGCTCGACGAGTACAAGCAGGCCCGAGTTCCCGCGAGCGATGTCTGGCCGCAGTCGTTCGACCTGAACGACGTGCTGTACTGGATTCAGCACGAGCCGCGCTTCGGCAAGCAGGCCGTGTACCTGGATGGTCGCTACGAGATTCCGGGTACCGTCTTCGACCCGAACAACCCGACGACGTGGGTTCCCAGCATGAGCGAGTTGGTGGACTCGGGGGTGAAGGTCATCGCGCCGCCCATCTACGTGCTGCTCACGCTCGACGCGGAAGGGAAGATTGTCCCCTCGGCGTACGCGAAGGCCGCGCGGGCGGCGGGCCTGGACATCATCGCCTGGTCGTTCGAGCGCGCCGGGCCGCTGAAGACGGGCGGCGGCTTCTATTACCAGTCCGTGGCTCCGGCGATTGATAACGATGGAGACATGCTCGTGGCGCTCGACGTCCTCGCGCGGCACGTGGGCATCATCGGCATGTTCAGCGACTGGCCGGGGACGGTGACGTACTACGCGAACTGCATGGGCCTGTAGTGAGGCCGTAGTAGGGGCCTCCCTCGTGTATTCGCTACGGGGGAGGCGGAGTCCGTAGACACCGAAGAATGCGCACGCGTACGGTGTGCCGCATGGACATCAGCACCGTTCCCCGATGGCTCGTGGCGGCAAGCCTCGCGCTCCTGAGCACTTCCTGTGGAGCCACCGTGAGCGCGGCGCCCGGCCCATCTGGGCCCGCGGAGTTGTCCCGCCACGTCCTCGTCATCCAGGAGACGCAGGACGGCCAGGTGTCCCATATCTGGCGGCCACTCAGTGAGTTTGCGCCATCCGAGCTTCCGCTCCTCGCGAACAACGGGCGTCTTGATGGACCTGTCGTTCGTGCATCTTTCAACCGTGACTGTGAGGCTGAGCAGAACAGATGCGAAGAGATGTGCAGGGCCAGCTTGAAAGGCCGGAACTGGACTCACGCAAGAGCGGGTTCCAAGAATGCCATCTGTTTCGAGAAGTGCATGCCGGCATATCTGGACTGTTGCAGGCTCAAAGAAGCAGCCGAAGCCCGAAAGCTTCGAGTCCGATTCCCCGGCGTCGACAGCGCCGTGGACTGGCTCAAGGAGCACCGCCGCGAGCTTGCGGTGGGCACTGTCGTCGTCATCGCTGGCGTCACGTTCGTCGTCATCGTTGCAGGTAGCGGTGGCGCGGCTCTGGTGCTCGCACCGGCCGTCTTGCTGGTCTCCGCCGAGGCTTCCTCCACACACGCCATGGCACCGGTGGCGCCATGACGAGCCTCATGGATCTCGCGAACGCACACCCGCTGATTGGAAGGCGGTGGAGTCAATCTCCCCCACCCGAGCAGATACGAATCCTGGAACTCGCACGAGACGCAATGGACTTCATTTTTGCCACCGGGCAGCGGTACCCGTTTGAAGATTTTTGCAAGAGCCCCGGCGCTCGCGCCGCGACGCCTCCTGACCGCACCGTGGAACTGAAGGGGCTCATGGAGAGAACGAGCCGCTTCTTCGAACACCTCCGCGATGCACCGGAAACCTCCGAGGAAGTAGCGCAGAGCCGGGCCATCCTCGACGCGATTCGTTTCATCGAGTCAACCGGCCAGCAGGAGGCGTTCGCCGCATTTCGGGAGCACGTAGAGGTGGACGCGCCTCCCTTCGTCGTGGCTTCGTTTGACACGCGGGAGCAGGCGGAAGACTGGCTCGCAAGCCACCCGAGCCCGCCAACCCCTGCCAACGTGCTCATCGGCAACGGGTACCACGGCGTCGTTCATGACCGCGAGACGAACCTGCGCCGGCTGCCGCGGAACCGCGCTCTTGAGTGGTACCTTGAGGAACTTGAAGAGAAGGAGCGTCCCGTTGCCGTGGCGTCATTTGAGACGCTTGAGGCGGCTGATGCCTGGTTGAGAGCGCAGGCCACTCCGGCCAGACGGGCCTGGGTGCGGGTAGGTGGCGAGTTCTACCTCGCGGTGCACTATCCCAACATCGACCACCGGGCTCTGTACCCGCTTGCCATGGCACACGGCACGACCCCGTGACCCGGGAGATTGTCGCTACCGAGCGCTTCAAGGATGCCGTGCAACGACTGGAGCTGCCCGGCATCGTCTTCCGCGAAGTGCCCACGCGCTGACCCGGCCCTCATAGGCCAGGCCCAACCTCACGGAGGCGCTTCAATCCCCATGCGCTGATTCAGCGCCCGCTGAAGCGCCAGCGTCACCGTGCCCGGCTTCCCCTCCCCCACCCTCGCTCCATCCACCGCGGTCACCGGCTGTACATCCGTGGTCGTCCCCGCGAGGAACACTTCCTGGAACCGGTCCCGCTCGTCCACTCGCACGGCCCGCTCCTGCACCGGAATCCCCAGCTCACGTGCCAGCTCCAGCACGATGTCGCGAGTCACTCCGGGAAGGATGCGCTCGTTCTTCGGGTGCGTGAACAGCGTCCCGTCCATGACGAAGAACGCGCTCGTCGACGCCCCTTCCGTGATGAAGCCGTCCCGCACCAGGAGCGCCTCGAACGCCCCCGCCTCGCGCGCCTGCTGCTTCGCCATGATGTTCGGCAGCAGGTTCACCGTCTTCAAGTCACACCGCGCCCAGCGCAGGTCCGGCAGGAGCACCGTGCTCACGCCTTCCTTGCGCTGGGTCCACGGCACCTGGAACGGCGACGTGGACATGTACAGCGTGGGCCGCGTCCCCGCCGGCGGGAAGGCATGGTTGCGAGGAGCCGCGCCACGGGTCAGCTGCAGATACACCGTCGCCTGCCGCCCCGCGAGCCCGTTGGCCTCCAGCAGTGTCCGCGAAATCTCCCGCACCAGGGCCTGGCCGAACCCCTCCGGCGTCGTCAGCCGCAGCGCCTCGATGCCCCGCTGGAGCCGCTGCCAGTGCGCCTCCTCCGCGAACAGTCCGCTCGGGAGCACCCGCGTCACCTCGTACACCCCGTCCCCGAAGAGAAAGCCCCGGTCCTCCACCGACACGCGGGCCTGCTCGACTGGAACCACTTCTCCATTCAGATAGACGCGCATGCGTTCCTCAGGGTGTCTCGCTCTGTCCCACTCCGTGCCGCCTCAACACCTCGCGCACACGCTCCAGGGGAAGGGCCTCCACCGACTGCCCATTCCCCTTCACGGACGTGGCCATGAACAGCGAATTGTAGATGGCCTCCTCCGTGGCCTCCACCACCGCCTGGAACACCGGTGACAGCGCGTCATTGCCCAGCGTCTCCGCCGTCATCCGCTCGGCGTTGAACGGCCGCCGCACCGACGCCGCGGTGGAGAACGCGATGACGTAGTCCCCGGAGCCATTCGACATCGACGAGCCCGTGCGTCCCAGCCCCAACGTGGCGCGCTCCGCGAGCCGCCGCAGGTTGCGGTGGTCCACCGGCGCATCCGTGGCCACCACCATCATGATGGAGCCATCCCCGCGCTCCTCCGCGTCCTTCTGGAACGCATACCGCCCCAGCGCCCGGCCCACGGGAGCCCCCAGCACCTGCAACACGCCCCCGAAGTTCGACTGCACCAACACGCCCACGGTGTACCCACCGAGCTTCTTCGGCAGCACCCGCGACGAAGTGCCAATGCCGCCCTTCCAGCCAAAGGCCACCGTGCCCGTGCCCGCGCCCACGCTCCCCTCCGCCACCGGCCCGGAGGACGCCTGCGCGAGCGCGGCCCGCACCTCCTTCTCTCCCACCGGCCGCGTGCGGATGGCATTGAGCCGCCCGTCATTCGTCTCGCCCACCACGGGGTTGATGGAGCGCACGTCCTCCATGCCGGGCTGCTCCAGCATCCACCCCACCAGCGCATCCGCCGCGCGCCAGACGCACAGCGTGCACGTGAGCAGCACGGGGGACTCCAGCTCCCCCAGCTCATTCACCTGCGTGCTGCCCACCAGCTTCCCGAAGCCATTGGCCACGTGGATGGCGGCGGGCACCCGCTCACGGAACAGGTTGCCGCCATGCGGCAGAATCGCCGTCACGCCCGTGCGCACGGAGTCGCCGGCAATCAAAGTGGTGTGCCCCACCCGCACGCCGGCCACGTCCGTGATTCCATTGTGCGGCCCCGGCGTGAAGATGCCCGGCGCCACTCCGAGCGCCCGTGCCCGCACCCGAGCCTCCGGGGCCGCCTTCTTCTCGTCCGCCACCTTCGCCTCCTTCGGGCCGGCCGAGAGCGCCGGGCCTCCCATCAGCAGACACAGCAGCCCCAGCGCGCGCCACATCCACCACCTCCGAAGAGGCAGGACTCAGGGACTCGACAACGGCCCCAGCCGGCCCCACACGACATCCGTGAACCGCGAGCCCGGCTCCTCCGCGAGCCCGAGCTTCTTCAAGTCGTCCGAGTACTTCGCCCCCTTCACCACCACCCACCGCCGTGCCACGCGTTGGCCCTCGGCCAGCGTCTCGGGCGTCAGCGGCGCGTGCTCCGCGAAGCGGCGCAGCACCTCGAATGCGGGCTGGGCCTTCTTCGGCTTCGCGAACATCGGGTCGAAGAAGACGACGTCGAACGCGCCCGACGGCAGCGTCTTCAGGTACTCGCGCGCATCCGCGTGCCGCACCTCGATGGGCCCCGAGTCCGCGCCCAGCTCGTAGCGCCGCAGCCCCTCTCCGGCCACCACGCCCAGCGCCAGGCTCTTCTCCAGCCCCACCACCCGCCCCGTGGGCCCCACCGCCAGCGACGCCACCAGCGCGTCCTGCGCCAGGCCCAACGTGCAGTCCAGCACGGTGTCTCCAGGCCGCAGCTCCGCGACGCGCACGAAGACGTCCGGCTCACCCTCGCGCAGGCGCATGCGGCGCAGGTGGGCCATGCCCGCGTGGAATGCGAACGAGCCCTCCGCGTCCCACAGCGTCACTCCGTCCCCGCCCACCACCAGCAGCGCGTCCACCTTCACCCCGAGCCACGGGGCGATGCCTTCCTTCGAGCGCCGGGGCAGAAACGGCAGTCCCCAGCGGGCGGCCACGGCCCGCGCTTCGCGGATCTGCGCCGCGTCCACCTTCGTGCTGGTCGTCACCGCGAGCGGAACCGGAGCCATTCTCGTCGCGCATCCTGCACCACGTCGTGCCGTCCGTAACGCTCCGCGTCTCCCTCTCAGAGCCCGTGACGCATCCCGACAAACACAGTCACGCACCCGACACGACTAGGGTGCCTTACCGAAATTCATAGGAATTCTAATCTACCTGCCCTAAGTCTAGACTTCCTTCGGACGGTGAAGAATGTCACCCCCGCCGCCCGAAGTGGCTCGCTGGGAGAAAACCATGCGCAATAAAACAGCAGGACTTGCTGTGGTCGCAGTCGTCGCAACGCTATTGGCGTTCGACTCATTCGCTGCAACCTACGGAGCGACGCAGTCGGGCTCCTCCGCCATCTTCTATGTCGACACCACCTCGTGGGCGGACATCCACTACACGAAGAACAACGGAGGCCAGCAGAACTTCCGGATGGCCATCGTCAACGGCCGCAACCAGTACACGGTGACGGGCCTCGTCGCCGGTGACTTCATCGACTACTCGTACACGTACTGGGATGTGTCGTGTAACTGCGCGCGCGACACCACGTGGGCCCGGTACACGCACGGCGGCACGCAGCCTCCCGTCGACGCGGGCACGGACGCCGGCACCGACGCGGGCCAGC
>JBKGHK010000449.1:0-8386 GCA_046520375.1 Pyxidicoccus sp. 3LFB2
CTCGCCCTTCCCGGCCGGGGTGGCGGGCTTCAGCCTGGGCCTGTTCGCGCTGGTGGTGGTGCTGAGCGGGCTGACGCTGCGGCGCAGCGTGGTGTACGGCACGGCGCTGCTGTCCGCCGTGGCCCAGGTCGCGCTGATGCGGCAGCGGGGCGTGGGCTGGGGCGCGGTGCTCATCGCCGGGGTGGTGCTGGTGATGGTGGCGACGCTGAGCCACTACGGCACCGGGCGGCTGCGGCAGCTCGCGGTGGCCCTCTCCCGCGCGGAGGTGGAGCGGGCCCTGGAGGCACGGCGCTTCCAGGAGGTGGAGGAGGCCCGGCGCACCATCGAACGCATGCTGGGCGACGCGCAGGCGAAGAACGACCAGCTCCTGGCGCTGCAGCGGGACAAGGAGCTGCTCAACCAGTTCCTCGTGCATGACCTGCGCTCGCCCCTGTCCGCCCTGACGATGACGCTGTCGTGGATGGAGCAGGAGGTGCCGCCGGGCAAGGGCGTGCTCACGGAGGCGGTGCATACGGGTCTGGCCGTGACGGCGCGGCTCGACAGGATGATTTCCGACCTGATGGACGTGCCCCGCCTGGAGCAGGGCCGGCTGGCGCCCCGCAAGTCGCTCCTCACGGCCGCCATCCTGCTGAACGAGGTGCGCCGCTCCCTGGCGGGCGTGGCCCGCGCCCGGCGGCTGACGCTGGAGGTGGTGGCGCCCGAGGACCTGGAGATGATGGGCGACTCGGAGCTGCTGGTGCGGGTGGTGGAGAACCTCGCCTCCAATGCGCTGCGCTACGCCCCCACGGGTGGCCGGGTGCGGCTGGAGGCGGGCACGGAGCCGGGATACCACTGGCTGGCCGTGCGCAACGACGGGCCGCCCATTCCCCCCGAGACGCGCCTCCGCATCTTCGACAAGTACGTGCAGGGCGAGGCCGAGAAGGACAGCCGCCGGGGCTACGGCCTGGGGCTGTACTTCTGCCGGCTGGCCACCGAGGCCCATGGCGGACGGCTGGAGGTGGAGGACACCCCCGGCTGGTCCACGTCCTTCGTGGTGCGGCTGCCGGACTAAGGAGCCTGGGCAGCCTGCGCGGCTTGGGGCCTTCAGCCCCGCGCGCGCTTGCGGCGGCGGAGGATGCGCTCCACGTGGGCATTGGCGCTGGCGAGCACCGCCGGCGCGTCCAGCGTGGTGAGCACCCCGTCGCGGAGCACGTGCTGGCCGTCGATGAAGACGTGCGCGACGTCACTGCCGCGCGCGGAGTGGACCAGCGGGGCCAGCACGTCCTCGGCCGACGGGCCCGCGTGCAGGCCGCTCACGTCCACCACGGTGATGTCGGCGCGCTTGCCCGGCTCGAGCGAGCCCACCTCGTCCTCCAGCCCCAGCGCCCGGGCGCCATGCAGCGTGGCCATCTCCAGCACGCGCAGGGGCGTCATGGCGCGAGGCCCGACGCGGGGGTTGTGCAGCACGGCCGCGAGCCGCATCTCGTGGAAGAGGTCGAGCGTGTTGTTGCAGGGCGCGCCGTCCGAGCCGAGCGCCACCGCCACCCCGGCCTCCAGCAGCTCCGGCACCTTGGCGATGCCCGAGGCCAGCTTCAGGTTGGAGCCGGGGCAGTGGCACACCACGGTGCGCGACTCGCGCAGCAGGTCCTGCTCCTCCTGGGACAGCCACACGCAGTGGGCCAGCGTCACGTGCGGCCCGGACAGCCCCACCTGGTGGAAGAAGGCGACGTTGTCCTGGCCGCCGGTGTACTGGCGCACGGCCTCCGTCTCCTTCGCGTTCTCACTGGCGTGGGTGTGGATGCGCACGCCGCGCTCGCGGGAAAGCCGCGCCACCTCGCGCAGCAGCTCCGGGGTGCAGGAGAGGACGAAGCGCGGGGCGAAGGCGTAGCGCAAGCGCCCGTCCTGCTGCCCGTGCCAGCGCTCCAGCAGCGCCAGGCTCTCGGCCAGCGAGGCGGCGGTGCTCTCGCGCAGCCCCTCCGGCACGGCCGCGCCCGCGTCCATCATCGCCTTGCCACCCACCAGCCGGAAGCCGGCGTCGCGCGCGGACTCGAAGACGGCGTCGTAATGGTGCACGCTGCCCATGTCGAGCGCCGCCGTGACACCCGAGCGGATGAGCTCCGCGAACGTCAGGTCCGCCGACGCGCGCATGGACGCCGCGTCGTGCGAGGCCTCGAAGGGCCAGATGCGCTCGCGAAGCCAGTCCAAGAGCTCCAGCCCGTCCGCGCGGCCGCGGAACAGCGTCTGGCAGGCGTGCAGGTGACCCTGGATGAGGCCGGGCAGCACCACCTTCCCCGCCACGTCCACCACGCGCCGCGAACCCCGGGACTTCAGCCCCCGCCCCACCTTGGCGATGCGCCCGTCCTGGATGAGCACATCCGCCGCCACGAGCACCTCGCGCTCGCGGTTCATCGTCACCACGGTACCGCCAGTCAGGAGCAGGTCCACGGGGATGCTCGGGTCGCTTTCTAGAGGAAGTCCTTCGTGAAGGCGTGTGGCAGCAGCTCGCCCAGGGAGTAGCGGGCCTCACCGCCCCTGGGCGTCCGGCTGCGCACGGGCAGGTCGGCCGTGCCGAACTCGGCCATCACCTGCCGGCACATGCCACAGGGCGGGCACGGCTCGGGCGTGTCCACGACGATGGCCACGGCGACGGGCTTGCCATGCCCCTGGGCCACGCCCGCGGCGAAGGCGCTGCGCTCGGCGCAGATGGTGAGGCCGTAGGTGGCGTTCTCCACGTTGCAGCCGGGCACCACCGCCCCGTCGGCATAGAGGATGGCGGCGCCCACGGGGAAGCGCGAGTACGGCACATGCGCGCGCGAGCGCACCCGCGCGGCCTCCTCGAACAGACGCTCCCAGGGAATGTCGTCCGCCATGACGCCCTCCGTGTGTCGCCGGTCCGAAGGTGGACCTAGCGGGTGCCGCCGCCCTGCGCCAGCACGTCATCCAGGTGGCGGGCGATGGCCAGCTCCGCCTCCACCGGCAGGTCCATGAAGCGCACGTGGGCGAAGGAGCCCTGGGGCCCGTTGCTCACCTGGAGCACCTCGCCCACGGCCTCCACCTCGTCAGGAAGGATGGGCAGCTTGAAGCGGACCTCCACCTTCGCGCCCGCCTCCAGCCCGCTGCCCTGCCAGGCACACCCGCCCAGGGACAGGTCGCCCTCCTGCGTATCGAAGTCCCCCGAGCTGCCCACCCGGCGCACCTTCAGACGCATGGGCACCCGGGGAGAGTCGCGCCGGTCCTCGGCCTTGTCGCTCATCGAGTCGTTCCTCTCGGCCATCGCCGTTGAATCCCTGCCGCGGCCACGTCCTGGAAGGACGGCGGCTGCCTGCCGACGGGGAGACCGGCCTCGTGCTGGAAGTCGTTCGCGGAGACCCCCACCGTGGCCCCCGCCTGTTCGTCAGACTGCATCGCCCGGGCATCATACGCGGACCTTTCCCGACAAGAGGTCCCGAAATGCACCGGGCCCATGCGGACGGGGGTTTTGCACCAGGGGTGCCACGGGGACGCGCCCCGCGTCATACCCACCCAGCCCCCCGAAGGCACAGGGGGAGCGGTGCTATGCAGCCAGGATGAACCGGAACACGCTCATCCTCCTGGCTGTCTTCGTCCTCGGCTGCGCGGCGGGAATGCAGGCCGACTCGCGGGCCCATGCGCGGGCGCCCGCGCAGAAGTTCCCCGCGCCCACCACCGTGCGCAAGTGGCAGCAGTTCTGCTCGGACCACTCGGCGACGGGGGACGGCATCAACAACGTCCTCCGCCAGAAGGGGGAGGAGGGCTGGGAGCTGGTGAGCGTCACCGCGCACCAGGAGGTCTTCAAGTCCCTGCTGGTCTGCTTCAAGCGCCCCGCGGAGTGAGCCGGGCACGGCCGGTCAGGGCGGCAGGTCCTTCTTGCGCGACTTCCACCAGTCCTCGCCGTAGCTGATGCAGATCTGCTCGCCGGGGTGGATGTCGCGCAGGGCGTAGAAGGAGAAGAGGTCCCGGTCCACGGCGCGGTAGTACGCGGCGTTGGGCTCCTGGGCGTGGTTGTAGATCATCCCATAGCCCATCACGAGGGCGACCCAGTCTCCCTCGCGGGGCGTCTCCTTCTCGCCCCACTTGATTTGAAAGACGTAGTCGTCGAGCGGCGGCATCCGCGCGTGCTTGTGGAGCACCTTGAGGTAGTGACACTCCTCGATGAGGTCTCCGGCGGGGATGAACTCGTCGGTGAAGACGCCGTAGCCCCACTCGCACGGTCGGACCTTCACGCCCGGATGGATGTACAGCGCTTCGCCCTGGTTCATGGCCCTGCCCGTTCCTCCGGCCCGGAAGGATGGCGCGTTCTTCGGGCCGGGTGAAGCGTTGGATGCACGCGCGGCCCGAGGGGCCACCCCTGACGCAGACCCATGCTCCATGTGAACATGGGCGGATGATCTGCTTCGAGCTCTCGGTGAATGAACAGAAGCTGACCACGGCCGGCGTTCCCGGTACCGGCACCGTCACCCAGACGGTGGTCTGGATACGGCGGCCGGGGGACGCGCATGACGGCCTCTACGTCACGCTGAGCGGACATGAGACGCACGCCGACCCGGAGACCCACGTGGACTGGGGCCGCGTCCCGCTAAAGGTCGGTGACGTGGTGTCCCTGCGCATCGTCGAGGGGAGCACCGTGGACACGCCCCTTGCCCGGAAGACCAACCAGGAGGCGCGGGTCGAGCGCCTCGTGAGTCGCACCCGCGAGGAGCTGGAGCAGCTCGAGAAGCGCGCGGCCGAGCTTCGCAAGGTGCTCCAGGACCTGGGGCAGTAGGCGGGGCTACTCCACCCGCTCCCGCACCAGCGGCCGGGCCGCGGGCGCCGCGTCTCCGAACTTGTACGCCGCCAGCAGGCGCGTCTTCACGTCGGCCACCGGGCCCGCGTCGTTGTAGTGCACCCGCACCACGGGCTCGCCCTGCTTCACCTGCTCGCCGGTCTTCTTCAACAGCGTGAAGCCCACCGCCGGGTCAATCTTGCTGTCCACCCGCTGCCGCCCCGCGCCCAGCGCCACGCCCGCCAGGCCCACGCCCTCCGTATCAATCGCCGTCACCCACCCGTCGCGCGGCGCCACCACGTCCACCGTGGACTTCGCCTGCGGCAGCAGCGAGTAGTCGTCAATCGCCCGGGGGTCTCCGCCCTGCGACTGGACGATTTCCTTCAGCTTGCGCACCGCGCTGCCGTCGTCCACCACCTTGCGCAGCTTCTCGCGCGCCTCCTCCACCGTCGCCGCCTTCTTGCCCAGCACCAGCATCTCCGCCGTCAGCGCGTAGGTAATCTCCGTGTAGTCGTCCGGAGCCTCGCCGCGGAGCATGTCCACCGCCTCCATCACCTCCAGCGCGTTGCCCACCTTGCGGCCCAGCGGCTGGTCCATGTCCGTGAGCAGGGCCACCACCTTCTTGCCCATCTCCGCGCCCAGCCCAATCATCGTCCGCGCCAGCGTGCGCGCGTCCTCGTCGCGCTTCATGAAGGCCCCGCTGCCCACCTTCACGTCCAGCACCAGCGCGTCGATGCCCTCCGCCAGCTTCTTGCTCATGATGGAGGACGCAATCAGCGGGATGCAGTCCACCGTCGCCGTCACGTCGCGCAGCGCGTAGAGCTTCTTGTCCGCCGGAGCCACCTGCGCCGTCTGCCCAATCAGGCAGCAGCCCACCTCGCGCACCAGCCGCCGGTACTCGGACGTCGGCAGGTTGACGTTGAAGCCCGGAATCGACTCCAGCTTGTCCAGCGTCCCGCCCGTGTGCCCCAGGCCCCGGCCGGAAATCATCGGCACCGGCACCCCGCAGGCGGCCGCCAGCGGGGCCAGGCTGAGCGACACCTTGTCCCCCACCCCACCCGTCGAGTGCTTGTCCACCTTCACCGCGGGCGTGTCCGACAGGTCCAGCACCTCGCCGGACTCCAGCATGGCGCGGGCCCAGGCCCCCAGCTCCCGGGAGTCGAGGCCCTTGAAGAAGACGGCCATGCACATGGCGGCCATCTGGTAGTCCGCCACCGTCCCCGCCGTATACGCCTGGATGAATGCGCGGATGTCCGCCGGGTCCAGCCGGCCACCATCCCGCTTTGCCTTGATGAGCTCGTAGGGTTGCACGGGCCAGCCCATAGCAGGAACTCGCCCCCCCATGCACTCCGGGAAAGGCAGGGCTTCATCTGGTAGATAGGCCAGCATGATGCTCCGCCTCCAGGTCCTCGCCCTCGCCGCCCTCCTGTGCGCGTGCTCCAAGAAGGATGAGCCGCCCGCCGCCAGCGCCCCGGGCGCCACCGCCGCCCCCCAGCCCGCCAACAAGCCCATTCCCGTGGGGCTCGTCATCGACGTGGGCGGCCGGGGCGACCACTCCTTCAACGACGCCGCCCTGCGCGGCCTGGAGCTGTACGCCGCCGGCAAGCGCTACGAGGGGGGCAAGTACGTGGACGCCACCCCCGACGAGGTCCGCAAGTCGCTGCCGCCCTTCCTGGCGTCGATGGCGTCCTCCATCCAGCCCCTGCCCGTGAAGCCGATGGTGCTCCAGAGCAAGGCCCAGGAGGACTACACCCCCAACCTCCAACTGCTCGTGGACCAGGGCGCCCAGCTCACCGTGGGCAATGGCTACATGCTCGCCAACGCCGTGCGCAGCGCCGCCCAGGAGAACCCCAAGGCGCGGTTCCTGCTCATCGACAGCCAGGTGCTGGACGCGCAGGGCAAGGTGCTGAAGCTGCCCAACGTGCGCACCGTCCTCTTCAAGGAGCAGGAGGGCAGCTTCCTCGTCGGCGCGCTGGCCGGGCTGGTGACGAAGACGAACAAGGTGGGCTTCGTGGGCGGCATCGAGGTGCCCCTCATCCAGCGCTTCGAGGTGGGCTACCGCGCGGGCGTGAAGACGACCAACCCCCAGGCCGCCCAGGCCCTCACGGCCGTCTACACCGGCAGCTTCAACAACATGGCCGCCGGCAAGCAGGTGGCGCAGGACCTCATCTCCAAGGGCGCGGACATCCTCTTCCACGCCGCGGGCGCGGACGGCATCGGCGTCATCCAGGCCGTGCAGGAGGCGCGCGCCGCGGGCAAGAGCGTGTACGCCATCGGCGTGGACTCGGACCAGTCGCACGTGGCGCCGGACGCCATCCTCACGTCGATGATGAAGCACACCGACCTGGCCATCTACCAGGCGGCGAAGGACCTGGTGGACGGGAAGTTCACCGCCGGGGAGCAGGTGGTCGGCCTCAGGGAGAACGGCGTGGGCATGGCCGAGGTGCGGCTGGACTTCCCCGGCAAGGCGGAGGCGCTCCAGAAGGTGGAGGCCTTGCGCCAGCGCATCGTCTCCGGGCAGCTCCAGGTGCCGGCCGTGCCGGCCGACCTCGCCACCTTCCAGGCTGCCGCGCCCTGATTTCCCTCCGACACATCCACAAGGCGTTCGGCACCTGCGTGTCGCTGGCGGACGCGTCGCTCGACATCCGCGCCGGCGAGCTGCTCGCCGTGGTGGGCGAGAATGGCGCGGGCAAGTCCAGCCTGATGAACGTCCTCTACGGCCTCTACCAGCCCGACGTGGGCGAGGTGACCGTGGGCGGGCAGCCGGTGCGCTTCAAGAGCCCTCGCGACGCGATTGCGCGGGGCATCGGCATGGTGCACCAGCACTTCATGCTCGTGCCCACGCTGACGGTGGCGGAGAACGTGGTGCTCGGCCGCGAGCCCACGCGCCGCGGCCTGTTCGACATGGAGCGCGCCGTCAGCGAGGTGGCCGCCACCTGCGCCCGCTTCGGCTTCCAGTTGGAGCCGCGCGCCCGGGTGGACACCCTCACGGTGGGCTCGCAGCAGAAGGTGGAAATCGTCAAGGCGCTGCACCGGGGCGCCCAGGTGCTCGTGCTCGACGAGCCCACCGCCGTCCTCACGCCACAGGAGGCGGACGAGCTGGCCCGGGTCATGCGCGGCCTCGTCGCGCAGGGGCGCACCGTGGTGCTCATCAGTCACAAGCTGCGCGAGGTGCTGGGCGTGGCCGACCGCGTCGCCGTCATGCGCCGGGGCCGCGTGGTGGCCGAGGTGCGCCCGGCGGAGACCACGGTGGAGCAGCTGGCCACGCTCATGGTGGGCGAGGGGCACCGGCACCTGGTGGGTGCCGAGAAGCAGGCCCTGGGGCTCGCGGGTGCGTCGCCAGCGGGCTTCGTGCAACCGTCGGCCACCCCGAGGGGCGCGGTGCTCCTGGACGCACGGGGGCTCCAGGCCGTGGGAGACAACGGCCGCTCCGGCGCTGCGGGGCGTGGACCTCACGGTGCACGCGGGTGAAATCGTCGGCATCGCGGGTGTGGACGGCAACGGACAGCGGGAGCTCGCCGAGGTCCTCACCGGCCTGCGCCCGCTGTCGTCCGGCAGCGGCACCCTGCTCGGCGGTCCGCTCGCGGGCCTCACGCCCTCCCAGGCGCGCGAGCGCGGCGTGGGCCA
>JBKGHK010000044.1:0-27719 GCA_046520375.1 Pyxidicoccus sp. 3LFB2
CTGGCCGCGCGCGCTACGTCGTCCACGCCACCGACCTGAGCCCCGCCGCCGTCGCCCGCGCCGAGCGCGAGGCCCGCGCCCTGAACGTCACCCTCACCACGGGCGTGGCGGACATGCGCAGGCTGGACACGCAGGTGGAGGGCACCTTCTCGGTGGTGCTCGCCTTCGACAACGCGATACCGCATCTGTTGACGGACGAGGACCTGGACTCGGCCGCGCGCGCCATGGCGTCGAAGGTGGCTCCCGGCGGACTGCTGGCGCTGAGCATTCGCGACTACGACACGCTGGTGGCCGAGCAGCCCCGCTTCACCTCGGAGCGCGTGCTCGACGCCCCCGAGGGCCGCCGCATCCTCTTCCAGCTGTGGGACTGGTCCGCGGACGGGCGCATGTACACGGTGCACCAGTTCATCCTCCGCCCCGAGGGCAGCGGATGGCAGACCACCGAGCACACTGGCGTGTACCGCGCGCTCCAGCGCGTGGAATTGGAGCGGGCGCTGACGCGGGCCGGCCTCATGGACACGCGGTGGTACTCGCCCGAGGAGACGGGCTTCTACCAGCCCATCCTCACCGCCCGGCGGCCGTGACGCGCCGGGCCCTCGGCTTGCTGGCGCTCTCTCGGGGCGTGTACCGGGCGCGCGCCTCGAGGATGCGAGGCATGCTCTCCTCAATCCAGTCGACGAGCGTCTCGACGTGGCCGGCGACCTCCTGGCCCAGGGGCGTGAGGGTGTAGTCCACGTGCGGGGGAATCACCGGGTGGACCTCGCGCAGCACGAAGCCGTCCTCCTCCAGCGCGTGCAGCGTCTGGGCGAGCATCTTCTCGCTCACCCCCGCCACCTTGCGCCGCAGCTCGCTGAAGCGGTGCGTGCCGTCCAGCAGGGCAACGAGCACCAGCACGCCCCAGCGGCTCGTGACGTGCTCCAGGACGCCCCGTGAAGGACACATGGGCGCGTACACGTCGCCGCGCTCCTCTGCCCACTTCACCATCAGCTTGCGCATGCGCTTGGGCTGCTTCGGCTCGCTCATGTTAGTAGCTTACTCAAAGGTAGGTACTTACGGAAAGTTAGTGACCCCGTTACGTAGCTCCTCGCGTTTCAACGAAGCCTTCACGCCAGGAGCACCCGCCCATGATTCTCGTCACCGCAGCCACCGGAAAGCTTGGCCGTCTCGTCGTCGAGGAGCTGCTCAAGAAGGTCCCCGCCCGCCAGGTCGCCGTGGGGGTGCGCAGCCCGGAGAAGGCCAGCGAGTTCGCCGCGCGTGGCGTCCAGGTTCGCAAGCTGGACTACAGCCAGCCGGAGACCCTCGGACCGGCGCTCGCGGGGGTGGAGAAGGTGCTGCTCATCTCCTCCAACGAGGTGGGAAAGCGCGCCGTGCAGCACCAGGCCGTGGTGGACGCGGCGAAGAAGGCCGGAGTCCGCCTGCTGGCGTACACGAGCATCCTGCACGGGGACCGCTCGCGACTGGTCCTGGCCGGGGAGCACAAGGCCACCGAGGCGGCCATCCGTGCGTCCGGTCTGCCCTTCGTACTCCTGCGCAATGGCTGGTACTTCGAGAACTACACCGAGAATCTCGGCCCGGCGCTGACGCATGGGGCGCTCGTGGGCAGCGCGGGCCAGGGCCGCATCGCGGCGGCCACCCGGGCGGACTACGCGGCGCCGCGGCAGCGGTGCTCACGGGCTCGGGGCACGAGAACAAGGTGTACGAGCTGGCCGGTGACAGCCCGTTCACCATGGCCGAGCTGGCCGCCGAGGTGTCCCGTGGGGCGGGGAAGCCCATCGCCTACAACGACCTGCCACGGGAGCAGTACCTGGGCGTGCTCGTGGGCGCCGGCCTGCCGGGGCCCTACGCGGAGATTCTGGTGGATGCCGATGTCGGCGCTTCCCAGGGTGAGCTGAACGACACGTCCGGTGACCTGCGCCGCCTCATCGGCCGCCCCACCACGTCGCTCGCGGACGCGGTGGCCGTGGCGTTCCAGCGCTGAGGCCGCACCGCGCGCCCCAATGATTCCGACAGGTTGGGGTGCTCCCTTCCGCTCATGAGGCCGCCTCCCGTGCTTCCGCCATGGGGGGCCCTCAAATATCTTCGAAAGGGATGTCGAGAACCCGCCGGCAGCTCCGACCTACTGGTGACCGCGCACTCAATCCAGGGGCGCTGGCACCGAGACGGAGTCGACCATGAAGTACATCCTGATGATGAACACCCCGGAACGTGGGTCGTACCAGGCCTTCAACTGGCCGAGGCAGGACTTCCAGGCGCACGTCGCGTTCATGAAGGACTTCATCAAGAAGCTCGGCGCGTCGGGCGAGCTGGTGGCGGCCGAAGGTCTGGCCGGGCCCGACCAGGCGAAGCTCGTTCGCGCCGGGAAGGACGGCAAGCCCGTCACCGATGGTGTGTTCTCGGAGGCCAAGGAGTTCCTCGCTGGCTACTGGATTGTCGACGTCGAGAGCCCCGAGCGCGCCTATGCGATTGCCGCGGAGGCGTCCCTCGCGCCTGGGCCCGGCGGCAAGCCGCTCTACCTGGCGATTGAGGTCCGGCAGGTGATGAGCGGGCCGCCTCCCGAGCTGCTGTGATGTCGTCGTCCCTGGATGCCCATGCCGAGCAGTTGCTGCGCGAGCTGGCGCCGCAGGTGCTTGGCGTGGCCGTCCGGCGGTTTCACGACTTCAGCGCCGCGGAGGACGCGGTGCAGGAGGCGCTGATTGCCGCGGCCATGCAGTGGCCGCGCGACGGCGTACCCGACGACCCTCGCGCGTGGCTCCTCCAGGTCGCCGCGCGGCGCATCACCGACCACGTCCGAGCCGACGCGGCCCGCCGCCGCCGCGAGGAGCTCGTGGTCAGTCTCATTCCTCCCGAGCTGCAGCTCGTCTTCGCCCCCGACAGCGACGAGGCGGCGGAGCGGGATGACACGCTCGCCCTGCTCTTCATGTGCTGCCACCCGGCGCTCTCGCCCGCGTCCGCCATCGCGCTGACCCTGCGTGCCGTCGGGGGCCTGACGACGGCGGAGATTGCCAGGGCGTTCCTGGTGCCGGAAGCGACGATGGCGCAGCGAATCAGCCGCGCCAAGCAGAGCATCAAGGCGTCCGGTGTGCCGTTCCAGCTGCCCACGGTCGAGGAGCGGGTGCAGCGGCTTGGTGCCGTGCTGCATGTGCTCTACCTCATCTTCAACGAGGGCTACACGACGAGCTCCGGCCCGGAGTTGCAGCGCCGGGACTTGTCGAACGAGGCGATTCGCCTGACGCGCATGCTCCATACGCTGCTGCCGGAGGACGGTGAGGTGTCGGGGCTGCTCGCGCTGATGCTGCTGACCGATGCACGGCGCGCGGCGAGGACCGGGCCGGCGGGAGAGCTGATTCCGCTCACGGAGCAGGACCGGGGCCTGTGGGACCAGTCGGCCATCGCCGAGGGCATCGCGCTCGTCAGCGCGGCGCTGTCGAGCGGCCCGGTGGGCGAGTATCAAGTGCAGGCCGCGATTGCCGCCGTGCATGACGAGGCGGCGCGCGTGGAGGACACGGACTGGCCGCAGATTCTGGCGCTGTACGAAGTGCTGATGCGGATGTCCGACAATCCGATGGTGGCGCTCAACCATGCGATTGCCGTGGCCATGGTGCATGGCCCGGTGGCAGGGCTGGAATTGCTGAAGCCGCTCGATGCCGATGGACGCATGGCGGGGAGCCACCGCCTCGATGCGGTCCGCGCGCACCTGCTGGAGCGGGCGGGGGAGCGGGAAGCGGCCATCGCGCACTACCGGAAGGCCGCTGGCCGGACGACGAGCATTCCGGAGCGGAACTACCTGATGACGCAGGCGGCTCGGCTGGGCGACGCGCGGACGTAGCCCGGAGGGCCGCCGAAGCTCAGCTCTTTCCGGTCGCCGGGGCCCTGGGCGACCAGCCCTCCGGCGTGTCGTGGTCCGGGTGCTGATACGACGTCGGTTGGCGTTTGTTGGCGGCGGCCACGATGGTTTCGGTGCTCCGGCCCTTCAGGCCGGGCACCTTGTCTACCCAGGCGATATAGCTCTCCAGCCCGGCAGCGCCGACGGGCACGGCCCTGGCGGGCGCATCCAGGCTGCCCACCATCAGCTCGAGTCCACCGTCTTGCAGGTCCGCGTAGGCGAGCGGCGTCCCACAGGCCGAGCAGAACCAGCGCTCCGCGACGTCCGAGCTGCGGAAGCGCGCCGCGGTGCCACGGGTCCAGGTCACCGTGTGGCCGGGCACCGCCGCCAGCACGACGAAGGGCCCGCCGCTCGCCTTCTGACACATGCGGCAGTGGCAGACGCTGACGTGGGGTTTCGCGTCGATTCGGTAGCGCACGGCGCCGCACTGGCACCCGCCGGTCCATCCGCTCGTGGCCGCTTCAGGCGTGGGGTCCGTCATCCCGGGGTATTGCGTCTCGCGCAGTTGGATTGCAAGTGCCGTCCAGGCAGGAGGCCAGGCGCCGATCCGCTTCCCGACACCGGGGCCGACGGCGCTCCTGGCGGCCGTGATGGAACGATGAGGAATCGACGAGCGTGGCGTGAGGCAGGAGAGGAACGGCTCGGTGAGCATGGAGCTGCTTCAATGACCTGAAGGAACCCCATGCTCCGTATCGTCCTGCCGTGTGTCCTCCTGCTGCTCTCCGCGCCCGCCTGGGGATACGACGGGCATGGCGTCCTCATGGGGACGACGCTTGGCGCGGAAGGGGAGACGGGACAGTCCCTGAAGATATTGCCGGGCGTCACCGTGACCGTCATCTCGCCCAGCCTGATGGGAGAGCGCAGCGTGGAGTCCGACGAGAACGGCTTCTATCGGCTCGCGCAGCTGCCTCCCGGCGTCTACACGGTCGTCTACGAGCATGAGGGGTACAACACCCTCTTCATCCGTGACGTCGTGGTGCGGCTGAACCACACGTTGCGGATGAACATGGGCCTGGTGCTGCACGAGGATGCACGGTGCGGGTACTTCGGCCGCTATTTCCTGAGCGCTCCGTCCGGGTGGTGAGCGGGGAGGTGTCTTGAGTCAGCCGCCGCGCTTCGCGTCGGCGGGCGCGTTCGGATGGCGGGCGAGGAGCGTGCGCAGCTGCGGCTGCCGGCGCACCGCCTCCTGCTTCAACAGGTGCGCGATGAGGGCCGGCGGCGCCGCGCTCCAGCGCGCGATGTTCTGGATGAGCATGGGCGAGCGGTACGTGCGCCCGCACAGCATCGACGCCGTCTTGCCATCCACCGGCATCCCGATGAGCGCCGCCAGCGCGCGGCCCTCCGTGTTGATGATGAGCTCCACCTTCTCCTCGGCGGGCCCGCTGGTGAAGCGCTGGCGAAGCACCTCACGTCCGGAGCGGCGCGTGCCCTCGGGGATGTCCCGGTCGTTCGTCACCTTGTACAGCTCCATGAGGCGCCGCATGCCCCACAGCCGGCGGAAGATGGACGCGGGGAGCTGCGGGTTGCGCAACAGCCACCGCCGCACCCCCGCATCCGCCGAGAAGGCCGCCCGTCCGCACAGGGCCTCCAGGCCCACCGGGTTGCGGTGGTTGCGCGCCACCAGCCGCGCGTGTGCCAGTCCCACGCGCGCGTTCTCCAGCACCGCCTTGATGACGGAGGGCAGCGGGTCGAAGCACAGCGCGGACAGCACCGGGTCCTCCGCCGCATGCGCGTGCGCCACACGCTGGTCCTCGGGCAGCGGGTGCAGCCGCGTCTCGAAGAGCTGGCGGTAGTTGCCCAGCGCCACCTCGGGCTCGTCCTCCGCGGGCTCCTCGTCGTCCGGTGCGCCCTCGGCCTGGGGGCTCTCGGCCTCGTGCGCGGCCAGGTCGAGCGTGGGGAGTTCTTCCTCCGCTTCCTGCGCGGCGTCGGAGCGGCTCGTGCCGTGGGCCGGGCTCACGGGCCCGGTCTGAAGAGGATTCAGGCCCTGTGCCACCGAATTCGCGGGGCCCATCGGAGGCCGGGCGGCCGGTGCGGCTCCGGGGCTCGCGGCCTGGGCGGCGGCGGGGAGCAGCGCGCCTTCAGAGAGCAGCCGCGTGAGGATGGTCTTCAGCCGCTCCACGGGCAGCCCCGTCAGGGCCGGGAGGTTCTTCGCCGGCGTGGCCCCGTCCAGGCGCGAGAGCACGAAGCCCTCCTCGGGACTGAGGGTCAGCTTCCGCAGGTCCACCGCGGGGTTCAGCTTGGGAATCCATTCCGCCATTGGGGCGAAGTCTCCCACGACCCGCGCGCCTCGCGGAGCCCTCGCTTCCCTCTAGAGAACTCCCGTCGCAAATTGCGCGTGAGAGTGGACGGGCGCCCGCCGGACGGCTGCCCGGCCGGCACCCGGGCATGTCCATGCCTACACGCTCCGACCCGAGGCAGGTTGACGCGGGCCACCCCCCTGGACACAACTTCACCCTATGTCCGACCGCATCCAGACCTATGGCGAGTTCTGGCCGTTCTACCTGCGGGAGCACGCGCTGCCTTCCACGCGCTGGCTTCACTTCATCGGCACCAGCCTGGGCACGGGCATCGGCATCACCGCCGCCGTGACGGGACGGGGACTGCTCGTCCCCGCCGCGCTCGTCGCTGCCTACGGCTTCGCGTGGTTCAGCCACTTCGTCGTCGAGCGCAACAAGCCGGCCTCCTTCAAGTACCCGCTCTGGTCGCTCATCTCCGACTACCGCATGGCGGGGCTCATGGCCGCCGGCCAGCTCGGCCCGCACATGGACCGGGCCCTCGCGGGGGGCGCCGGCTCTGGCGCCGCCAACCGCCTGGCGGCGGCGCCGCAGCAGGTCCGCTAGCCCCTTCGCCTCGGGACGCCTGAAGCGCCGGGCCGCCAGGGCCCGGCACTTCACCCGCGTGGGCTCAGGCCTCTTCCTTCGGAGGCGGGCCGCGGAAGGCGTCGAGCTTCTTCTGCGCCTCCAGCTTCACCGGCTTGCCCTCGCGCGCGGAGCGGTACAGCGCCTCGATGACGCGCATGTCCGCCATTCCCTCTTCGCCCGGCGTGTGCGGCACCCGGTCCTCCTTCACGCACTGGGAGAAGTGGTCCATCTCCCGCGCGAACTGGCTCTTCTGCGGGAAGCTGCGCTCGACGGCGTCCTCCGCCTTCCCCGTCGCCTGGGACTTGCGGCCGATGCGCATGCGCAGCCCCTGGTACGCGAAGGCCGGGTCCATCTCCACGTACGCCTCCGAGCCCATCAGCCGCATGCGCCGCGTCTCGTGCACGCTGTAGCCGGTGGTGCAGCTGGCGATGAAGCCCGAGGGGAAGCGGAGCTGGAAGATGAAGCTCTCGTCCACCTCCTTGAAGCGCGCGTCACCCGGCGTGCTGTAGCTGTGGCCCACCACCTCCACCGGCTCCTCGCCGCTCAGGTATCGCGCCGCATTCAGGCAGTAGATGCCCACGTCCGGCAGGGCCCCACCGCCCGCCAGCGCCCGCTTCAGCCGCCAGTGGTTCGGGTCTCCCTGCGCCTGCCCGTTGTCCGCGGACAAGAGCCGCAGCGCTCCCAGTTCCTTGTTGCGCGCCATGCCGATGAGCGCGCGGTGGTGCGGCTCGTACTGGAGCCGGTATGCCACGCCCAGCTTGCGGCCCGCCTTCTTGCACGCGTCAATCATCTGCTGGCACTCGGCCGCCGTGTTGGCCATGGGCTTCTCGCAGAAGACGTGCTTGCCCGCCTGCGCGCCGCGCACCGTGTACTCGGCGTGCATGCTGTTGGGCAGCACCACGTAGACGACCTGCACGTCCGGGTTGTCCTTCAGCGTGTCGAACGTCTTGTAGTCGTAGAGGTTCTTCTCCTGCACGCCGTACTGCTTCGCCACCGTCTGCGCCTTGGCCTTGTCTCCGCTCACCAGCGCCACCAGCCGGCTGTGGCTGGACTGCGCGAAGGCGGGCAGCAGCTCCTCCAGTGACAGCCGCCCCAGCCCGACGATGGCCCAGCCCACGCGCTGCTCGGGGGGCAGGGGGTTGGGCAGGGCGCGCTCCCGCTCGGAGGGCGCGGAGATGGGGGGCAGCTGCACCTTGGGCGGCGGTGGCGTGGCCGCCGCGGCCAGCACGTCCGGTGTCCAGGCGCTCGCCGCCACCAGCCCTCCCGCCGCACCCAGCACCCGCCTCCGCGTCCACTGCCTGTCTTCGTCCCGAGCCATTCGCCGTGTCTCCTCGCAACCGGGTTGCATGCGCAGCCAACCGCAACCGGGTGGACATGGGGGCTGCACCTGGGGGAGGGCGGACGGGGCTGTGGGCCTCATGACACCCGGTGGGGAGAGGGCGTTGAGTACCGGGCGGCCTGCACGAAGGGAGTGTGGCCCGCGTCACTGTCACTCCGAGCCGACAGGTATCGCCTGTCAGAGGATGGCGTGGAGGGCTTCGCAGAGGCATGAGGGCAGTGCCACGCATCAGCTGGGCTTTTCGCGGGAGGTGCCCAGGTGACGGGCATGCGCCGACTCGACTTTCGCCACGCTGGACGACACCTTCGGGGTTCCCGCTGAGAGGCCGCCACTTCAACTTCTCGGCCTCCTTCTGGGACGCCCCACACTGGCGTGCCCGCGCCTCCAGAGCCAGCGTCTTCGCCTGAAAGCGTGCCGGGACCCCGGGGCCCGGCGTCTTGTTCGCGCGCCAGGGCCCGCAAGAGGGCGCGTGCCGGGGCAAGCACTTCCGCTTCCCCCACCTTCACGCCTTGCTGTGCCGCGCGCGCCAGCTCCAGCAACGCGCCCCACACCAGCCCTTCACCCCATGGGACGCAGCCGGGGGCCAGCGCCCCTTCGCGCTCACCCGTCTCCAGCACCTGGCGCACCATCGCCCGCGTCGCGCCTCCATTGGACTGCTGCGGAATGAAGGCCCCGGCCACCCGAGGCACAGGGGCAGGAGGCGAGTGCGGCCCGTACTCCTGCGCGTGCCAGTGCAGGAAGGTGAAGTTGAAGAGGTCCGGCTTCGTCAGCGCCCACCACGCCAGTTCCCACCAGAAGGTGAGGAAGGCCTGGGCGAAGTCCACCCCTGGCTTGCCGTGCGTCAGCATGAAGGCCACGTAGCCCTGGTAGCTCAGCTCCTTCTCGGTGAAGTCGCGCACCGCCAGCGCCAGCCCCTGCTTGCTGCCGTAGTGCCGGTACAGCGAGCCCACCGACATGCGCATGGCCCGGGCCACCTCCGCCGCCTGCGCGTTGTCGTAGCCCCGCCGGGCCAGCAGCCCCGCCGCGTCCCGCATGGCATCGGCGTGCATCATCCCCAGAAAGTCCATGGCCCTGCCCCTCCCCACCCCTCGATCGACTGGCTTCCGCGAACGAGACGTCTTTCTGCTTCTGCCCACCCCCTCGGGGTCGAGGCCTCCGCGGAATGAACGTTCCTTCCACCTGCACCTGTCTACCGGGTGGGTCCGACATGGGGTGCGTCGCAAGGCAACGTCCCGGGTCGCAGGCTGGCGCACCGTGGAATGCCGCGGAAGGCGAGCTCAGGTGCAGTCGCGCAGTGCCGGCTCATTGGGGCATGTCTCGCTCCGGCAGCAGCGTCCTGGCACAGCGGTCCGGTCTCCTGCACTGCCGAACATGCCGCCCCCGGCGCAGGGGTCCCGTGCCTGATACCTGAGTGCCGGCTCATGGGAGGGTGTGTCGCTCCGGCAGAGGGGCCCTGGCGCAGCGGCTCGGTTCCCTGCACTGCCGGGCATGCCGCGCCCCGGCGCAGAGGCTTCGTGCCTGACACCTCGCGGACAGGCCACCCGCCAGGCCCGGGGATTTTCTCCTCAGGCCCGGGGCTCATGGACACGACTGGACGAGGCGGTCGGTCAACGCCCTCTGCTCCAGGGTATCTGGCACGGAGCAACCTCGAGCCTCTTCGACCTTCCGCCAGGCCTGCTCCGAAGTCATCCCACTCAGCCGCAGCAACGATGCGGCGAACAGGCAGGAGCGGCCAATTCCCATTCTGCAGTGGACCGCGACCGCTCCTCCTTCCTCAACGTGCCTGGAAAGCCGGATCATCATGGGTCGCACCTGCGCCACGTCCGGAACGCCTCGGTCAGGAACCGGGAGTGAGACGTACTCCAGGCCGAGCCGGGAGGCAGTCTCCGCCTCCTGGGTGAGCTCGAGTGCTTCCTCTTCGTCCGTGCAGAGCATCGACACCAGGACGTCGAAGCCGTCCGCGCGGAGCGAGGTGAGTTCGTCCTCCAGCCAGTCTCCGCCGCGAGGTCTGCCAATGACAGCCACGCGTCCCCTCCCAAGCGGGATGGGGAAGATGCGACGCAGCATGTGAAACTCCATGAAGTGAGGGGAATGCGGCCCGGGGCGTGCTTCGCCCAGCCACGCTTCGAAGGGGCTACAGGGCCTGTGAGGCCCTTCCCTGTGCGTGGGGCGCTGCGTGGACAGCTTCACAGAATCGCCGGGTCAGCGCCATGACCCTCGTGGCTTCGTACACAGGGCGCACCGGCCGAGTTCAATGGGCGAAGGTGCCCGGGCGAAAGCCGTGCCCAGAAGCGGCCCTGGACGGTGACGCCTCCCACGGTGGGTGTCACCGTGACGGGGGCTTCATTCGCGCCGAGGATGAAGAACAGTGCGGACGCGGCGGCTCCCGCACCGGCGACGCCCAGTGACGCGTTGGCGAGACGCTGAAGTCTCCGGCCTCCTTCGATGGCGCCCGCCTGTTCGGGTGGGCAGGGGCCGCCAGCACGACGCTCACGTCGCCCGGAGTGACGGGGATGGGCGTGCCCAGCGCCGCGCGGGGCAGTGGGGTGCCGCGCAGCAGGACGCGGGTGTCTGGAGGCGGGGCGTCGAGCCGCGGGGTGAGCCGGGCCACGCGGGGCTCCAAGGCGCTGAGTTCCTCACGGGTGGCTCGCTCGGTGGCGGTGTGCTGACGGGCGCACTCAGCGTGTCCTGCGGAGCCATCCACACGTGTGCGCTGCTCGCGGACGGCACGGTGCGCTGCTGGGGCGACGACGGCTCCAGCCAGGCGGGGCGGGGCGACGGGGGCGTCACCCTGGCCACCCCCGTTTTCCGGCAGCAGGGCGAAGCGGCGGTGCCGCTGACGGGCGTGGAGGCGCGCTGGAGCTGGGGGCTTCTGCTCCTGCGCCCTGTCTCGCCAGGATGGTAGGGCGCCGGAGGCCTGGAGCTGGGGGCGCAATGGGGAGGCGCAGCTCGGCGTCGGAGGGGCCGGGTGGGGTGTTGGGGCATCAACACCAGGGGCCAGCTCACCGTGCGGCCCGGCGGGCCGTCCGCCCAGCCGCAGGGGAGCAACGGGTTCTACCAGCCAAAGGCCGTCGCCGCGGTCGGGGCCCATGCCTGCGCTGTGACGGAGGCCGGGGGCTGCGCTGCTGGGGCCGCAACGACGTGGGGCAGCAGGGCCACGCCGCCGAGCCGGACGACAGCTGGAACCCGGCCGAAGTCGAGTGGGAGTAGCCACACGGAAGGCCGCCGACCTATACATTCCTTCCCATGGGACGCATTTTCGAGACACGCAAGGCCACGATGATGGCCCGCTGGAACAAGATGGCGAAGGTGTTCACGCGGATCAGCAAGGACATCGCCATCTCGGTGAAGGCGGGTGGGCCCAATCCCGATACGAACTCCACGCTGCGCCGGGTGCTCCAGAACGCCCGCGCCGCGAACATGCCGAAGGACAAGGTCGACGCCGCCATCAAGCGCGCCAGCGGCCAGACGGCGACCGACTACGAAATCGTGCTCTATGAGGGCTACGCGCCCCACGGCATCGCCCTGCTGGTGGAGACCGCCACCGACAACCTGGTGCGCACCGTGGCCAACGTGCGCATGCACTTCAACAAGTACGGTGGCAACCTGGGCACCACCGGCAGCGTCGCCTTCATGTTCCAGCGCATGGGCGTCTTCCGCCTCAACCCCGAGGGCATCAACCAGGATGAGCTGGAGCTGGAGCTCATCGACCATGGCCTCGCGGACATGGGCGAGGGCACCGGCGAGAAGGGCGAGAAGCAGCTCATCCTCCACTGCGCCTTCTCCGACTTCGGCCAGCTCCAGCACGCGATTGAGGCCAAGGGCCTGTCGCCCATCTCCGCCGAGTCCGAGTACGTGCCGCAGAACCTCGTGGAGCTGCCCGAGGACAAGGCCACCGAGGTGCTCGAATTGGTGGACTCGCTGGAGCAGGACGAGGACGTGCAGCGCGTCTTCCACAACCTGGGCTGAGTCAAAGCCCTCCCCGGCTTCGTGCAATGCTGGGAGGCATGAGACCGAGCCTCCCGGCATGTCTGGCCGCGCTCCTCCTGGAGTGCGTGGCCTGTGACGAGTCCCCCACGGGCCCGCCTCCGCCGGAGCCGATTCCCCGGCCCGCGAGCGTCGCGGCCGCCACGCGCGCTCGCAACCCGTGGAGCGCGGCGCGCGTCGGGGACGCGGTGGAGTACGCCTATTCGTTCGAGTTCGCCTCCCTGCGCCACGAGGCTCCCCGGGAGGAGCGGCAGGCCACCGTCACCCTGGAGGTCGTCGCCCTCCAGCCGCCGTGGGTCTGGGTGCAGGTGGCCGTGAAGGTGGCCACCCCGGCCCTGCCCGAGCGCAGGTTCCTCATCCCCGTGGACCAGGAGCGGGTGCCTCCGCCTCCGCCGGCTGACGCCGTGGACGCTTCACCGGGGCCGCGGGTGAAGGTGTCGGTGGGCACGACGCCCGTCACGTGCCGCAAGAGCCAGTTCGATGCGCGCTCGGCGGACGGGCCCCTCTACGTCTGGTGCGACGCGGACGCGCCCGAGCTGTACCTCGCGCGGCGCATCCAGTTCGAGTCCAGAAGCAGCGGCCACGGGGGCAGCCACTCCCGCATGATGCTCCAGGCCACCCGCATCCAGCGGGGGCCCGAGCGCGCGGTGGTGGCGGCGGCTCCGCCCACGGGGCTCCCCCGGCTCTTCTCCCCGGAGGTGTGGTGCCGCCGCATCCCCACGGCCGAGCGCCAGGGTGAGGCCGGCCTGGAGCAGCAGGAGGTCTTCATCGGCGGAGGGGGCCTGTCCCGGAGGCGCTCGCTTTCGCGGGTGCTGCTCACGCCGGAGAACCTGAAGCGCACGGACCTGCTGAAGGTCGCGGACGGCTGGTACCGCGCGGAGGCCTGGGTGGAGAAGCCCACGGGCATGCTCCTCGACGCGGTGATGGACGTCGTCCTCGTGGAGGGCATGGTGCCAGGACCCGAAGAGGCGGGCACGCCAGGGCGCGTCCTCCTGGCCTCGGGCGGGGTGGACAGCCGCACCTTCGAGGACAGCCTGGACCGGAAGGAGTATGCGAAGGACCCGTGGGCCCCCGTTTTTGACGGGGCGGCCTGGAGCACCCGCTGGGAGCCGCTCGTCGAGGTGCGGCTCCAGAACGGCCGTGAGTGGGGAGACCGGCTCTGGGACTGTGGCCCGGGGCCGCTGTCGCCCTCGCCCGTTCCCGAGGGCGAGCGGCCCGACATGATTGACCCGATGGAAGTCTCACGCCTCGTCAAGGCGCTGGAAGGGGAGTCGGCCTGTGGACCCCCTTCGCGCGATGCGAAGAAGGGCTCCTCCGAGATTTCCGTCTACACCGTGGAGGTGCAGGTGGAGCCGGATGGGAGCGTCCAGTCCGTCTCATTGACCCCTTCGGCCGCCCGGCCCCCGAAGAAGCCCTTTCCCGAGGAGCGCCTGCGCTGCCTGGAAGCGAAGCTTCGCGAGCTTCGCTTCCCGCCGCACCGGCTGCGCATGCCTCCCGTCCAGACGCCCTTCGTGCTGCGCGACTGAGACCGGGCCGCGGCGTGGGGCGTCAGAAGCCGGACTCGACTTCGACCTGGTACGTCCCCGATTCCTGCGCGGCGAAGTGCAGGTAGTACGTCCCGCTGGTGGTGGGCGCCAGCACCCGCGCGAAGTCGAGCGGGATGATGGTGCCGCTGGCGTCCATCGCACTGAGCTGGAAGCGGACGTCGGAGCTCACCTCGACCCAGTAGCGCTGGCCGCCCGTGAGCTGCACGGAATAGACGTCCACGTCCGAGGCCTTCTCGAAGCGGCCCGGCCTGGGCACCCCGAGGGTAAGCGGCCGGGCGGTGGCCAGCGTGTCACCGGCATCGTCCAGGCCCAGGTCCTCGAGCGAGAGCGTGTACGTGCCCGCGTGCTGGGAGAACGCGGCGGAGACCTCCACGAGGAGCGTCCCCGTGGCGGGCGCCTCGAAGGACACCGCGGTGCGCGAGAAGCTGTCCGAGGCGGCCACGAGGGTGCCGCCCGGGGTGCGCACGTTCACCTTGCACGACGACAGCGCCTGGCTCGCCTGGCAGACGAGGCGGTAGGCGCGAGGCGCGGTGACGGAGAGGGCGAAGACGTCCACGTCGTCGAACGTCTCCAGGCGGCCCGCCACCGGGGTGTTGCCCGGGGGCAGGGGCGTGGCGCCCGCCGCCGTGTTCGCGTGGTCATCCGGACCGAGGTCCTCCACGTGCAGGGTGTAGGTGCCCAGGCCCGTCGTCGAGCCGGAGGAGACCTCGATGAGGTAGCGCCCGCTCACCACCGCCGCGTGGGCCGCGGGCACCGCGTTGCCGGTGGGGTCCTTCACCTTCAAGTCGCACCAGGACGAGCCCGTGCGCACGCAGCGCACGCTGTAGATGTGCCCGGCGGTGGCGGGGAAGCTGAAGGCGTCCACGTCCCGGATGCTCTCGAACATGGCGCCCACCTGCACCGTCCCGGCCGCCAGCGCGGTGGCCGTGGCGGACACGTCTCCGTGGTCGTCCGTGCCCACGTCCTCGAGCGAGTAGTCATAGGCGCCCACCATGGAGCTGGCGGCCACCTCCAGGGACACCCAGGCCTGGGTGCCCGCCTCCCAGCCCAGGCTGCCCGTCGTGTTCCAGTCCCCGGAGTTCTCGGCGAGCACCTGCCCGTCCGGCCCCCGCACGCGCACGGTGCAGGACACCCGGGTGCAGCCGAAGCGGTAGACGCGGCCCTGGGTGGGGCGGAAGGTGAAGACGTCCACGTCCCGATACGTCTCGAGCGTGCCGCTGCCCAGCGCGGGCGCGGACAGCTCCTGGGCGCCCTCCGCCGTGTCGGGCAGGTCGTCCGTGCCCACGTCCTGGGCCGTGCAGTCATAGGCCGTGCCGTTGGACACCGCCACTGACAGCGTGCCGTTGGCGGACGCCCGGTGCAGCAGCGTCCGGTAGGCGGAGGCCACCACCTCATCCGTGCCCTCGCGCGCGCTGAGGGTCAGCCACTCCGCGCCGGTGCCCGTGCAGGCGACGCGATAGACGCGGCCCCCGGTGACGGCGAAGGAGAAGACGTCCACGTCGTTCTGGAACTGGAGCGTGCCGATGAGCGAGCCGGGCAGCGTCAGTGGGGTGGCCGTGGCGGGCGTGTCCCCATGGTCGTCCGTGCCCGCCTCCTCCAGCCGCAGGCTGTACGTGCCCATGCTCGAAGAGGAGAAGCTCTGCACCGAGAACACCGTCGTCGCGGTGGCGGCCTTGAAGAGGAACGCCGCGGGCGAGGAGCTGGCCGAGCCGTTGGCCAGCGTGGCGCCGTCCGACGAGAAGACCGTGAGGCCCATGCTGCGGAAGCCGCCCGGGGTGAGCGTCGCGCGGTAGAGGCGGCCGGCCTGCGTGGGGGCGGAGAAGGCATCCACGTCCCCGGGGTACTGGAGCTCTCCGGAGCCCTGGCCGTCCTGCAGCGGGCTCGCGTCGGCCCGCGCGCCGCCGTGGTCGTCCATGGCGGCCTCGGTGAGCTGGCAGGACCAGGCACCCGCCGCGAAGCTGCCGTACGTGCTCAGCCAGAGGGTGTGTGGGCCGTCCTGCCCGGCTTGGAAGAGCACGGGGTCGATGGTGATGGAGGACTGCCCCAGGCCCTGGCCGGCCGGGTCCTTCGCCTGGATGCTGATCCACTGCCCGGTAGGGCTGGTGCACCGCAGGCTGTAGATGCGGCGGGCCTGGGCGGTGAAGGTGAGGACGTCGATGTCCGCCCGCAGGGCCAGGGTCCCCGTCACGGCCGGGCCGCCCACGGTGATGGGCGTGGCGCTGGCCGCGGTGTCCGCGTGGTCGTCCACGCCGAGGTCCTGGAGCATGAAGGTATAGGTGCCCGGCATGCCCGAGCCGGCACGCACCAGCACCACGATGGGCGTGGCGTCCACGGCGCGCAGCTCGAGGTCGTCGCTGTTCCAGAAGCCCGAGGGCAGCTCGCCCTGGCGGAACAGCAGCTGCTGGCACCAGCCCGCACCCGAGCGCAGGAAGCAGCGCGTGCGGTACTGGCGGCCGGGCACGGGGACGAAGGTGAAGGCGTCCACGTCCAGCGAGCGCTCGAAGCTGGCCTCCTGGGTGACAGGGGGCGCGGACAGGGACGTGGCGACCGCCGCGTCATCACCGTGGTCGTCCGGGCCCAGCTGCCGGAACGACAGCCGGTAGGCGACCCGGGACACCCCGTTGTCGGCCCGCACCCGCAGCAGGTACCGGCCGGAGGTCGGCTCGCGCAGGGCCAGCCGCGCCTCACGCCCCTGGATTTGCCGCAGCACCGTGGCGCCGTCGGGAGAGAGGAGCTCCAGGCGCAGCTCCACCGGGTCCTCCGGGCTGGTGCGGGCGTCGAGGACCGCCGACATGCCGGCCTCCAGCGGGAGCACGTGCACGTCCACGTCGCCCTGGAACTGCACGCCGCCGGAGACCACCACGCCTCCGGCGCGCAGCTCCACCGCGCCCTCCGCCGTGTCGGCGTAGTCGTCCTGCCGCTGCTCTTCGAGGGTCAGCGTGTAGGCGCCCGTGGCATTGGCGTCGAAGGTGCTCAGCCGCACCAGCACCGGCTGGGAGTCCGGCGCCTTGAAGCTGACCTCCACCCCTTCCGTGCCCCGGTGGTCCGCCACCAGCGGCTGCAGGCCCTCCGAGGTGAGGATGTCCAGGTAGAGCGGGAGGACGAGGCCGTCGCCCTGGGCCTGGATGCGGTAGGTGAAGCCCGCGCGGACCGGGAGGCGGTACCAGTCCACGTCCCCAGCGGGGGCCAGGGTGCGGCCCGTCTGCGGCATGCCCATGGGGAAGTCGATGAGGGCGCGCTCCGGGCAGTCATCCGGCTCGAAGGCGTCGCCGCCCGGCCAGGGCTCGGCGGCGCAGGTGGGGCGCGTCAGCACCACGCACTGGCCGTTCTGCCACAGGTAGCCCGCGTCACAGCCGCACTGGGCGGCCTCGCCCTGCACGGTGCAGACGGTGCGGTGGGGCTCGGTGCAGGGGTTGGGCTCGCACGGGTCCGGGTCCGGGGGCGGCGGGTCCGCCACACAGGCGAGTCCGTCCGCGTGGTGGCCCGGGTCGCACAGGCAGGCGGGGCCGTCGCTGGTGAGCACGCAGCGGCCGGGGTTGCAGGTGACATCGCGGCAGGCTTCCTCGAGCGGGTCGGGAGCCTCGGAACCGCAAGCAGAGACAAGGGCGAGCAGCGCCAGGAGGGCGGCCGCGCGCGGATGGGCTTGGAGCATGGATATATAAGGATGCGAGGGTTTGAAGCGGGGGCGTTCTACCACACAGACACTTCCGCCCGTCAGACGCGCTCGGCCCCGGGAGCTGACGCACCGCTGGTGAATTGGCTGTTTGACTTCAGCGATTCCGGCCTTTCCTTGGCTGCAAGGCATTGGCAGCCCGGGAGGGGCCGGGGCGGCTGCCAGGATGCAGCCGCCCCGAGTCTCCGTGCCTGGAGGCGCTAGCTACTTCGTGAAGGTGAGGGGGCCGTTGGAGAGGGTGCTGTTGCCCGCTCCGTCGACCGCGCGCACACGCCACGTGTGGCTGCCGGCGTTCAGCCCCGTAATCGAGAGCTGCTCGGTGCCCACGCCGTACACCTCGAACTCCCACAGCGAGTAGCCGTAGGTCGTCGCGCGCTCCACGCCGCGCATGCGCACGTAGCGCCCGACGCCGCTCAGGCCCGTGAGGTTGTCCTCACCGCCGTCGCCGTTGGTCTGCGTGAAGAGCGGCGTCCAGCCCGTGGCGCCGTCGAGCGACGTCTCCACGACGTACTGGCGGCCGAACGCGGCCTCCCAGCTCAGCCGCACGCGCTTGATGGAGTGCACGGCGCCGAGGTCCACGGTGATGGACTCGGTGTTCGGGTTGGCCCCGTCGTTGCGGCTGGACCAGCGCGTGGCGGGGTTGCCGTCCACCGCGTCGTTGGGGCTGCCGAACTCGTTGGAGGTGGCCGCCACGTTCTTCCCGAGCGCGAGTTGACCGTCGTCCCCACGTACGCGCGCGGCGTGGCCGTGGGCGTGCGGTCCGTGCCATCCACGTTGAGCACGTACTGCGAGACGCCCGCGCCCACGTCGGAGGTCTGCTCCCAGATGAACGTGGTGATGGCGCCCGGCGCGGAGGAGCCCGCCGCCGGCACCAGCGCCGCGAAGGCCGCGGGCGGCGTGGTGTCGTTCATGGTGAAGGTGGCCGTGGCCGAGGTGGTGACGCCCCCCGCCCAGTTGTAGGCCTTCACGAACCACGTGTGCGCGCCGTTGCTGATGGGCGTGTTGGTGAGCGTGGCCGACGGCGTCTTCGTCGTCGCCACCGGGAACGGGCTGCCGTCGAGGAAGACCTCATAGCGGTGGATGCCCGTCTGCGGGTCGCTGCTCGCCGTCCAGGTGAAGGTGGGCTTCGTGGTGAGGGTGGAGCCCGGCGTCGGCGTCTGCAGGGTGAAGGCGGTGGGCGGCGTGCTGTCGCTCAGCCCGAAGCCCTGGATGCCCGCGCCGTACTGGAACAGCGGGTTGCCGTAGACGGGGAGAATGGGCTGGCCCGTGGCAATCTTCTGCCGGATTTCCGTGCGCTGGGCGGCGGTGGCGCCCACGTCGAACGGCAGGTCCCACTGCTCCAGCTGGTTGTTCTCCACGTCGGTGCCAATCTGGTCCATCGAGCGCGGGAGCTGCCAGGGCAGCATGCCGCGCGGGAAGACGTCGCCGAAGAGGATGTCCGCCACGGCCGGCCCACCGGAGTCGCCGGGACGGTAGGCCACCAGCAGCGCGTTCGTCTGCGGCACCACGTTGGTGAGGATGTACGGGCGGGGGAGGATGAGCACCGTCGTCGTGGGGATGTTCCGCGACTTGAAGCTCGTAATCACGCCGTACTGGTTGCCCCACTTCGCGTCATGCGCCGGGCCGATGGGGTCTCCGGGCAGGTAGGGCTTCTCCTTGTCCCACTCGGTGCCGTGGGTGAAGTAGCTCTCGCCCACCACGACGATGGCCGCGCTGGGCGTGACGCCCGCGGGCGCGTTGTCCTTGTAGACGGTGATGCCCGCGGCCTCGGCGCGCTGCTTGATGGCCTGGTAGATGGTCAGGTCCCCGAACTCCGTGCCGTGGAAGTCCGAGCGCCACGTCACCATGCAGGACGGGTCGTCCGCGCGAGGGCCGGCGACGACAATCGATGCACCGGGGGACAGGCGCAGCGGCAGGGCGCCGTCGTTCTTCAACAGCGTCATCGCGTTGGCCGCCGCGCGGCGCACCAGCGCCTTGTGGTCCGCCGTGTGCCACTCGGAGGTGCCGGCGGGGCCGCGACGGTACGGGTCCTCGAAGACGCCCAGGCGGAACTTGAGGTCGAGGATGCGGCGGACGGAGTCGTTGATGCGGGTGAGCGACACCTGGTTCTCGAAGGTGCCCATCTGCGTCGGGGTGGCGCCGCCCATGACGTCCGAGCCCGCGCTGGCCGAGCGAACCCACGCGCCCGACGGCAGCCAGTCCGAGCAGATGACGCCCTGGTAGCCCATGTTCTGCCGCAGGTAGTTGAGGATGCCCGGGTTGTCACCGGCGCCGTAACCCTCGGGCCCCAGCAGCCAGCTGCCCGCGTAGCCCGGCATGATGCCGCTGGTGCCAGCCTCCAGCGCCGCGTGCCACGGGCGCATGTGGTAGTGGATGGTGGTGCCGTCGTAGGTGATGCCGGCCTCGCCGCCCGCGCCCTGGCCCGGCCAGTGCTTCGTCGTCACCCAGATGGAGTGCGGGTTTACCTCGGGGCCACCCTGCAGGCCCGCGACGAGCGCGCGGGTGATGCCGGCCGCCAGGTCCGCGTCCTCGCCGCTGCCCTCCTGGATGCGCGGGTAGAGCACCTTGGTACCCACCTCGGCCAGCGGGGACAGCGTGCCGCGACTGCCCACCGCGAGCTGCTCGCGGCGCTGCATGTCACCCAGCTCGTAGATGGTGTCCAAATCGCGCGACGCGGCGAGCGCCGGCTGCGTGGGCCAGCTCGTCTTGTAGCCGTGGATGCTGTCGCCCGCGTCGACGTGGGGGATGCCCAGGCGCGTGGCGGCCGAGGCGCGCTGGAAGCTGACGATGTCCTGCGGGCTCAGGGGGCCCATGGTGAAGCCGGCCTCCGGCACCGTCTTCGCGTCGAAGAACATCTGCAGCGCCTTCTCGTGCAGCGTCATCCGCGACATGAGGTCGTTGACGCGCGTGGCGATGGGGTTGTGCCAGTCCTCGTACGGCTCAATGGTGCCGCTCTTGTTCATGTCGCGCATGCCGTTGATGAGCGGCACCGCGTCCGCCTGCGTCTCCACGGTGGGCAGGTACACGGAGAAGGTGCGCAGGTCCGAGCGGCTGGTGTTCCCACCCGGGAAGGTGGCCACGACGTACCACTTGTACGTCCAGCGGTCGGGCAGGTCCTGGTTCAGCGTCCACGAGGTGCCCGTCGTGGTGGTCATCAGCGTGTAGCGGTCCAGCAGGCTGCCGCGCGCCATCCAGTCGTAGTCGTCGCGGCTGATGTTCAGGTAGACCTGATAGTTCGTCGCGCCGGTGACGGCCGCCCACTGCAGCGTGGGGCGGCGGGTGTTGGTCACCATGGCGTTGTTCGCCGGGGCGATGACGGCGAAGGCGCCAGCCACCGGGGTCGGGGGGACCTTCTGGTACGGGTCCGGGATGATGGTGCGGTCCCTGCCGTCGGGGTTGGGGGTGGTGTTGAAGATCTCCACCTTCCACTCGGCGCCCTGCACCGCGAGCGTGGAGACGGACTGCGCGCGCAGCACCGTGCCGGTGGACGTCGTCACCACCATGCGGATGTCCGTGTTCGGCGCCGTGGGCGAGAACTGGTTCTTGGACATCGTGACGATGGTGTTGGGCGGGAAGGTCAGCTCGTAGGTGAAGGGGCCGGGCGGGTTGCGCACCGACGGCGTGGTGGGGCCTTCCTCGGGCGTGGGGGTGATGCTGAGGGGCGCGGGCGAGACATTGATTTTCGCGTACGCCAGCTCCGGGAACATGAGCTTCACCGTCTGGTTCGTGGTCTGCGGGGGCGGGTCGTTGGGACCGCCGCCGGGGCCGTACACCTCGAAGGACCAGAGCGAGAGGCCATAGCCGGTGCCGCGCGAGATTCCGCGCATGCGCACGTAGCGGGCGCTGCCCGACACGGTGATGTCGCGGCGGCCCGGCGTGCCGCCGGTGACGGTGGGCGCGAGCGCCGTCCAGTTCACATCGTCGGTGGAGCCTTCAATCGCGTACGAGCTGGCGTACGCGCCTTCCCAGTCGAGCGACACCTTGCCCAGCGGCTGGGACGTGCCGAGGTCCACGCGAATGGACTGCGCGTCCAGCGCGGCCGAGGACCAGCGCGTGGTGTTGTCACCGTCGAACGCGTACTGCGCCGCGAGGTGGGCGGCGTTGGACTCCACGCTCGTCGCGGTGGCGGGGCGGCCCTTGGCCAGGTCGCCCGTGGCGGCGCCGGCGCCGTAGATGGCGAGCTCCCAGAGGGAGTAGCCGTAGTCGATGGCCCCGCGCACCTGCCCGAGGATGCGCACGTAGCGGCCGGTGCCCGTCACGGCCAGGTCATCCGTGCCGCCGTCGCCGTCGGTGATGACGCGCGCGTTCTGCCAGTTCACTCCGTCCGCGGACACCTGGACCGAGTAGCCCCGGCCGTAGGCCGTCTCCCAGGTGAGCACCACGCGGGCGATGGTGGTGCTCTGCCCGAGGTCGACCTGAATCCACTCGTTGGTGGTGAAGCCGCTGCCCCACCGCGTCCCGCCATCACCGTCCACCGCGAAGTTGCCGGTGAGGCCCGGCTGGTTGGAGGACGTCGTCACCGGCCGGTTGAGCGCGAGGTTCACCGACCCGGCCTGCGCCTGGGCCTCGGGTGCGAAGACCACTGCTCCCACTGCCGCGAGGAGCGCGCACACCCTGGCCAGCCATGGGCCAGGGCGGGATGCGCCCTGCACACGTTGCGTTGACACATTCATAGGGAAAAGCGGACCGCTGGAGAAAGTGGGGGAGGGGTACAGCCGGCGCTTATCGAGCAGAGGCGGCGTCCGAGCGGTCCTGTCCTTTCTGGTCCGGATTTTAATTGTTCGGAGAGTGAAGAAAGTCAAACCAGGTCCGGATAACGCGGTAAGACAGACCTCCGTGTGAGCGTGTGACATCCAGGAATCCGCACCCAGGGCGGACTTCTACCGGGTTGCTATTGCGGTGGGGTGACGGGTGCGGGGCACGGCCGGGGCAGGCGCTGTTCGCGTCGCTGCTCCCGGCGGCCTCACGGCATCCGAAGTGAGTCGCGGGACGGGCGTCTCGCGCTTCGTTCAGGTGGTGGCGCCGGCTTCCACCGGGCGGCTCACGTGCATGCCGCCCGGCGGATGACGATGCCGGGTGCTTCGCTCAGGCGCTGACGCCCACGCCAATCGGGCAGCTCACGCCGGTGCCGCCGAGGCCGCAGTAGCCGCCCGGGTTCTTCTCCAGGTACTGCTGGTGGTAGTCCTCGGCGTAGTAGAAGGCCGGCGCGGGGACGATTTCCGTCGTAATCGCGTCGAAGCCCTTCGCCTGCAGCGCCTTGTTGTACGCGTCGCGGCTGGCCTCGGCCGCGCGCTTCTGCGCCTCGCTCGTGTAGTAGATGCCGGAGCGGTACTGCGTGCCCACGTCGTTGCCCTGACGCATGCCCTGCGTCGGGTCATGGCTCTCCCAGAACACGCGCAGCAGCTGCTCGAACGAAAGCTTCTTCGGGTCGAACACGACGCGGACCACCTCGTTGTGGCCCGTCTGCCCGCTGCACACCTCGCGGTAGGTGGGGTTGGGCGTCAGGCCGCCCGCGTAGCCCACCGCGGTGCTGTACACGCCGGGCGTCTGGTAGAACTTGCGCTCCGCGCCCCAGAAACACCCCAGGCCGAGCACCACCACCTCGTGGCCCTCCGGCACCGGGCCCTTGAGCGGGGTGCCGAGCACCTCGTGCTTCGCGGGGACGGGCATCTCTTCAGCGCGGCCCGGCAGTGCCTCTTCCGGGCCCGGTATCTTCAGCTTCTTCGTGGGGTTGAAGAACATGCCCCAGGAATAGCGGCCTCCCCGTCCGGTTTCACCCCCAGACGGAGCAGGCGGCCGGGCGGAGGGTGGAAGGCCCGTTCCGCCAGTGGGCCGCCCTGGGTCCCTCGACTACGGTTCCCCCACATGCGCCTACGACTTATCGCCGCCCTCTGCTGTGTCCTGCCCTCCCTGGCCCTCGCCGCGAAGGACCCCCGCTGCCAGGGCACGCCCAAGGTCCGCGCCGCCCGCTTCTCCGAGCAGGCCATGAAGGGCGCTCCCGCCGCCGAGCGCTACGCGGCCTATGTCCAGGCCTGCTCGCTGGACGAGGTGGTGGAGCTGACGAAGCAGCTGGTGCGCTTCAAGACGGTGAGCAGCGAGGCCCCCGCCGCGAAGAACCCTGGCATCGCCGCCATGGGCCGCTTCCTCCAGAAGTGGGCGAAGGCGCATGGCCTGGCGTACCGCGCCGTGGGCAACAACGACGTCTTCGAGCTGGCGTGGGGCGAGGGCGCGCCGCAGCTGGGCCTCGTCTTCCACGGCGACGTGGTGCCCGCGCCCGCGCACGAGTGGAAGAAGCCACCCTTCGAGCCCTACATCCAGGAGGGCCGCCTCTACGGCCGGGGCGTGGAGGACGACAAGGGGCCCATTGCCCAGGCGCTCGTCGCGCTCGACTTCGCGCGGCAGCTGGGCCTGAAGCCCCAGGGCCGGGTGCTCGTCATCGTCGGCAATGGCGAGGAGAGCGACTGGACGGGGATGACGAAGTACGCCGCGTCCGAGCCCAAGGCCACGCACGTCATCTCCGTGGACTCCAACTACCCGGTGGTGGCCGCGCAGTCCGGCTTCGTCGCGTGGAGCCTGGAGGCGCCCCTCGAGGCTCCGGCGGGTGGGTCGGTGAAGGGCGCCAACGCCACCCTGCGCGCGGTGGACGTCACCGGCGGCGAGTTCCTCACCCAGGTGCCCGGCGCCGCCACGCTGAAGCTGGCACCCTCCGCGGGCCGCACCCCGGAGCAGGCCCTAGCCGACGTGCAGGCCGCCGTGGCGGCGGAGAGCGCCCGCGCGACGCTCCAGGCGGACGTGAAGCGCGCCGGGGACACCGTGGTGCTCACCACGCAGGGCAAGGCGGTGCACGCGTCCATCGCCGACGAGGGCCACAACGCGATGTGGGACCTGGCCGCCGTGGCCGCGCGCCTGCCGCTGGAGGACAACGGCATCTCCGCCATGCTGCGCGTGGTGGCCCGCCGCTTCGACGGCGACCACTTCGGCCAGAAGCTGGGCGTGGCGTACAAGGACGACGGCCTCATGGGCCCGCTCATCACCGCGCCCACCGTGCTGCGCGTGGCGGAGGGGAAAGTCACCCTGGGCGTCAACATGCGCCGGCCCCAGGGCAAGGACGCCGCCGCCTTCAATGCCTCGCTCGACAAGGCCGCCGCGCTGGTGGGCGAGGACAGCGGAGGCCGGGTGAAGGAGGCCGCCAACCGCTACGTGGGCGACGCGCACGTGGCGGACACGTCCGGGACGCTGGTCACCACGCTGCTCGACATCTACAAGCGCCACCGCAACGCGCCGGACGCGAAGCCCGGCTCCGTGCGCGGCGGCACCTACGCGCGCCTGTTCCCCAAGGGCGTGGACTTCGGCCCCGGCTTCCCCGGTGAGCTGTACACCGGTCACGCGCCGGATGAGTCCATCTCCCTGGAGAGCCTCGACGCCGGCACGCGCATGCTGGCCGAGGCCGTGCACACGCTGGCCATTGCCCCGCAGGCTCCGGCCCCGGCGCCCGCTCCGAAGTAATGCGGCGTCTCAGGCTCACACTCACGAGGGTGGGGCCGGCTCCGAAGTGACGAGGCGTCTCGGACTCACGCTTGCGAGGCGGGGTCGGCTCCGGAGTCTCGCGGCGGCTTCAGGTCCCGCTGACGCGAGACGTGGCTTCTCATGCTCAGGCTTGCGAGGGCGGGGACCGGCTCCGGAGTCGTGCGCTGTCTCAGGCCCCCGCTGACGCGAGCGGGGACCGGCGCGGCCAGTGCACGATGAAGGTGGTGCCCTCGCTGGCCGTGGAGCGCACCTCCACGCGGCCGCCGTGCACCCCGGCAATCTGGCTGACGATGTAGAGCCCCAGCCCCAGGCTGCGCTTCTTCTTCGCGGTGTCCTGCGGGCCGCTGTAGGCCTTGAAGGGGTCGAAGATGCGCACCAGCAGCTCGGGCGCAATCGGCTCGCCCAGGTTGTGGACCTCCAGCACCACCTCGTCGGGCTCGCCGCGCACGAGGGTGCGCACCGGCACGCCCTCCTGGCCGTGCTGAATCGCGTTGGCCACCAGGTTGCCCAGCACCTGCGACACCCGGTCCGGGTCCCAGTCCCCGGACGTGTCCCCGTGACACTCGAAGAGCAGCTGCCGCTCCGGGTGGCTGACCTGGAGCTCCTCCAGCGCGGCCTGGCACACCTCGGCCAGATTCATTCGCTGGCGCTCCACGGGAATGCCGCCGCCCAGCCGGCTGCGCGCGAAGTCGAGGATGTCGTTGATCATCCGCCCCATGCGCGCGGTGGCCTTGCGGATGCGGTCCACCGCGCGCCGCTCCGGCGGGCCCCACTCGTCCGAGCGTGCCAGCTGGAAGGCCGAGGCGCTGATGGCGTTGAGCGGGTTGCGCAAGTCGTGTCCCAGCACGGCGAGCAGCTGCTCGCGGAAGTCCACCGCCTGCTGGAGCGTGGCCTCGGCCTGCTTGTGCTCGGTGATGTCCACCACGGTGGCGCCCAGGCCCAGCACCTCGCCCGTCACGGTGCGCACCGGGTAGAAGCTGGCCTGCCACGAGCGGCCGCCACCCCGGGCCGCGGAAGTGGGCAGGCCGAACTCGAACGAGCGCACCGGCTCGCCCGTCTCCAGGGCGCGCCGGAGCAGGGGCTCCATCGCCTCCACCACCTCCGGCAGGTGCAGCTCGCGGAAGGGACGGCCCACGTGCCCGTCCACCGGGAAGCCGTTGATGTCCGCCATGGCCTGGTTGACGCGCAGGTAGTTCAGCTCCCGGTCCAGGAAGGCGATGCCCATGGGCGTGGCGGACAGCATCGCGTTCAGCTGCGCCAGCGAGCGCTGGGCCTCCACGCGCGCGGCGCGCTCATCCGCCTGCAGCCGCGCCTGGACGAGGTAGGCCGTGGCGCGCTGGGCGATGCTGCGAAACAGCAGCGAGTCCGGGTCCGAGAAGAGGAAGGCGGTGCGCGAGCCCATGTACGCCACGCCCAGCAGCCGCTCGTCCTCCAGCAGGGGCACGCCATAGAGGGCGCGCAGCCCGGGCTCCTTGAGCGCCGGCAGCAGCACGCGCGGGTCCGTGGTGGCCGAGCGCAGCGCCTGGGGCCTGCGCGTGGAGGCCACCTGGCCCATGAAGCCCTCGTCCAGCCGCAGCGAGCTGCCCACGGCCCTGTCCGCTCCCAGCCCCACCGCGGCGCGCACCACCAGCCGCTCGCCCTCCACCATCATCACCGCCGCCGCGTCCACCGCGAACGCGGACTCCATCAGCACGGTGAGCAGCCGCATCAGCAGCGCGTCCAGGGGCGGGTTGTCCAGCGTGGCCTGGGTCATCCGGTCCAGTGCCTGGAGGATGCGCTGACGGGCCTGCGAGAAGCACGTCATCGTCCTCGTGACGACGCGGTCCAGCGCCTCCTCCAGCCGCTCCAGCTCGCCGGGCGCCAGCACGCGGGACTCGGCCTCCAGCCGGCGGAGGATGCACTTGCGCAGGAGCGCGTACTCGGCCGCCACCTCGCCCAAGTCGAAGCCCTGGTCCAGCCGCACCACGGCGTGCTCGTCCCAGAGCGCGGTGCCAAGCCCCTCGGGGCCGTGCTCGATGACCTCCGCCAGCGCGAGGAGCAGCTCCGGCATGTGGTCCATCAGCCACGAGTGGCGCTCCGCGCGGTCCGCGTGGAGCGCGTGCATGCCCTGCTCCCAGTCCGCGAGCAGCCCCTGGCGCTGCGCACGCAGGAAGTCCGCGGCCCGGAGCGTCCTCGCCCCACCGGGCTCTTCTTTATTCACGGAGGGTGAATCCGGCTCCAGCATCACCGACCTCCCGAGGCCCTGCCCGCTCCCGCCACTCCGCCTCAATGGTGGGCACGATGTCTCCGGCGTGCCTTGCCCCCGAGCCCGGGTGAAGGCCCACTTCCGGGCGCCACGCCGCGCCTCTGTCACCCGGGCCCGCGGCGCACCGCCCGCCAGGGCTGACTGCCTCTCCCACCAGGGCGACGCACCTTCGTCCAAGGGCACTATCGTCCACCGGCGGGCGCTTGGCGTCCTGGAGGCCCACGTGAGACTGGGGCCGTGGCCGCGCCGGCATTAGGGTGCCTGGAAGATGCGCACCCTCCTGCTCAACCGCTCCGATGTGTCCCGCAACCTCCAGGCGCTCACCCTGCTGGAGGACATGCGTGAGGCCTTCCGCACCGATGCCCTGGCTCGCACGGTGGCCCCGCAGCGCACCCGCGTGCCCCTGCATGCCGAGGGCACCGCCCTGGTGCTCTTTCCCGGCAGCCTGCCCGGCATCCCCGCGTACACGGTGAAGGTGCACGCGAAGTTCCCCGGACAGACGCCGGCGATTCAGGGCGTGGTGCAGCTGCATGACCTGGCCACCGGAGGGCTGCTGGCCATCATGGACTCCGGCCACCTGACGGCGGTGCGCACGGGCGTGGCGGGGGCGCTGGCGGCGGACGTGCTGGCACGGCCGGACGCGAGCCGGGTGGCGCT
>JBKGHK010000450.1:0-8362 GCA_046520375.1 Pyxidicoccus sp. 3LFB2
CACCAACCTCCGCCAGTGAGCGCCACGCCCGTGCGCCGGACGAGGCGAGCGCGCAGGGACAGCACCGGCAGCGGGTGCTCGCGGCGCTGAAGCAGCTGCCCGCCGAGCAGCGCAAGGTGGTGGAGCTGGCCTACTTCGAGGGGCTGTCCCAGCGGGAAATCGCGGAGCGCATGGGCGACCCGCTCGGCACCGTGAAGACGCGAGCGCGGCTCGCGCTGGAGAAGCTGGGCGACCTGCTGCGGGAGCTGGCGCCGGACGCGTAGGGCCTACGGTTTCCTCCAGGGTTCTCCGCTAGGCTCGCGGGATGCGCGCTTCATTCCTCGTGGCGGTCCTGCTCGTCCTGGGGCCTTTGACGGCCCGGGCCGTTGGGGATGGCGCGTCCCCCACGTACACGCAGGGCAGTGAGGGGTACGTCTACGTCAAGGACGTGTCCGGCATCGAAACCCAGACGCGGAAGCACAACCGTGCCGCGTGGAGGCCCGTCTACAGGCTGACCGCCACGGTGCAGAACCGGCTCGACGTGGAGGTGTTCGACCTGCGCTTCGAGCTGACCTGGCGCGCACCCGGTCGGCATCCCTACAAGGACCTCCTGGTCGACGGCGTCATCCGGGAGGCGCGCTCCCAGAGCCAGATGGCGCGTGGTTTCTTCCTGGATGGCTCGGAGCCCGTGGGCTCTGACCCCATCCTGGTCAGCTACCGGCTGTGGGCGGACCCCGCTCGGACGCCGGGCGTCACCCGGGCGCTGCTGCTCCTCGCCAACTCGCAGGGGCCGGTGGACCTGGCCGTGGCGGCGAACACCCTGGCTCAACTGGAGCCGAGCGCGACGCTCGTCCGCGACGAGGCCCGTGCATGGGTGACCGGTGGGGTGCGGAAGATGAATGCGTCCATCGGCGCGGGCATCGCGCCGCTGTTCGTCCTGCGCGTGCTGGGGCGCGTGGGGACCGCGGAGGACGTTTCGCTCCTGCTCTCCCTGCTGAAGTCTCCGATGGAATACGGGTCGGCCCGGGACTCGGTCAAGGCGCTGAGCGCGCGCCTTCCCGAGCATCCCATGGCGAAGCTGTTTGCCTCGGGCCCGACGCTGGACCGGGTGGTGGCGGATGCGCTCCGGGACATGCGGCCCGAGGTCTCCATCCCCGCGCTGGTGGCGCTGGCCCACCAGGACGTGCCCCTCCACAGGGAAGCGTATTTCGCCATCCGGAGGTGGAACACCGCGGAGCTCGTGGAGGGGCTGCGGGGCCCCGGGGAGACAGCGTCGCTCCAGCTGCTCTGCGCGAGCCCTGTGTCGAGCGCGGTGCCGCTCATCCTCGGACTGGGCATGGCCGGTGTGGACGGTGTCGACCTGAAGGCGTGCCTGTCCTCGAAGACCGAGATGAGGACCGAGGCCGCGCTGGTGGCGGTGCTCGGAGAAGAGCTGGGGCCGCTGGAGGCCACCGTCCTCTCCCTGCTGGAGGCCCGGGGCCGCGCGGCGCTGCCGCTGCTGCGGGAAAGGGCGCTGGAGCTCGGGCTGCCCGTGAGCCAGGACCCGGGGCGGCTGGCGCGGGCCATCCATGAACGGCTGCGCGCACAGCGGGCCGGCGCGCTCCGGGAGACGCTGGCGAAGGTGGACGGAGCGCTGAAGGAGGACCAGTTCGAGACGGCGTTGTCGCTGCTGGACACGGCCTCGAAGGAGGCGCACGGCCGCGAAGAAGCGGCGAAGGTTCTCGTGGCCCGGATGCGGGTGGCCCAGGCCGCTGCCAGGGTGAAGCGGGTGGAGCCCCTGGCCAGGGCGCTCGAAGGTGTTCCGGTGCCTCGCGCCGGGCTCAAACCCCACCCTGACGTGGCCCTGGAGTTGATGGAGCTGGGCCGGGTCCTCGTGAGCCAGTGGGACGAGCGGGAGGGGCGTGAACGGCTCGACCGGCTCGAAGCGCTGGTGGGGACAGAGCGCCGCCCGGAGCTGGCCCGGGTCTACATGGCGTCCCTCGGGGAAGGGCGGCAGGAATGGGAGCGCGTCGCCTATGCGCAGCGCGCACTCGCGTTGGACCCGGACCTGGCATCCGCACGGCAGCTCGTCGACGCGTACGAGCGGCAGCAGGCTCAGGCTCAATCGCGCCGCACCATGGCCATCAACGCGGCGTGGCTCCTGGGGCTCGCGGTGTTCGCGTGGTTCGTCGTGTCCCGATTGCGCGCGGTGGTGTGAGGCCCCAGCCGTGGCGCGTCAGGAGAACCGGGCCATGAAGGCGGCCAGGAGGGGACCTCCAGCGCGAGCCTCCGCGGCGGACTTCGGGCCCCCTTCGGAGAGCTTCGTGCGGAGCTCCTCCAGGGCGGGCTTCATGGCGTCGAAGGCGGTGGCAGCGGCCTCGGCGTTGTCGAAGAAGCGGTGGTGCAGGAGCCACCCCGCGACGGAGCAGGAGAGGGCGTGGAAGGAGCGGGAGTCGTCCACCTCGTAGGTGAGGCGCACCTGTCCGGCGAGCTCCTCGTCGCGGGCGATGGTGCCGCCCTGCGAGCCCATCCAACCGATGGAGCCGCCATCCTCGTAGGGCTTCCAGTCCGCGTCCCGCTGGCTCACCGGTGCACCTCGCGCACAAAGGGTCCGGGCATCATGCGTCCCGCGTTTGGGGGCGACAATGGTGTGAAGGCGCTCAACTGCGCACCGACGCGGGAACCGGGAGCGAGTGAGTGTGCGCTGGCAGCGTGTGCTCGCCCGTTTCTCCCATGGGGCTCCAGCGTCCGCCCGGGAGTGCATGGGCCAGGATGCTCTCAAGCTCCAGGCACCCGTGCCCCGGCGTCGGGGTTGCAGCGCGCGGCATGGTGCCCCACGTTTTCTGCAGGTTCCCCTGGCTGACGTCGTGCCGCCGGAGGGGGGCAGGCCCGCCGGAAGGCAGTACCTACCGCAACCGGCCTGGTCGAAGTCGAGACGTGGAGGCCCGCGTCATGCCAGCCGAACCGTCCACCACTTCGAATGTCGGGGACACCCAGGAGCCGAGAGTCACGAGGGACGGAATGTCCTCGGACTCCGGCTCCGCTTACGTAGAAGGGGAGCCGGGCAGGGGACCGGCTCCCGAGGCCCCACGCCGCTGGCGACTCGCGCCACTCTCGCGGGGGTTGGCCGCTGGCAACCTGCTCGGTGGTGCGTTGTCGCTCGGCTATCTCCTGCTCAGGCGCAGGAAGTCGCGGCGCGGCGAGGAAACGCTACCTCCTGGGGAGAAGGCCCCTGACGTCAGGCTGACCGCTCCGTCTCGAAGTGAGCTGAAGTACCGGGACGCGGCTGATGGGCGTCGAGACGCACAGGGCACATTCGCACGGCCGCCTCCTGCCTTGCGACGTGGAGCGCATGAGGCAACCACAGACGAGGATGTGCGGCGAGAGGTTCAGGGAACATCCGTACGGCAGCCTCCTGCCTCGCGACGTGGGACGCACGTAGAGGCACGCGCGGCGGAGGAGGTGCCTCAGGGCACATCCACACGGCCGCCTCCTGCCTCGCTCCGTGGGACGATGGAGGCGGGCGCACCGTTGACGGCTGCGGGGGGACGTCGCGAGAGACGGGGCGTCATGGCGCGCCTGGCCGCCGCCGTTCTGCCTCGGGGTAGGGCAGGCCGCGCCGAGCACACGTCCACCGATGTCGCGTCCAGCGCAGGGCGCGAGAGCCGATACGCCCATGCACGGCCGCCCGTTGCAGCCACGGGACGTGGGCGAGGGCGCACCGATGAACGCGTGCCCTCCGCCGGCTTACGTGGAGGGCCCGTGCCTCCGGCGCCAGCCGCAGATCGAAGGGCCTCAGCTTCCGGCCCACGTGAAGAGGCCGTGCCTTTGGCGCCAGCCTCGGTGCACGGTTCCTCCTCTGTGCGCCCACGTGACGCGGCCGTGCCTGCGGCGCCAGCCTCGGTGCGCGGTCCTTCAGCTGTCAGCCCACGTGACGGAGCAGTGCCTCCGGCGCCAGCCTCGGTGCGAGGTCCTTCAGCTGTCAGCCCACGTGACGGAGCAGTGCCTCCGGCCTCCACGGCAGTACGCGCCGCGTCCACATACCCAATCGGGAGCCGGGATGGACGGAAGCGCTCGCTCATCCTGGTCGGCGGCGGCCTGCGCGTGGCCTGGCAGGCGGGAGCGATGCGCGCGCTGGCGGACGCGGGCGTCGTCTTCCAGCACGCGGATGGCACGTCGAGCGGCATCCTCAACCTCGCCATGCTGTTGTCCGGCCTGTCGCCGCAAGCGATGTGTGACCGGTGGCGGACCCTGCCCGTGAAGGACTTCCTCTCCTTCGCCGCGCCCCGCAAGCCGATGGACCTGCTCGACGTGGAGGCACTCGGCGACGCGAACTCGCTCGTGCACCGCGTCCTGCCGCACCTGGGAGTGGACCCGGCCGCCATCCGTTCCAGCACCCTGCTGGAGGGCACCTTCAACGTCTGCAACTTTGCTCGCAAGGTGAATGAGGTCTTCCCTCACACGCGCATGGACACGGACCTGGTCGTGGCCGGAGTGTCGCCGCCCATCCTCATGCCGCCGGTGAACAGGGACGGCACCCTCTACACCGACTCCCTCTGGATTCAGGACGGCAACCTGATGGAGGCGGTGCGCCGGGGCGCGGACGTCATCTGGGTGCTGTGGTGTCTCGGCAACACGCCCCGCTACGGCCGCGGCCTCCTCCAGCAGTACACCCACCTGATGGAGCTGAGCGCCAACGGGGCCCTCTTCGAGCAGCTCGAGCGCATCCAGGAGCTCAACGAGCGCATCCTCGCTGGCGAAGAGGTGCTGGGCCACCGCCGCCCCATCGCCGTCCACCTCGTGAAGCCCGAGCGCCCGCTGCCCCTCGACACGGAGCTCTATGAAGGGCACGTCACCTCCGCTTCGCTCATCGACATGGGCTACTCGGACACGTGGCGCTACCTCGCCGTGCGCGGTGAGCAGGGCCTGCCGCTCACCCCCGAAATCACCCTCACCACCGAGCCCGCCCCCGACCTGACGTTCCGCGAGTCACTGACGGGGCCCTTCGCCCTGGGCCCCACGGAGCCGATGGCCGGCGCCCTCGATGCCCAGGCCACGCCGCTCACCGTCCACTTCACCATCAGCGTCGATGACATGGATGCGTTCGTCAGCGACGTGCGCCACTCCGCGCGGCTGGTGGCCCGGCTGAGCTACGCGCCCTTCGGGCAGGACCTTCCCGTGCGGCTGGGCAGCTTCAATCTCTTCCGCACCCGCGAGGACGCCCGCACGCGGCTGATGACCTATGGCCTGCGCTTCGCCCACGCCGGGAAGGACTACTACCTGGAGGGCACCCGGGCCATCCGAGACGGCAGCGGCGCGCGGCTGTGGAAGGACGCCACGCGGCTCCAGTGCCAGCTCCACGAAGGGACGGATGCACGCGGCGACATCGTGGGTGCCGGAGTCCTGACGATGGGCGTGGAGCAGTTGCTCCAGCTCATCGCCAGCATGCACCCGGCCCGGCGGGGAAGCGCCGGCCTGGCCGCCATGGCCCGCTTCGGGAGGTTCTTCCTCGGGCCGCTGTGGGACGTGTACGCGCCACGGGCCGGGCAGGGCCTGCCTCACGAGCTGGTGACGGAGACCGTTGCTCCGTCGCCCCCCGTCTAGCGGCGCCCTCTTGCTGGAGGGAGGAGCCGGGCCCCCGAACGCAGGTTGCCCGGGCGGCATCACGAAAGCCGCCTTCACGCCTCCACCCGGAGGAGGTCCATCATGGCGGAGTCCCTGACTGTCGACGTGCGTGCCGTTCCGGGCAAGAGCTCCACGCCCCGGCCGCCCCGTCCTCCCGGACGGAGGATGGTGTCCTGGTACGACCCGAGCGTCCTGGCGAAGACGGGGCTCAAGTCGCTCCTGTCGGAGACCATTGGCAAGCAGGCGGATCGCCGGCTGCTGGACTCGGTGACGTCACCGCAGCCGTTCTTCTTCGACTTCTCCGTGGACGAAGCCGGACGTCCGAGGGACGAGCTGTGGCTCGACTACGTGTCCGACCTGGGGGATGGCTGGGACAGCACCTACGCCGTGGCCCTGGCCGTGGCGCAGCCGGCGCTGGCCCTGAAGGACCCGTCCGGCACCACCCACGAGACGCAGGCGGGCGAGGTGCTCGTCTTCGGTGGCGACGCCGTGTACCCCATGGCGAGCCTGGACGAGTACCAGGCGCGCACCGTGCGCCCCTATGAGGCCGCGCTGGGCCAGGGCCGTACGCCGCCCCACCTGTTCGCCATTCCGGGCAACCACGACTGGTACGACGGCCTCGTGTCCTTCCTGCGCCTGTTCTGCCAGGGCCGGCAGTCCGCCGCGTGGCGGACGCACCAGCGGCGCAGCTACTTCGCGCTCAAGCTGCCCAGGGGCTGGTGGCTGCTGGGCACCGACATGCAATTGGAGTCGGACGTGGACGCGGCCCAGGTGGCGTTCTTCGAGAACGTCGCGAAGAAGATGAGCGACTCGGACCGCGTCATCCTCTGCAACGCGGAGCCCGCGTGGATCTACCAGCAGGTGAAGCCCCACGCTGGAAGGGCCTTCCTCGACAACAACATCGACTTCCTCCAGGAGATGGTGCTCGGCAAGAAGGTGAGCGTCTTCCTGGCCGGGGACATGCACCACTACCGGCGCCACGAGAATGAGGAGGGGCGGCAGAAGATTGTCGCCGGCGGCGGCGGCGCGTTCCTGCACCCCACGCACCTGCCGCGCGTGGACTCGCGCCCGGACGGCTACGCGCTCCAGCACAGCTACCCCCACCGCGACGTGTCCCGGCGCCTCACCTGGCGCAACCTGGGCTTCGTCAGCCACAACCCCTGGTTCGGCATGCTCACCGGCGTCCTCTATGCGCTGCTCGGCTGGGGGCTCGCGGCGGACCTCAACGCCACCGGGACGGCACACTCGCTGGCCTCCGTGCTGGCGGGGGCCATCGAGAACTCCGGCTCCATGCTGATGGCGGCAGGGCTGGTGCTCGGCTTGATTGGCTTCGCCGATGGGCGCCGCGGCACCGTGTGGAAGCGGATGGCCGGGGGGCTCCATGGCTTCGCCCACCTCGTGGCGGCCCTGCTCATGACCTGGGCCGCGTCCGCGCTGGCGGGGGCCCTGGTGGGAGGCGCGGACACCCTGCGGCGGGACGTGGCCAGCGGCCTGCTGCTGTTCGGCGGCGGCTTCCTCGTCGGACCGACGTTGATGGGCGTGTACCTGCTGGTGTCCCTCAATGTCTTTGGTTGCCACCCCAACGAGGCGTTCTCCTCGCTGGCCATTCCAGACTGGAAGAACTTCCTGCGGTTGAAGATAGACAAGGAAGGGCGGCTGACGCTCTACCCGGTGGGTATCCGCCGGGTGCCCCGGGCCTGGATGCCCGGGGAGACGGTGCGCGAGCCGGTGTGGGTGGCGGACCCGAAGGACTCCCGGGCCACGCCCCCGGAATTGATAGAGGCCCCCATCGTCGTCGGGCGGACGAAGGCCCCACCCACGAAGGTAGGGAAGGGGAGGACGGAACACTCTCCCATGGGAGCGTTTGTGCCCGGGGACGCAACGTCCTAACCTGCCATGTCCATGAAGGCGATCCTCGTCTCCCTCTTCCTGCTGGGCTCGGCGCCGGACGGCACCGCTCCGGCCCTTCCTCCTGAAGCGCTCGCGGCGCCGCCTGTCGCGGACGACTCTCCCACCGCGTGGGCCTGCACCGTCGACACCCTGCGCGCCGGCAAGGAGTGTGTCTTCGAGGCCGACCTGTCCGCGGGGAACCCCAACGACGGACAGGACACCGCCAATCGCAAGCTCCTCACGGACGTCGCCCGGGCCCTGTGCTCGGAGGCCGTGGGCACCATCCGCGAAGGGCGTCCGGATGCGACGCTCACCGCCCTCTGCGAGCGCCGCTACTCCGCCGCCGTGGACCAGTGCGGACTGGATGGCACCGCGTCCGTCATCGACGCCAAGGGCCGCTTCGCGCCGGGCGCTCGCGCCTGCTACCGCGCGCTGTCCAGCGTGCTCCAGGATGTGCAGACGATGGCCACCGTGGCCTCGCCGTGCTGCGAGTGCGCCGCGCGCGCCGGCTGCCCGGGTGGCGGTGGCGACCGCTGCTACTCCGACGTCTCCCAGCAGCTGTCTCCGCCGGCCACGCTGGCGTGCCTCAATGACCGTTGCTCGGACGCGTGCTCGATGGTGCTGCCGTCGTCCGGCTCCCGGCCCGCGCCCACCGTCCGGGAGCGCAACACGTCCGCCAGCTCCGGCTCGGCTTCGCTCTAGGAGTCACTTCCATGCTCCGTCATCCCTGGATGCTCCCCGCCTGGGCCCTGCTGGGCTCGCTCGCCGCCGGTTGTGGCGCTTCGCACTCGCACGTGACGTGGACGGAGGAGCCGCCCCGCCGCGAGGCCGTGGCCGCCGCGAAGCCTCCGCCCGAGCCGCCCGTGCCCAGCGCGGTGGGGACCGAGGC
>JBKGHK010000451.1:0-8313 GCA_046520375.1 Pyxidicoccus sp. 3LFB2
CGTCCGTACCCGAGCCCCCATCCGGCGTGCCGCCGTCCGTGCCGCCGCCGGGCGAAGGCTGCGGCGTCACCGAGAGCGCCACGCGGGACACGGTGCCTCGCGAAGCGGCATCGGGCGCATTGCCATAGAGGCACGGCACCTCGGTGCTGTCCGAGGGCAGCACGTCCACCGCGTTGGGGTAGCCCTTGAACGTCGAGTCCCCATCCAGCGTCACCGCGCTTCCCAGGACGCCGTCACGCAGCACGCGCACGCGCAGCTCGTAGTGCTCGTTCAGCACGCGCATGCGGTTGTAGAAGATGTACAGCGTGCCGCCGATGCGCGTGGTGGCCGCCTGCATGGCCCAGTCCGACGTGCCCTCCACCAGGATGCGGGGCCCGAAGGACGTGCCGTCGTAGTGCCGGTAGTAGAGGCGCTCCATCTCGTCCTTGTAGACGAGGTGGATGCCGCCGCTGCCGTCCTCCACCGCGCTCAGCGCGGCACCGTGGTAGATGCCGTCGGAGAACGCGTCGCGCACCGACGACCAGGTGTCCAGCGGGTCCGAGTCGTTGCGAATGCGCATGCGCGTGGGCTCGAAGCCGTCGTGCATGGCGTAGAAGAAGACGAGCTTCGTCCCCACGCTCAAGAGCCGCCCGCCGCCGCGACGCTTCACCCAGCCCAGGTTGGGCTGGCGCACGAAGGTGGCGCCCCCATCCGTGGACACCGACACCACCGCGGTGGAGCTGCCATCCGGCTCCAGGCGGAAGGCCTGCACCCACAGCCGCCCGCGCGAGTCCCGCGCCAAGAGCGCCCGGGAGTAGCCCGTGCTGTCGTCCGGCGAGTCCAGCACGCGCACCGCTGGCTGCGGCACCCACGTGTCCGAGCCCGACTGGTAGCGCCACCACTGGAAGTACACGTCATGTCGACGCGACGGCGCCAGGCTGGGCCCCTCATACGAATAGAGGAGCGCCACGTCCCGGCCCACCGCGAGCAGCTCCGCCCGGTCCGTGTGCGTCGGGTCCGACTGCACGTCCGCTACACGACGCACGGTGCGAAGCGCGTCCTCGGAGCGGTAGAGCACCAGCCCCTTGCCGTCGACGCCCCCATGCTGGACTGCCACCAGCCACGTCGGCGGACGCCCGGAACCTGTCTCGATGCGAACAATGTGGCGCTGTGCCGGGAGCGTGAGGGCATTGCCCCCGCTCACCGGAACCAGCGCCGTGCCACTTGCCGCCAACACTGTGGCGAGCAGGGCGCCTGCGAGGCCCGTCATTCCTGTCCCCCTCCCTGTCAACTCCCGGAGGGAAGCTAGGACGGGGGTACAGGGAAGGAAACCGGGTCAGAACAACCACATGGCCCTATATGCCGGGCCTGCCAGCCTGCCTGCCGCCCGGTACACGCTCCCCCGAGAGGGAGCGCGCGCCTGGGAAGAGGAGGTGACTACTTCGCGCGACGGCGGCGGGTGCCGGCGTCCGGGGTGGCGCCCGCGTCGGCACCGCCCATGTCGCCGCCCATCATCCCGCCGTCGGCGGAGATGCCGCCGTCGGACATGCCGCCATCCGCGCCACCCGCACCGGTGCGCTGCACCGGCGGCGGCGGGTTGACCAGCGCCAGGGAGCCGAGGAACTCGTCCGCGCCCGGAGCGCCGATGCTCGGGTTGAAGAGGACGAGCATGGTGTAGAGGCGCGGGCCCACCAGGTAGTTGCGCGCCTTCACCTCGCCGTTGGGCGAGGACACCGTGTAGGACTTGCCGGGGTAGCCGTCGACCGTGACTTCCTGCTCGTTGCTGACGGTGCCCTTGAGCTGGTTGGTGAGGCCGTCACGGCCCTCGTTGAGGAAGGCCTCCGGGGGACGCGCGGCGACGACCTTCTCGGGGTAGTCCGCGATGCTCACGGAGTAGATGACGCCCTCGGGCGTCTGCAGCGAGTACGCCGCCGTGGCCACCTCGCCCGCGGGGATGGTGACCTTCTGCCGCTGGACCTGGGGCTGTCCGGGCATCTTCACCGAGAAGCCTTCGTCCGCGTTCACCGCGACGGACTGGGAGACCGGAGCCGTATCGCCGCCCTCGTTGGGCAGCTCCTCAATCGTCGAGGTGGCTTGCTGATTGTCGGTCTTCTGCTGACCGGCGCACGCGGCGGCAATCAGCGCGAGGGTGGCAACGGCGGCAAGGAGACGGGACAACGAGGGCATGGGCACGCTTCCTAAGAGTGGTTGAACGCGGTGCGTTGCAGGACGCTAGACGAACTTCTTGTCTGCTGACTACCCGAGATTGAGGACCTTGCGAGTTTCAATGCGACTTCTGTTACCGGATAGCGTCAGCGGGAGGACGTAACAGGTCGGCCCTCCCGCGAAGGCCCTACTCGCCCAGATAGGCGCGGCGGACCTCGGGGCTGTCCAGCAGCGCCTTGCCAGGGCCGGCCATCGCCACCTCGCCGGTCTCCAGCACGTAGCCGTAGTGGGCGCAGTTGAGCGCCAGGTGGGCGTTCTGCTCCACCAGCAGCACGCTCACCCCGGTGGCATTCACCTCGCGCAGGGTGCGGAAGATGGTCTCCGTCACCTGCGGCGCCAGGCCCAGCGAGGGCTCGTCCAGGAGCAGCAGCTGGGGCCGGCTCAGGAGCGCGCGGGCAATGGCCAGCATCTGCTGCTCGCCGCCGGACAGCGTGCCCGCCATCTGCTTGCGGCGCTCCTTGAGCACCGGGAAGAGCGTGAAGCCCTTCTCCATGTCCTGTTGGATGGCGGCCGTGTCCTTGCGCAGGTACGCGCCCAGCTCCAGGTTCTCCTGCACGGAGAGGTTGGGGAACACGCCCCGCCCTTCCGGCGCGTGCGCCATGCCGCGCGGCACCAGCTGGTGCGCCTTGAGGGACGTGGTGTCCTTGCCCTCCAGGGTGATGCGTCCCGCGCTGGGCTTGAGCATGCCGCTCACCGCGCGCAGGGTGCTCGTCTTGCCCGCGCCGTTGGCGCCGATGAGGGCCACCACCTCGCCCTTGCCCACCGTCAGGGACACGCCCTTGAGCGCCTGAATCGCGCCGTAGTGGACCTTGATGCCCTCCACCGTCAGCAGCGGCGGGAAGGACTGGCGCTCCCCGAGCTTCTTCACCTGGACCTCGCTCACGCCGCCCCTCCGTGGCTCTCCAGGTAGCTGTCACCCAGGTAGGCCTCGATGACCTTCCGGTCGCTGCGCACCTCGGCCGGAGCCCCCCGGGAAATCGTCTCGCCGTGGTCCAGCACCGTGATGTGCTCGCAGATGCCCATGACCAGCTTCATGTCGTGCTCAATCACCAGCACGCCCAGCTGGAAGTCGTCCCGCAGCTTGCGGATGAGCACCATCAAGTCCGCCTTCTCGCGGGTGTTCATGCCGGCCGCGGGCTCGTCCAGCAGCAGCACCCGGGGCTTGGTGCCCAGCGCGCGGGCAATCTCCAGCCGGCGCTGCTCTCCGTAGGGCAGGTTGCGCGCCTCCTCGTCACGGCGGTGGGACAGGCCCATGACGTCGAGCAGGTGCTCCGCCTGGCGCGTCAGCTCGCGCTCCTCCGCCTGGAAGTGCGGGGTGAGCAAGAGCGCCCGCCACCAGTCGCGGTAGTTGGTGAACGCGCCCTTGAGCTTCCCGCCCATGCCCAGGTCGTGCGGGTGCAGCGCGCCCTGCGCCCGGCAGGCCACCTTCACGTTGTCCAGCGCGGTGAGGGCGCGGAACAGGCGGATGTTCTGGAAGGTGCGCGCCAGGCCCAGGTGGTTGATTTGATGCGGCTTGCGCCCGTTCACCCGCTGCCCCGCCACGCGCACCTCGCCCTTGGTGGGCTGGTACACGCCAGTGAGCACGTTGAACGCGGTGGACTTGCCCGCGCCGTTGGGGCCGATGAGGCCCAGCAAGTCTCCCTGGCGCACGCTGAGCGAAAAGTCTGTCAGCGCCTTGAGGCCGCCGAACTGGATGCTCACCCCGTCCGCCTGGAGCAGCGCGGCCCCAGCGCCTGCATTCGTCTGCACCGCCGTGCTCACGACAGCCCCCTGCGCCGGCGCGGAATCCACCGCGGCAGCACGTCCCAGAGTTCCCGGGTGCCGAACAGGCCCTGCGGCCGGGACAGCATCAGCACCACCAGCAGCAGGCCGTAGATGGGCATGCGAATCTGGTCCACCTTCTGCGCCAGGGTGCTCTCGGTGCCCAGCAGGTTGAAGGCCGAGCGCAGCCCTTCCGGCAGGAGCGTCAGGAAGATGGCCGCGATGATGGCGCCCGTGGTGGAGCCCAGTCCGCCCAGCACCACCATGACGACGATTTCCATCGACTTCACGAAGGTGAAGGAGCCGGGGTTGATGATGGGCACGAAGTGGGCGAACAGCCCGCCGGCGATGCCCGCGAAGAACGACGAGATGACGAACGAGCGGACCTTGTAGCCGGTGGTGTCCACGCCCATGGCCTCGGCGGCCACCTCGTCCTCGCGGATGGCCCACAGGCTGCGGCCATGGCTGGAGCCGGCGATGCGCCGCGCCACCAGCACCACGAGGAAGACCCAGAAGTACACCATGTAGGGACTGGAGGACTGGGGGATGCCGGACAGGCCCAGCGCGCGGCCGAACGCGTCCGTGTTCTGCACCACCACGCGGATGATTTCGCCAAAGCCCAGCGTGACAATCGCCAGGTAGTCGCCGCGAAGCCGCAGCGAGGGCAGGCCCACCAGGAAGCCGCACGCCGCCGCGGCCAGGCCGCCCACCAGCAGCGACGCGATGAAGAACACCTGGTCGCTGGCCGCCACCGGGAGGAAGGACAGCGCCACCTCCTTGAAGCTCAGCGACAGCACGCCGGAGATGTACGCCCCCACCGCCATGAAGCCCGCATGGCCGATGGAGAACTGGCCCGTCATCCCGTTCACGATGTTGAGGCTCACCGCGAGGATGATGTTCACCCCCATCACCGACAGCAGATACACGGCGAAGGGGGACTCACTGAGCAGCCAGTGGAACACCGCCAGCACGGGCAGCGCCACCAGCACGGGGAAGATGCCGCGAAGCCCGGCCGGAATCGGCGAGGAGGCCTCGGGAGCGCGAAGCGCCGGGGTCTCCATCAGACCTTCTCCGCGGCGACTCGGCCGAACAGACCGCCCGGCTTCACGAGCAGCACCAGGATGAGGAAGCCGAAGGCCACCGCGTCACGCCAGGTGCTGGCCGCGTAGCCCACCACGAACTCCTCCACCAGCCCCAGCACCAGCGCGCCCACCACGGCGCCCGGCACATGGCCGATGCCGCCAATCACCGCCGCCACGAAGGCCTTGAGGCCCACGTACAGCCCCATCAGCGGACTGACCGACGTGTCCTTGATGGCGTAGAGCAGGCCGGCGCCGGCCGCCAGCGCGCTGCTGAGCATGAACGTCAGGGCAATCACCCGGTCCGTGGGGATGCCCATCAGCGCCGCCACGCGGTGGTCCCAGGACACCGCGCGCATCGCCCGGCCAAAGCGCGTGCGGAACACGAGGTACTGCAGGCCCACCATCAGCGCCACGGCGATGGCGAGGCTGATGACCTGCCAGTTCCAGACGACGACGTCGCGGTCGCCGATGACAATCCACTCCTTGGGCTCGATGACCTCCGGGAAGGCGCGCGGGGACGCGCCCGGCAGGAAGCCGATGTCGAGCTGGAAGCCGTAGGAGAGCGCGAAGGAGATGCCGATGGCGGTGATGAGCGCCGTCAGCCGGGGCTTCTCGCGCAGGGGCCGGTACGCGAACCGCTCGATGATGAAGCCGAGCAGCGCGCAGCCCAGCATGGCCACGGCGAAGATGAGCGCCACGCCCAGGAGCGAGCCGCGCACCTCGCGCCCGAGCGCGAAGGCGGTGGCGTAGCCCATGTAGACGCCGACCATCATGACGTCGCCATGGGCGAAGTTGATGAGCTTGAGGACGCCGTACACCATCGTGTAGCCGAGCGCGACGAGCGCGTAGATGGTGCCGGCGGCCAGGCCGTTGATGAGGTGCTGGAGGAGCTGCGCCATTACGGATTGATCGTGGTGACGTACTGCGTCTTGCCGTCCCCGACCTTCAGGACGACCGCGGACTTCACGGCGTTGCGCTTGTCATCCAGGGTGACGGTGCCCGCCACGCCCGGGAAGTCCTTCGTCTGGGCGATGGCATCCCGCACCGAGGGGCCCGTCAGGTCCTTCGCCCGCTTGAGGGACTCCACCGCCACGCGGGCCGCGTCGTAGCCCAGCGCCGCCAGCGCGTCCGGCACGCCGCCGTAGGCGGCCTTGTAGTCCGCGATGAACTTCTGCACGCGGGGGTCCGGGTTGTCCGGCGAGTAGTGGTTGGAGAAGTAGCTGCCCTGGATGGCCGTGCCGCCCAGCTCGAAGAGCTTCTCGGAGTCCCACCCGTCGCCGCCCATCAGCGGAACCTTGAGGCCCACCTCGCGCGCCTGGCGGGCGATGATGCCCACCTCGCTGTAGTAGCCCGGCACGTAGATGCCGTCCGGCTGCGTCTTGCGGATGGCCGTCAGCTGCGCGCGGTAGTCCGTGTCGCCCTGGCTGTAGCTCTCGGTGGTGGCGACCTTGCCGCCCATCTCCGTGAACTTGCGCGTGAAGACGTCCGACAGGTCGATGGAGTAGGCGCTCTTGTTGTCCTGCAGCACCGCCACCTTGCTCAGCTTCAGGTCCTCGCGGGCGAACTTCGCCATGACGAAGCCCTGGAACGGGTCGATGAAGCACACGCGGAAGATGAAGTCGCCCTTCTGGGTGACGGTGGTGTTGGTGGACGAGGGCGTAATCATCGGCACGCCCGCGGCCTGGGCCTTCTCCGCCATGGCCAGCGAGTTGGACGAGGCCACGTCGCCGAGGATGAGGACCACCTTGTCCTGCGTAATCAGGCGGGTGGCGGCCTGGGCGGCCTCCTCCGGCTTGCTCTGATTGTCGTAGACGCGAATCGCCAGCTTCTTGCCCTTCACGCCGCCGGCGGCATTGGCCTCCTTGAGGGCCAGCTCGATGCCGTTGCGGGTGGAGATGCCGAAGGTGGCCTGGCCACCGGTGAGCGCGCCCACCTGGCCGAGGAGGATGACGTCGGAGCCGGCCGGGACATCACCGCCCGGAGCGGGGGCGGCGGGCTGTCCCTGCTGCGCGGTCTGCGCGCCTCCCTCACCAGAGGCAGCGGGTGGGGTCTTCTTCTCGCAGGCGGCCGCCAGGACGGCGAGCGCGGCGAGCAGCATCGGGGCAAGGCGTCGCATGCGGGGCTTCCCTCCAAGGGGGGATGACTGCAAAGCCCCGGTTTTCTAGGGGAGCCCCTTCCATGGGTCAAGCTTGCAACAGCCCCCACCCCTCGCACACACCCGCCGTGCAGTGCGTCAGTCAGGAGTGCAGGCCATCCACCGGGCCTTCGTGGAGCACCTCGCCCCGCTCCTCCACCTCGGCTGTCTCCCGGCGAACGGTGGTGTGCACCTGGCGCAGCTCCTCCTGGGTCGTCTTGGCGATGGTGACCTCCTGCCAGACGTGGGCCGTCTTGGTGAACTCCACCCGCTCCTCGTACAGGGGGATGACGAAGCTGGCCTGCTCGAAGGGTGCCGCCCCGCCCGGCGGGGGCCGCGCGTCCGCCACCCGGGCCCGGCTCCCCCCCAGCTCCTCTTCCGACAGCCGCTCCACCACCAATTCCTCGCGCCGCACGGCGACGGAGAAGTGCTTCACCTCCGTGCGCACCACCTTGTGGACGCGCAGCTGTCCCACCTCGTGCAGCACCGTGCGGGGACGGCCTCCTCGTGGGCCAGGGGGATGACGATGTCCTGCGACTCACCGAAGCCGCCGGTCCGCAGCAGCTCCGGACGCTGGCTGTCCACCTCCGCGCGGGAGGAGGGCCCGGGCTGCACCTCGTCACGGGAGAGGCCCAGGTGCACCTCGCCGTTGCGAATGGCCACCACGTCCCCATAGCGGGCGACGTAGTCCCGCGAGCGCAGCACCCCACCCTCGAAGACGAAGGTGTCCGCGCCGCAGCCCACCACGGAACCCAGCCGGACGCCTTCCGCCGTGAAGACCCGCATCCCTTCCTTTACGTCCCAACGCATCGGGTGCTCCTCTCGAGTCGGCACGAGGAACGGCGGCTTCTGGATGAGCCCGGGGATGAACCCGGCCGCTCACCCGGAGGTGGACGCCATCGCCTCGTGCCAGGGTTGTTCCCTGCCGCTGGGTCCCCGACGGGGCCCACGCTCCACCGTCCGGGGCACCTCGTGCCCGGACGCCTCCAACTGAGTCGTCGCGCGAAGCTCCAGCGCCGCCCGCCGCCGCCGCCGGGACTCGCGGCGCCAGTCCGCCATCAGCGCGTCCGCGTCGTCCTCCGCTTCCGGCTCCGGCGCCGCCTTCACTAAAGGAAGAGGCTCGGCTGGCAG
>JBKGHK010000452.1:0-8297 GCA_046520375.1 Pyxidicoccus sp. 3LFB2
ACTCGGAGTCCTCCACCTGCACCTCACCGAAGCGGGCCTCCGCCGCCAGCCGCTCCGCGTAGAGCTCCTTCATGTACGCGGACAGGTGCGAAGCCGACGAGGGCAGCCGGTGCGCGTCCAGCCAGGCCTCCAGCGCGGCCTGCAGGTGCGCCGCCTCCTGGTAGCGCTCCGCCGGGTCCTTCGCGAGCGCCTTGAGGACGATGGCGTCCAGGTCCGCCGGCACGCGCGTCGTCACCTGCGACGGCGGCGTCACCCGGCACTCGCCCACCGCCGTCAGCGTCTGCAAGTCACTGGAGCGCTTGAACAGGCGCGTGCCCGTGAGCAGCTCGTACAGCACCACCCCCAGCGCGAAGATGTCCGAGCGGCAGTCCACGCGCTGCCCGGCCGCCTGCTCCGGGGACATGTACGAGTACTTCCCCTTCAGCACCCCGGAGCGCGTAATCGTGGCCTGGTCCGCCGCCTTGGCGATACCGAAGTCCACCACCTTCACCCCACCCTCGAACGTCACCAGGATGTTCTGCGGCGACACGTCGCGGTGGACGATGCCCAGCGGCTTGCCCGTGGTGGGGTCCGTCCGCTTGTGCGCGTAGTCCAGGCCGGCGGACGCCTCGATGAGGATGCGGCACACCAGGGGCACCGGGAGTGGGTGTCCCCGCGTCTCCGAGTGCTTCCACAGCTTCCGCAGGTCCTCGCCATGGATGTACTCCATGGCGATGAAGAACGAGTCGTCCTGCGCCCCCAGGTCGAAAATCTGGACCACGTTGGCGTGGTTCAGCCGGGCGGCGATGCGCGCCTCATCCAGGAACATCTTGATGAAGTCGTCGTTCTCCGTGAGGTGCGGGAGGATGCGCTTCACCACCAGCAGCTTCTCGCCCTCGGGGCCGCCGGGACGGCGCGCGAGGTAGATCTGCGCCATCCCGCCCGTGGCGAGACGCTTCAGGAGCTGGTACCTGCCGTAGGTTTCGATGGACACCGTCAACCTGACCGCTCCCCCAGGCCTGCCACCAACCCGTGGCCCCCAGGGTACGAACGCGGAGAGGTCCCGAGCGTAAGCGCACCCGCCGGGGGGGTCAAACGTCCGTCTTCCGGAGCGGCAACACCCCGCGTCCTACCGGCGGGCCGCCCGCACCTCGCGGGTCTCCCGCATCAGCCGCCTCCAGCTCGTCCAGGTGCCGCTTCAGCACCGGCATCAGCACCGGGGCCACGTCCACCCTGTCGAACAGGTCCAGGACCCGGTCGACCTTGCGCTCGATTTCCGCCGCCCGCGCCGGGCTGATGCGGCGGAGCAGCAGGTCCGCGCCCGCCTCCATCAGCACGCGCGCCACGGCATTCCGGCAGGCGAGCGGCTCTTCCCTCCGCTGCCCCTCGCCCCGGATGACCCGCAGTCCAGGCGCACGCACCGGCGCATGGGCCGCGGTCGTCATCGTTCCTTCTTCGTCACGGGAGCTCACCGGGTGCCTCCTCGGCAGCAGCGGGTACGACCTCAGGGTACACACCAGGAGGTCCCCTCCAATTTTCTGGTCATTCGCACAGGCAATGGCAGACCTGTAGCACCCGGGACTGACATGAACGTCGAGGGCCGGATGACCGGCCCATCGACTGCGTCACACCTCGCGCCTGCCCGCCTGCTCTACAGGGCCTCGCACGAGCGGCGGTAGGTGATGGAGATTCGCGCGCCCGGGCCCGGCACGTTGGAGAACACCACGCTGTTGGAGCCCCCGTCGTACGTCCAGCCCGTCGTCACCGGCGCACCGTCCACCGTCACCGCGATGCTGCCCGGCTCCGGCACCTCGCTGAGCGGGAAGCGGGACTGCGCGGAGAAGGCCTTGTCCGCCACCGCGCGCAGCAGCGGCCGGTAGTCCGGGGCGCACACGCTGACCACCTCGCCACCGGTGCGCGCCGTGGCCTCCGCGTAGCGCGTGCCCGCGCCACCGGCCGTGTCGCAGCCGTCCTCCGGAGGCGCAATCGCGTAGAACGTCGCGCGCTGCGGCTGGTTGACGCCCTTGAGGTTCTGCGCCCACTGCACGTACGTCTCCACCGCATCCGGCGAGTGGTCGTCCTCGTCGCTGACGAAGAGCACCACCAGCGCGGCCTCGTCGCGCAGGAAGCCCGCGTTGCCGTCGCGCGGCAGCGGCGTGCGCGCGTCATCCACGCTGTTCACCAGCGGCCGGGACAGCGCGCGGCGCATGGCCTCGAAGCCCTCCTCCACCTCGGCGCACTTGCCCACCTGCACGTTGCGCTGCAGCTGCGCGGACAGGTCCGCCATGCCGCTGTTGAGCAGGCGGTTGAAGCTGTTGTCCGCCGGGAAGAAGCGGCCCGCCTCGCCGCCCAGCGCGCCACCCGGGCAGTTGTCCGCCGGGTTGGACTGGGGCGCCGGCTGGATGCCCGTCGTCGTGACGGCCACGTTCAGGTTGACGTTCTTCTCCGCCGCCGTCTGCACGAAGGTGGGGACGGCCTCCACCAGGCGCGTCTGCTCCACCGCCATGGAGTCCGTGTTGTCCACCACGAAGAGCACGTCCACCTTGCTCACGTCCTGCTGCACGAAGAGGTCCGTCTTCTCCACCCGCTTGGACGACTCACCGATGAGCGGCACCAGCAGCGGCTCGGGCAAGTCACTCGAGTCCACGTAGAGCGGCGACACGTTGAGGCCGTTGACCTGCGCGAAGTACTCCACGCCCACCGTGAAGCCCTGGTTGGGCTGCAGGGTGAAGGGCATCGGGTCCGGCACGCTCTGCAGCGCGAACTCGGAGTCCGTGGTGCCCGGGCCGATGGACACGTTGTCCACCGTCACCGGCGCGGTGCACGCGTTGAGGAAGTTCACCTCCAGCGGCTCGGGCGGGCAGTCGCGGCGCGCCACGCCCCAGTCGAGGTAGCGGCGCGACGCCACCAGGCACGCCATCTGCGAGTTGGCCCGCAGCGGCACCAGGATGACGGGGTTGGCCGGGTCCATCTGCTCCACCTGGAGCATGCCGGTGAACTGGCCGCCCGTCGGAGGCGAGGCGAAGCCCACCAGGAAGCTGAACCAGTCGCCCGGGTACATGATGCCGCCGTACAGCGGGCCACCGGGCATGCTGAACACGCCGCCGCCGTCATCACGCAGCTGGATGTTCTTCACCGGGCACAGGTCCGTGCCCCGGTTCTCCAGCTTCACGCCCAGCACCGCGCCCTGCGCCGGCGGCACCGTGCCGAAGTCCAGCGCCACCGGGGTGACGACGAGCTGGCAGGGGGCGTGCTCCTCCGCCTGGCCGCGGAAGTCCATCTGCACCGTGGCCGCGGAGAAGGCGTTGGTCGTCATCACCAGCGAGCCCGTCGCCGTGCCCGTGCGCGTGGGCTCGTAGAAGACGGCGATATTCACTTCCTGGCCCGGCTGCAGCGTGTACGGCATCGTCAACGGCGTGTGGTTGAACTGCACCGCGCCGCCCGGGGCCGGCTGCCACTCCAGGGTGTTGAGGGTGAGCGCGCCCGCGTTGGACGAGCCACAGTTCTTCACGTTGACCATGACGCGCGTCTTCGAGCCCAGCGGCTGCTTGCCGAAGTCGTAGGACAGCGGCGACACGCACAGCTCCGCCGCGCCGCCATAGCCGCGCAGCCCCACCGGCAGCGTGGGGTGGCGACGGCTCTCCACGTGGTACAGCGCCCTGTCCTGCGCGGGGCCCTGGTGGTCCGGGCTGTAGCGCAGCTGGAAGCCGCGCACCTCGCCGGGCTGCAGCACCAGCGGGAAGCCGGCGTTGGCCTGGCTGAAGGACGCGTCCTTGCCCTCCAGCTCCAGCCGCGTCACCGTCACCGGCTCGGTGCTGATGTTGTGGATGCGCGACTCGCGGTAGGACTCGCGGTCCACCGGCACCGCGCCAAAGTCCACCACCTCGGGCTCCGCCACGACGGCCCGCTCCAGCGCCTCCGCGGCCACCTGCACCGGCACGTCCGCACAGCCGCGGCACGGCGACACCGCCAGCGCCACCTGCTTCTTGCCCACGCGCACCGGGCTGAACGTCACCGGCACCTCGCGGCTCTCACCGGCCGCCAGCGTCACCGGCGCCAGGGTGAACTCGTCGCGGTCCGCGCCCACCAGCCGCGGCGTCACCTCGACGGCCATCTCCGTGGCGTTGTCCAGCTTGAGCATCAGCGTCTTGGTGGAGTCCGCCTCGATGCGGCCGAAGTCCAGCCGCCGCGGCGACACCTCCGCCCACGCGGCCACGCCCAGCCCGCTGAGCGGAATCTTCAGCAAGGGTTCGATGCGCGTGTCCGAGCGCACCACCAGCATGGCGGGCAGCGCTCCCGGCTTCGGCGGAGCAAAGCGCACGCGCAGCTTGCTCGCGCTGCCCGGCTGGAGGCTGTGAGGCCCCTCCTGGGTGAAGTCGGCGAGGTAGGTGCCCTCCGGCCCCTCCACCCACACCTCATTCACGTTGATGCGTGCACGGCCCACGTTGCGCAGCGAGATTTCCGCCTCGCGCGCGTCGAAAATGGCCACCTTCTGGAAGTCGACTCCTCCGGGAGTGGCCGTCAGCCGTCCGTCCGCGAGGGACGAACGGTCCCGGTCCGCACACCCGGTCAGCAAGCCCACCACCGCGAGGGCCACGATGCCCCAGCGCCCCGTCATGGCTTCCACCCCTTCCCCACACCCATCGCCCATGACCGCCCTTCTCCCCACATGGTGGAGGTCAGGCGGATCGGTGGCGAAGCTAGGCACCCACCTCGGGGCGGGCAACCACCCACGGGTGGGAAAAAGGGCGCCCTAGGGGGGGCGGATGTCGTGTTTCAAATCTTCGGGATTCGCAGTGTCTTGCTGATCATCGCGCTGCCGCTGGCGACGTACAGCAGGGCGAGCGGATGCAGCACCACCGGGCCCACGTCCCACACGCCGCCCAGCAGCTGCGGGCCGATGCGGTCCATCCACGTGGCCACCGACAGCACCATGACGAGCGCGAGGCTGGTGGGAATGGGGGTGCCCTCGAAGTACTTCACCTTCCCCGTGTCATCCGCCAGCTCCGCGGACGTGACGTTGAAGCGCGCCAGCCGGCTGATGCCGCACGCGACGAAGTAGAGCAGCGCCGCCACGTCCAGGGCCCCGCGCATCCCCACCGCGAAGGCCAGCGCCGCCGGCGCCATGCCGAAGGAGATGACGTCCGCCAGCGAGTCCAGGTCCGCCCCCAGCGGCGACTTCTTGAAGCGCCACCGGGCGATGCGGCCGTCCAGGAAGTCCAGCAGCAGCGCCAGGGGCATCAGCCCGAAGGCCACCCACAGCCAGCGCCGCTCCCCCGACGCCAGGAACTGCATGGAAGAGAGGATGGCCCCCGCCCCCGCGAAGCCGTTGCCCAGCGTCACGAAGTCGGCGAGCACGAACGTGCGGATCATCGAGAAGTGGCGGCGCGGGCGGCGGGCACCTTGCGGCTCGGTCGTCATATGCGCGCTCTCCTAGCACACCGCTCCACCACTGCCCGTACGCTCGTTCTGCGAAGTCACGTCTGGTACGGTGAAGCGGGAAAAAGCCGATTCCCAGAAAACTTTTGACCTCTTGAGAAGCGCCTCCCTACGCTCGAACACTGTCATGCATCCAACCCATCCCGCGTCCCCCTCGCGCGGTGTGCTCCGGCGTCATCGGAGCACCCGCTGGCAACTGTCCCTCCTGGCCGGGCTGAGCCTGGCCTTCACCACCGCGTGCGGTGACGACGAGCCGAAGCCTCCCCCCGTGGTGGAGCCGGAGCCGACGCCGACGTACGAAGCCACCATCCGCCGCACCGCCCACGGCATCCCCCACATCCAGGGCAAGGACTTTGGCAGCCTGGGCTATGGCCAGGGCTATGCCTTCGCCAGGGATCATGTCTGCGTCCTGGCCGACCAGATTCTCAAGGTCCGCGGCGAGCGCGCGGAGCACCTGGGCCAGGGCCAGGGCCAGCTCTACGCCGCCAGCGACTTCGCGTACCGGCTGCTGGACCTGCCCTCGCGGGCCCGCGCCGCCTTCGCGAACCAGGACCCGAAGCTGCAAGCGCTGCTCAAGGGCTACGCGGCGGGCTTCAACCGCTACCTGACGGAGACGCCCGCGGCCAACCTGCCCCAGCCGTGCAAGGGCGCCCGGTGGGTGAAGCCCATCAACGAAATCGACCTGCTGGCCTACCACATCAGCGTGGGCCTGACGGGCAGCAGCTACCAGCTCATCAACGCCATCGCCGCGGCCCAGCCCCCCGGAGTGGGCGGCGGCGCCGTGGGCACCCCCACCCCGGGCAGCTTCAAGCTTGAGCGCCCCGACTCGCACCAGGTGGGCAGCAACGGCTGGGCCGTGGGCCAGGAGAAGTCCGCCACCGGCCGCGGCATGGTGGTGGCCAATCCGCACTTCCCCTGGGAGGGCGAGCTCAAGCTGTGGGAGAGCCACCTCACCGTGCCGGGCGAGCTGAACGTGTACGGCGTGGGGTTGATGGGCGTGCCCGCGGTGCTCATCGGCTTCAACGAGAAGGTCGCGTGGACGCATACCTTCTCCTCCGGCCAGCGGATGACGCTCTACCGGCTGAAGCTCGTGCCGGGCAAGCCGACGAGCTACCTCTATGACGGCCAGGAGCGGCAGATGACGCCGCACCAGATCGACATCCTCGTGAAGCTCCCCGAGGGCTCGGTGACGAAGATCAGCCGGACGATGTACACGAGCCACTACGGGCCGATGATGGCCATCCCCCGCGCGTCGCTGCCCCCCGAGGCCGCGCCCGTGGCCATGGAGTGGAACACCGAGTACGCGTACACCCTGCGCGACGCCAACATCGACAACACCGCGCTGATGGCCCAGTTCCTGGGCATGGACACGGCCGGCAGCCTCCAGGAGTTCAAGAACGTCCACGCGACGGTCCAGGGCATCCCCTGGGTGAACACCATGGCGGCCGACCCGGAGGGCCGGGTCTGGTACACGGACGCCACGCCCACGCCCAACCTGAGCACGGAGGCCCTCGGCGCGTGGCGCACCGCCAGCGCCGGGGCGGACCCGCAGGTGGCCTTCTACTTCCAGAACCAGGGCCTGGTGCTGCTGGACGGCAGCAAGTCCACGAACGAGTGGCAGACGGAGGGCACGCCCCGCAGCCCCGGCCTGGTGCCGTTCGCCAAGGTGCCCCAGCTGGACCGCACCGACTTCGTCTTCAACGCCAATGACAGCTACTGGCTGTCCAACCCGGCCGCGCCGCTGACCGGCTTCTCGCCCATGCACGGCCTGGAGGGCGTGGGCCAGAGCCCGCGCACGCGCATGAACATCGTCATGCTCACCGAGGTGCGCGAGGACGGCGCGTCCGGCCCGGATGGCAAGTTCACCCGGACCGAGCTGCAGAACGCCATCCTCAGCAACCGCGGCATGACCGCGGAGCTGCTGCTCGCCCAGGTCGTCGCCCGCTGCACGGGCAAGACGACGGTGACCTATGAAGTCCAGATGCCGCCCCCCCAGCCGCCCCAGATGCGGACGACGAACATCAAGCCCTCCTGCGACGCGCTCGCCGGGTGGAACGGCCGCTATGACACCGACAGCGTGGGCGCCGTGGTGTGGCGCGAGTTCGCCGCCACCGCGCCCATGCTCACGCACACCAGCGGCGGCACGCTCTACGCCGTTCCGTTCGACCCGGCGGACCCCGTCGGCACGCCCCGCACGCTCGTCCCCGCGCCGGCGGAAGGCAACGACCCGGTGCTGGTGCGCCTCGCCCGGGCCACCGCCACGCTGGCCTCCGCGGGCATCCCGGTGAACGCCCGGCTGGGTGACGTGCAGTACTCGCCGCGCGCCGGCACCAACATCCCCATCCACGGCGGCGGCAACTTTGACGGCACGGCGAACGTCGTCGGCTATGGCAGCCTGAAGTCCACCGCCAGCGAGGCCGAGTACACCGCCCCGCGCGGCCCGCGCATCAGCAACAGCACCGGCCTCACCTCCACCGGCTACGTCATCAACAACGGCAGCAGCTTCATCATGGCCATGGAGTTCACCCCGGAGGGCCCGAAGGGCAGCGCGGTGCTCACCTACAGCGAGTCCAGCGACCCGGCCTCGCCCTACTTCGCGGACCAGACGCTGCTGTTCTCCCGCAAGGAGTGGCGCCCCATCCTCTTCACGGAGGCCGAGGTCGCCGCCGGGACGCAGGAGACGGTGACCCTCACCGGCAGCTGAAAAGCCCACGGGGGCCCCCTCCCCCAGCGTGGGAGGGGCGCCTGTCCGAAGTCGTGAAGTGACATGCCCCGGGGTCCGAGGCCTTCGTGCCTCGGGCCCCGTGTCTTTTTCGCCAGCTCCGCGGGCAGCGGGCCTTCCCGCTCGCGGTCCTCCGTCGTGCGCCCGACAGCGGCGG
>JBKGHK010000453.1:0-8269 GCA_046520375.1 Pyxidicoccus sp. 3LFB2
CCAAGGCCCGGCGGCGGAGCCCCGCTTCCGCGAGTGGCTGAAGCACCCGCACGCCAACGTGCGCCGCGTGGCGGCCGAGGCCCTCACACAGCTGACCGGCCAGCCCGTGCGCTCCGAGCGCGTGGAACTGCCCGCGGACACCTTCCGCCCGGAAGCCGCGCCCGCCCGGGCCGGCCTCGTGTTCCGCACCGCCAAGGGCGACATCACCGTGCGGCTGGACGTCGACGAGGCGCCCCTCACCTCGGGCAACCTCTACGCGCTGGCGGGCAAGGGCTACTTCAACGGCGTGACGTTCCACCGCGTGGTGCCGGACTTCGTCGCCCAGGGTGGAGACCCGCGCGGGGACGGGGAGGGCGGGCCGGGCTACTCCATCCGCTGTGAGATGACGCGCCGGCCGTACCGCCGGGGCACCGTGGGCATGGCGCTGGCGGGCAAGGACACCGGCGGCAGCCAGTTCTTCTTCACCCACGCGCCGCAGCCCCACCTGGACGGCCGCTACACGGCCTTCGGCGAGGTGGTGAGCGGCATGGACGTGGTGGACGCGCTACTCGAAGGGGACATCATCCGCGAGGTGCGCGCGGTGCAGCTGACGGAGTGAGGCGCCAGCCCGGGCCGGCTCAGGCGCCGCTGGCCTTGGCCATGGACGGAACGCCGAGCGGATGGGCATGCCACCGCTTGATTTCGGCCTCCTCCATGCCCTCGACTTCCTGGCGGATGCGCTGCCACTCCGTCTCCGGAATGCGCAGGAAGGCGTCGGCCAGCGCGGGGTCGAACTGGGTGCCCGCGCAGCGGCGGATTTCGTCGCGGGCCACGCTCATGGGCCGGCCCTTGCGGTAGGGGCGGTCGGACGTAATCGCGTCCACCGTGTCCGCGATGCAGAAGACGCGCGCCCCGAGGACGATGTCCTCGCCCGCCAGGTTCTGCGGGTAGCCCTTGCCGTCCCAGCGCTCCTGGTGCTGCAGGACGATGAGCGCCGCCTCGTGCAGGTAGGGCATCTTCGACAGCATCCGGTAGCCGAACTCGGGGTGCTTGCGCATCTCCACCCATTCGTCCGGCGTCAGCGGGCCGGGCTTGAGCAGGATGGAGTCGCGCACGCCAATCTTGCCGATGTCGTGCAGGAGCGCGCCCTGCTCCACCACGTCCAGCGCGGCCCCGGCCAGGCCCACTTCCTGCGCCAGCCGCCGCGAGTAGAGCGAGACGCGGCGCGAGTGCCACTGCGTCTCCGTGTCCCGGTAGTCCAGCGCGCTGATGAGCCCGTCCAAAAGACCCGCGGTGCGCTCCACCACCCGGCGCTCCAAATCGCGGTTGATGGCGACCAGCTCCGCGTTCTTCTCCGCCACCTCGCGCGTCAGCCGCTCGTTGGCGTCCACCAGCCGGTAGTGCTCGAAGGCCTGGCGCACGCTGCTGGTCAGCTCGCTCAGGGACCACGGCTTGCCCAGCAGGCGGAACACCTCGCCGCGGTTGACGGCCTCGGACGCGGTGCGGAAGTCCGCCGCCGCCGTCAGCATCAGCCGCACCGCCTTCGGGTTGCGCTCACGCAGCGCGCCCAGCAGCTCGACGCCGTTGAGGTACGGCATCATGAAGTCCGTCAGCACGACGTGGAAGCCCACCTCGCGCGCGGCCAGTGCCGGGTCGCTGTGCGTGATGACCTCGTAACCCTCCGTCTGCAGAATGCGGGAGAGCGCGGCGAGGATGAGAACGTCGTCATCCACCACGAGGATGCGGTCCATGTGAGCGAGGTCTCCGGGGGAGGCGTGCCTGCCCCTCCCTTATACACGCGAGCCTCACCCCCAAAATAGGGGCCCCCCGGGCAGGTGTGCTCGCAAACCCAGGAAATCCTTGGAGGTTCTCTCAGTCCGGAAGAGTCGCACATCCAAGTGATGCTTGCCTGCCCGCCAACGTGTGTTTTATGGTGGCCACGCTGTGCACACTGTGTCGCTAACCCCTTGGAATCCTGGAGCAATCTCCGATGGCTAGAGCCCCCGAAGGGCCAGTGCCGGTGGTGGTGATGGGGCTGGGGTTCATCGGTCAGGAGATTGCCAGGGCCGCGATGACGTCTCCCGAAGTGGAGCTCATCGGTGCCGTGGACACGCAGCCCTCGCTGGTGGGCAAGGCCCTGGGTGACGTGCTGGGAGGTCCTGCCCCGCGCGTGAAGGTGGTGGACTCGCTGGAGAAGGCGGTGGCCAAGCGCAAGGGCGCGGTGGTGCTGCACGCCACCGGCTCGCGGCTGCCGCAGGTGATGGAGCAGCTGCTGGCGGCGCTGCGGCTGGGGCTGCCGGTGGCCAGCACGTGCGAGGAGCTTGCCTTCCCGTACCTCAAGTATCCGGACCTGGCCGAGCAGCTGGACGAGGCCGCGCAGAAGGCCGGGGTGGCGCTGGTGGGGACGGGCGTGAATCCCGGCTTCGTGCTCGACCGGCTGATGCCGTCGCCGGCCAGGTGTGTGGCCCGGTCCGCCGCGCCACGGCCACCCGGGTGGTGGACGCCCGGCTGCGGCGCGAGGCGCTGCAGCGCAAGGTGGGCGCGGGCCTGACGGAAGAGGAGTTCTTCGAGCTCGTGGACAGCGAGCAGCTGGGTCATGTCGGACTGGTGGAGTCCGCGGCGCTGGCGGCCCTGGGACTCGGGCTCGATTGCGACGACTACGAAGAAGAAGTAGCCCCGGTGTTCGCGGAGGAAGACATCTCTGGCGGCGCATTTCCCGTGAAGAAGGGACGGGTGGCGGGCATGTTCCAATCGGTGGTGGGTTTGGAGGAGGGGCAGGAGCGGGTCCGGTTGGAGCTGACCATCGCCGTGGGGGCGGATGACCCGAAGGACCGCATCGAAATCGATGCGGACCCGAAGCTGGTGTTGGAAATCCCGGGGGGAGTGGCGGGTGACCGGGCCACCGCGAATGCGCTGGTGAATGCCGCGCCACGCTTGACGGCTGCCGAAGCGGGGCTTCTCACGGTCCTCGAGCTTCCGGCCGGACGTTAGAGTCAGGAGAGGGAAATGCTGGACAAGAACGCGATCGGCCGCGCCTCGCCGCCGACGCTGAATGAAGTCGAAAAGGGCGCCATCCGCCGCTTCGCGGAAGCCATCGGCGACTACAACCCCATCTACTACGACGAGGAGTACGCGCGGGCGTCCGGCTATCCCACCATCATCGCGCCCCCCACGTTCCCCGCGTCCTTCCATTCCGCGGCGGACCTGCGGGAGCTCCTGGGCGTGGGAATCAAGAGCCTGCTCCATGCCGAGCAGGGCTTCGACTACGAGCGGCCCATCTTCGCGGGCGACCGCATCTACGTGTCCACCCGCGTGTCGGACGTGTTCGAGCGGCCCGGCATCTCCGGGCGCATGGACATCGCCGTCATCGAGGACGAGGGCCGTGACGAGGAGGGCAATCTCGTGTTCCGCGCCCGCCGGACGCTGGTGGTCCGTGCCACCAAGGAGACCCCGTGATGCCCGCGCGCAAGCTCTACTTCGAGTCCATCCGCGTCGGCGACGAGCTGCCGGCCCTGGCCAAGGCGCCCGTCGACCGCGTGCAGCTGTCCCGCTACGCCGGCGCCTCGGGTGACTACAACCCCGTCCACGTGGACGAGGTCTACGCCAAGAGCGTGGGCATGCCGAGCGTCTACGCCCCGGGCATGCTGGTCATGGGCATGCTGGGCCAGCTCATCAGCGACTGGGCCCGCGGCGGCCAGATGCGGCGCTACAACGTGCGCTTCATCAAGATGGTGTGGCCGGGCGACACCGTGGTCTGCAAGGGCCGCGTCAGCGACAGGCACGGCACCGGCGGCCGCTACTTCGTCGAAATCGACCTGTGGGCGGAGAACCAGCGCGGCGAGCTGGTGATGAAGGGCAGCTCGCAGATCCAGCTGTTCTTCTCGCTCGAGGACGAGAACCGGCAGCGCTCCGGCCAGGCCCCCATCGTCGTGGAGGTGCCGCGCGAGAGCCTGGCTGCCGCCGCGCCCACGGCCCCCACCGCCCCTGGCGAGGTGGCGTCCGAGGAGGGCGAGGAAGGGGACGAGCGCCGCACTGGCTCCAAGAAGGCCGCCCCCCGCGAGAAGCCCGCCGCCAAGACGGCCACGCTCCCCGCCGCCAAGAAGGCGAAGAAGTAGGCAGTTTCCCAACCGCTTGAGGGGCGCTTCTGACCGCCTCTCAACGCGGGGTGTCATTCAGGGTTGACTCAAAAATCAGTCGCCGCCACACTTCCTGTGTCTTTTTGGGCCGCTGACCCTTCATGCCTCCTCGTGGGGCTGGCAGCGAGCCGTTACGCAGGAGTGGCCATGTCCGCCGGGATCAACACCTACAAGACCGACCTCAGAGAGATCTTCTTCACGCTGTTCGAGCAGTTCGGCTTCGGCCAGGTGTCCGGCCAGGCACCGTATGAGGCGTGGGGCCCGGACGAGGCCCGCGCGGTGCTCACCGAGACGTACCGCTTCGCGCGTGAGGTGCTCGGGCCCCTCAACTCGGTGGGCGACCGGGAGGGCTGCCGGGTGGAGAACGGCGCCGTCTTCACCCCGACGGGCTTCAAGGACGCGTGGAAGAAGCTCTACGAGCAGGGCTTCAAGACGGTGTCCGTGGACCCCGAGCACGGCGGCCAGGGCGCGCCGATGATGCTCCAGGTGACGGTGGAGGAGCTGCTGTCGGGCGCCAACACGGCCTTCAACATGTACCCGGGCCTGGCCTTCGGCGCGGCGGAGGTCATCGCCGAGTGCGGCACCCCCGCGCAGCAGAAGCAGTTCGTGGAGCGCATGCTCAACGGCACGTGGGGCGGCACCATGTGCCTCACCGAGCCGCACGCCGGCTCGGACGTGGGCGCGGCCAAGTCCACGGCCCGCCGCAACGGCGACGGCACCTACAACATCCGCGGGACGAAGATTTTCATCTCCGGCGGCGACCACGACATGGCGGAGAACATCATCCACCTCGTGCTCGCGCGCATCGACGGCGCCTCGCCGGGCACCAAGGGCCTGTCGCTGTTCATCGTCCCCAAGCTGCGCATCAACGCGGACGGCAGCCCCGGCCAGCCCAACGACGTGGGCGTGGGCTCCATCGAGCACAAGATGGGCATCAACGGCTCGGCCACCTGTGTCCTCAACTTCGGTGAGAACGACGCGTGTGTGGGCGAGCTCGTGGGCACCGTCGAGCACGTCGGCATGAGCCAGATGTTCAAGATGATGAACGGCGCGCGCATCGCCGTGGGCATCCAGGGCCTCGGGCTGGCGTCGGCCGCGTACTACAACGCGCTCGACTACGCGAAGGACCGCAAGCAGGGCTCGCACTTCACCAAGTGGAAGGACCCCACCGCGCCCCGCGCCGCCATCATCGAGCACCCGGACGTCCGCCGGATGCTGCTGGACATGAAGGCGCACGTGGAGGGCATCCGCTCGCTCATCATCAAGCTGGCCATGCACCTGGACAAGGCGCGCCAGCTGTCCGGCAAGGACGATGACGCGGCCACCTACCACAAGGGCCAGGTGGAGCTGCTCACCCCGCTGGTGAAGGCCTACGGCTCCGACCAGTCCTTCCGCCTGTGCGCCCAGGCCATCCAGGTCTACGGCGGCGCCGGCTACATCCAGGACTACCCGGTGGAGCAGTACACCCGCGACGCGAAGATCTTCGCCATCTACGAAGGCACCAACCACATCCAGGCCATGGACCTGGTGGGCCGCAAGCTGGGCCAGGCCGGTGGCACGCACTTCCAGCAGTTCATGGGAGACGTGGGCTCCTTCATCGAGGCGAACCGCGAGCACGCCGTGTACGGCGAGGCCGTGAAGACGCTCGCCGCCGCGCAGGAGGCCCTCATGGCCAGCGCCATGACGGTGTTCGGCTGGTCCCAGGACGGCGGGAAGTTCCCGCTGATTCCGCTGTCCGCCAACCGCTTCCTGCAGATGATGTCCGAGGTCGCCGTGGGCTGGCTGCTGCTGGACGCCGCCCTCATCGCCGACAAGGCCCAGGCCTCGCTGTCCGCGGACCACCCAGACAAGGCCTTCTACGAGGGCAAGAAGTTCAGCGCCCTCTTCTACGCCCGCAACGTGCTGCCCGGCGTGGAGCAGGCCGCGCGGATGATTGCCTCCGAGGACACCTCGCCGATGGACATCACGGACGCCGCGTTCGGCTCCGTCTGAGGCGCGGGCCCGTAACGGCCCCCTGAGAGAGGGGGCCTGAAACATAAAGGCCACCTGGGCAACAGCTGCCCGGGTGGCCTTCGTGCTTCATGCGGCCTTCGAGAGGGCTACTCGCCCTCGCGCACGCCGATGGCGAGCTGACCGAGCCCGGCCTTCTTCGCCAGCTCCATCACCTGCACCACGGTGCCGTGGGGGACGCCCTCGTCGGCCTGGACGATGACGACGGTGTCGGGGTCCTTGAGCTTCGCGTCGTCGAACGTCTTGCGCAGCTCCTCCTCGGAGACGACGTTGCCGGCGAGCACGAAGCGCCCGTCGGCGAGCACCGCCACGGACAGGTCCGTGGTGCGCGCGGTGATGTCCGCGGCGCCGCCCTTGGGCAGGTTCACCTTGAGGCCGGCCTTCGCGCCGCCCCCGGGCCCCTGCTGGACGATGACGGAGCTGGTCACCATGAAGATGATGAGCAGCACCAGGAAGATGTCGGTGAGGGGGGTGATGTTGATTTCAGCGAAGACGCCCTCGTCGCCCTCGTTGTCCCCCGGCGTCTTTCCCATGGCCATGGTGGTGGTCCTCCGGGCTCAAGCGAGTTTCGGGTCGGGGCGTGTCACCGCGGGCGGCGGGGACTCGCGGGTGGGGGCGGGCTCTGGGGGCAGGGGGGCGCCCGAGGCGCGCTCCTTGAGCAGCTCCACGAACTCGTCGCCCAGCAGGCGCAGCTCCACCAGCACGCGGGAGAGGCGGGCCTGGAAGTAGTTGTAGAAGACCATGGCCTGCACGGCGACGAGGATGCCCACCGCGGTGGCGACGAGGGCCTCGGAGATGCCCGTCATCACCGCCGCGCTGCCGCCGGTGCCGCCGGCCTCCACGTCCAGGCCCAGGTCCTTGAAGGAGCGCATGATGCCCGCCACGGTGCCGAACAGGCCCACGAAGGGGGTAATCGAGCCGATGGTGGCCAGCACCCACAGGTTGCGGCGCAGCTTCAGGCCCACCTGGGCGCGCTCGCGCTCCACGGCGGCCTCCACCCCGGCGCCGCCCGAGGTGCGCGCTCGCTCCAGCCGGTCGAAGCCGGCGAGGAAGATGTCGGCGGCCACCGAGTCCGAGCGCTCGGCGGCGGTGCGGGCCGCGGCCACGTCCCCGCGCAAGAGGTGCTTGTTGACCGTCTCGCCCAGGGTGCGGGAGCGCTCGCTCACCCCCCACAGCGCGATGAGCCGCTCGATGGCGACAATCAGCGCCACGACGGAGGCCAGCAGCAGCAGGGCAAGGGTGACGCCGCCCAGCTCGAGGTAATGAAGGATGTCTTTCAGGCTCATTGGTGGGTGACCGGGCAGGGCGGCATGGCCCAGACTAGGAGATATGAACCGCGCAGCCGCCGCAATCTTCCTGGCAGTCCTCAGTTCCGCCTGCCACAAGCGAATCGAGTTCGGGCCCGAGGGCGAGCTCACCGACGCGAATGTCGTCTACCAACGCGTCAAGGAGAACCAGGACAACATCGTGCAGCTGGAGGGCGACTCCAAGCTGCGCGTCGAGTCCCCCCAGGGCAGCGGGACGCTCAGCATGTTCGTGTCCGTCACCCGCCCGGCGATGCTGCACCTGGAGACGTTCGACTTCTTCAATCGCCCGCTCGCCTCCCTGGTGTCGGATGGGCAGGGCTTCGGGCTGTACCAGACGGAGACGAACACCTGGTACCAGGGGCCGGCCAGCCCGGAGAACGTGTCGCGCTTCCTCCCGGTGGTGCTGCCGAGCCAGGAGCTGGTGGCCATCATGCTCGGCCAGGTGCCCCTCATCCCCCCGGAGCGGATGGAGCTGGAGCTGGACCGCAAGAAGGGCTTCTACGTCCTGACGCTCCACCGGGGAAAGGCCACCCAGGTACTCCAAGTGCACACGAAGTACCTGCGCGTGGTGACGAGCCAGGTGCGGGGCATCCCCGGGTACGACCTGGCCTTCGACGACTTCCTGGAGAAGGGCCCCCTCATCTTCCCCGGCAAGGTGGAGCTGGTGGCCGAGCAGGCCAACACGCGGCTCCAGCTGCGCTACCAGCAGATCACCCTCAATGGCCGGCCGGACCTCACGCTCTACGAGCTGGCCCCGCCCGAGGGGGCCAAGGTGGTGCAGGTGGACGAGCGGGCCGGGAGCTGCCCGCCGGGCCCCCACGCCCCGGGGCCCGCCAC
>JBKGHK010000454.1:0-8243 GCA_046520375.1 Pyxidicoccus sp. 3LFB2
TCCCGCCCTCGTAGCAGACCTTGTAGATGAGGAACTGCGGGTTGATGAAGTTGGGGCTGCTCGCCAGCCCCGCCGCCATGGGGAAGTCGCCGCGCGACACCACCTTCGCCGGGCCCAAATCCTTCTTCGCCGCCGCGCGCACCGACTCCAGGAGGCGCAGCACGCGCTCGCGCTCGCTGCCCTTGGCGGTGTGGCCGTTGAGCTCCACGAAGTCAGAGCCCACGCCGAACTCCACCGTCGTCGTCACCGACAGCGGCGACAGCGTCAGCGAGAGGCTGGACTGGTGAGGGAGGATGAGCGCTTCGTCCCGCTTCCCCCAGTACTTCACCAGGGCGATGTTGGGGTGCGCCAGGGCTGTGGCTTTCATGGGAGGACTCACGACGCCCGCGGACCCGCGAGCTGGCTGCTGAAGCAGCGCACGCCCAGGGCGGTGAGCTGCTTCACCGCGGGCGCAGGTTCGAGGAACAGGCCGATGACGGCCCCACCATCTCCGCCGGCCCCGGTGAGCTTGGCGCCCAGCGCCCCCAGCCCCCTCAGCCGGTACACCATCTCTTCCAGCGGGGGCGACGACAGCCCCAGCGCCGCCAGCAGGCCCTGGTTGACGTTCATCGCGTCACCCAGTGCCTCCAGATCTCCCGCCTCCACCGCCTTCGCGCCCTCGGACGCCACCCGCCCCATCTCCGTGAAGAGGCGCGTGTAGCGCTCGGGCCAGCGGGCCTGGCGCTCACGCAGCGCCCCCACCGTGGCCTTCGTCGGGCTGCGCTCACCGGCCAGCGCCACCACGACGTGCAGGGGCTTCGGGCTGTCCACCACCCGCCCCGTGCCCACCGTGTCCGTGGCCGGCTTGCGCCGGTAGAGGACGAGTTGCTCCGTGGCGCTGGTGGTGTGGTCCACGCCCGAGGGCGTGCCGTGGAACTCCTGCTCCATGGCCCACGCCACCCGCGCGGCTTCCGTCGGCGTGGGATGCTGCCCCGCCGCCTTCAGGAGCAGACGCGCACACGCCACCGACAGCGCCGCGGAGCTGCCCAGCCCCACCGCCAGCGGCAGTCCGCCTCCAGCGTCACCTTCACCAGCGGCGAGCCGGTGCTTCCGCCGCGCGGGCGAAGGCCGCGGTGAGCTGCGCGCGCTGCGCCCGGCTGAGGTGGGAGGGCAACGACAGCTGACAGCGCTTCGCGGGCACTCCGCGCGCCGTCACCCCCTGGGACAGCGGCCCGGCCAGCGCCGGGTGGCCATACACCACGCTGTGCTCGCCGAGCAGGATGACCTTGCCGGCGCCAAAGGCGGTCAGGGGTGGAGAGCGCGGGGCCACGGGCTCAGCCGTTGGTGCCGGTGGCGGCCGCGGCGTCCTCGGCCGGCAGGCTGGCGAGCAGCTCGCGGGCCTTCTCCACCTTCACGTGCCCGGCCTTCACCAGGAGATTCGCAATCTTCTCCACCCAGTGGCCGCGCGCGCCCGCCGTCACCGCCACGCAGCGCGCATGCAGCGCCATGTGGCCCTTCTGGATGCCCACGCTGCCCAGCGCCCGCAGCGCCGCGAAGTTCTGCGCGAGCCCCACCGCCGCGAACACCATGGCCAGCTCGCGCACGCTGTTGGTGCGCATCAGCTTGAGCGACATCTGCACGCCCGGGTGCACCTTGATGGGGCCACCCACCGTGCCCAGCGCCATGGGCAGTTCAATCCGGCCCACCAGGTGCCCTTCCTCCAGGTACCAGGTGGACAGCGGCCGGTACTGCCCGCCGCGGCAGGCGAACGCGTGCGCGCCGGCCTCAATCGCGCGCCAGTCCTGACCCGTGGCGATGGCCACCGAGTCGATGCCGTTCATCACGCCCTTGTTGTGCGTGGCCGCGCGGTACGGGTCCGCCTCGGCGAAGCGGCTGGCCTGGGCGATGCCCTCGGCAATCTCCTCGCCGGGCATGTTGAAGTCCGCCAGCTGCGCCAGGGGGATTCGGCACATGGCCCGCGCCAGCCGGCGGTCGGCCAGGTTGGAGAGGATGCGCAGGTACACCTTGCCGCCCGTAATCTGCTCGATGAGCGGGGCAATGCCCTCGGCGACGGTGTTGATGAGGTTGGCCCCCATCGCCTCCTGCGTGTCGATGAGGATGTGGACGATGAGCAGCGGCTCGCCGCGCGGCCCTTCCGGAGCCGGGAGCACGCGCACCTCCACGTCCCGGGCGCCGCCACCGCGCGCCAGCATGGACGGGTGGAAGCTGTTGGCCAGCGCGAGGATCTGCTCCTTGTGCGCGAGGATGTTCTCCGTGGCCGTGGTCGGGTCCCCGTACCGGGTCACCTGCACCTGGCCAATCATCATCGACTCGTCGGCCTCGGCGGTGAAGCCACCCGCCTCGCGGACAATCTTGGCGGCGAAGGACACCGCGGCGACGACGGAGGGCTCCTCCACGGCCATGGGCACGAGGTAGTCGCGCCCGTTGACCTGCATGTTGAGGCCAATCCCCAGCGGCAGGGAGAACGTCCCCACCGCGTTCTCAATCATCTGGTTCGCCAGCACGGGCTGCAGCGACTGCGTGCCGCTCAGCTGCTGCAGGTCCTCGGGCGTGAGCCGGAACATCCGGGCGAGCTGCGCGAGGCGCTCCTCCATCGGCAGCTTGTGGAACCCGGAAAGCCGGGACGTCACGGTCTCAGACATGTTCTTCCTTCCCCACTTCGGCGCGGACTCCTACAGAGCCGCCAGCCAATCCTTCAACTCTCCAGTGACCACCCGGGGCCGCTGCCGAAGTTCAGCGCAGCTTCTGCTCCCCGTCAGGACAAGCGCCTGCCGCAGCCCCGCCAGGATGACTCCCAGCGCGGCCTCCGCCCCCTCAAGTCCACCGGTCTGCTGCGCGCGGAACAGCGGCAGCGCCATGCCCGCCAGGTCCGCGCCCAGCGCGAGCACCTTGGCTGCTTCCAAACCCGTCCGGATACCGCCGCTGGCCACCAACCGGGTGTCCGTGCCCACGGCCCGCCGCACGCTGGCGATGGCCGCCGCGGTGGGGATGCCCCACGCGCTGAACTCGGCCCCCAGCTCCGCCTGCACGCCCGAGGCGCGCAGCTGCTCCACCCGCACCCACGAGGTGCCACCCAGGCCGGACACGTCCAGGTTGCGCACCCCCAGCTCCACCAGCGCCGGGCGACGTCCGGGCCGATGCCGCAGCCCGTCTCCTTCACCAGCAGCCGGTCGCCGAAGGCACGCACCAGCGCCTCCACCACGCGGTAGCCGCCCTGGAAGTCCCGGTCACCCTCCGGCTGCGTCAGCTCCTGGCCGGCGTTGAGGTGCAGCGCGAGCCCGTCCGCGCGGATGGCGTCCACCAGCCGCCTGGCCCCGTCCACGCCCAGCCGCACCGCCTGATACAGGCCGATGTTGCCCAAGAGCGCCACCGTGGGAGCCACCTGCCGCACCTGGAACGAGGCGGCCCGCGAGGCGTCCTCCGCCATGGCCCGCTGGCTGCCCACACCGAAGGCCAGCCCGTGGCGCTCGGCCAGCAGGGCCAGGTCGCGGTTGACGGCGCCGGCCCGCTCGGTGCCCCCCGTCATGCCCGTGACGAGCAGCGGGTAGCGCAGCCGCTTGCCGAGGAACGGGGTGGTCAGGTCCACGTCGTCCACCGCCATCTCCGGCATGGCGCAGTGGACCAGGCGGACACATTCCAGCAGGGTGCTGTTCTCCCGGGGCTCGACGTCGCCAGTGGCGCACAGGTCCAGGTGGGCATCCTTGCGCTTGGCTGTGATGTCCTCGCCCATGGTGCTCGAACCCGGTCCGCCAGAAACGCCCGAAGCGTGTAAGTGCCTGAATGGCCGGGGGTTTCCTAGCAAGGCGCAGGGCCGGGGTGCAAGCCAAAGGACCCCGAGCGGTCGCCCCGTGGGTGTGAATGGACGACCCCGGCTTGTGGGCGGTATGAGGCCCGGGTGAGCACGCCCCCGGCCAAGGTGGTCGTCTTCCTGCACAGTGGGGACTACGACCGCGTACATCAGGGTCTGTCCATCGCCGCGGCGGCGGTGGCGTCCGGACGGCGGGCGGAGGTGTACCTCTTCTGGTGGGCCCTGGAGCGTTTCCTGAAGGACGCCCTGGACGAGCCCGACTTCGCGGGGCGCCCCGACGTGGCGGACCGCTTCGAGTCGCGGGGCATGCCCACACCCCGCGTCCTGCTGGAGCACCTGCGGGACTCGGGGCTGTTCACCCTCGCGGGCTGCACGGGCTCGCTCGGCGCGCTGGGCGCGGAGCCCCTGGCCGGGCAGAGCGGCATCGACGTGTGGCTGGGCTGGAGTGCCATCCTCCAGCGTACGGCCGGCGTGACAGACCGTTTCTATCTTTGAGCGTGACGGGCACCTGTCCCGGGGCGAACGGTGCGGACGCCCCGGGGCCCGCGGGTGTCACAGGTTGAGCTTGAAGCCGAGGATGACCGTCCTGGGAGCATTGGGCCGGGCGCCATACGGCCGGCGCGAGACGATGGCCTGGGTGTCCAGCACGTTGCGCGCGCTCAGGTAGAGCTGGCCCCAGCGCGAGAAGACCCAGTTCGCGTTGACGTCGAACGTCAGCAGCGCGTCCGTCCGCTGCCCCTCGGGCACCTCGCCCTGCCCCGCCTCCTCGCGCATGGTGTCCACGAAGAGCGTGCTGATGGCGACGCCGCCCAGCCGGCCCTCGACGCCCACCGTGGCGAAGAGCTGGTGGCGGGGCACGTAGGGCAGCTCGTCCCCCGCGCTCACGTTGCCGAACTGCGGGTCCGCCGACTGGAAGGACTCCAGCAGCTCCGTCTTCGTGAGGGTGTAGGACAGCGAGAGGGGGAACGTCAGGCCGCCGCCGGGACGGAAGGTCTTCTCCGCGAAGGCCTCCAGGCCGTAGATGCGCGCCTGGCCCGCGTCCGTCTGCCGGTCCAGGTCCGCGTCCAGGCAGCCGCTGGAGAAGGTGCAGATGTCGGTGAGGTTCGAGTAGTCGTTGAAGAAGCCCACCACCTCGAAGCGCTCGCCCCGGCGCGTCCACCGCACGCCGGCCTCGGAGTTGATGCTCCGCTCGGGCAGCACCGAGTCGGGCTGGCCCGGCGCGGGCGGCGAGAAGCCGCGGTACACGCCCGCGAACAGGCCCAGCTCGCGGGTGAGGCCGCCGTAGATGCCCAGGCCGGGCATCAGCGCCTCCAGCGAGCCCGACGTCGCCTCGCCCGTCAGCCGGTCCACCGAGCGCGAGCGGATGAGCTCCAGCCGCACGCCCGGGGTCAGCACCACCGGGCCCCAGGCGATGGCGTCCGTCACGTGCAGCGCGACGGCGTTGGTGGAGTCCTTGTTGTTGGCGGTGGTGGCCGTGGCCTCACCGGCGTCCACCAGCTCGCCGCCCACCACGAGGAACGCGTCCTCGGTGTGGAGCCGGTCGATGCTGTCGAAGTGGTAGCGCGCGCCGACCTCCAGGCTGTGGCGCAGCGGGCCCGTGGTGGCGCTCCAGCGCGCGACGCTCTGGACACCCTGGGACACGAAGGTCCGGTCATTGGGGCCGATGAGCAGCGCCTCCTGCGCCGAGGAGCTGTCCAGCTCGCCGGTGAGGACGCCGTAGTAGATGGCGTTGCGCGCGCTCGTCGGGTCCGCGAGCACGTCGGCGATGGAGGTGCCCCGGAAGCGGTTCACCTTGCGCCACACGCGGGCGAAGTCCTGGCGGTACGCGGTGGTCGTCACTGCCAGGGAGCCGGCCTCCAGCAGGTGGCTGAGGACCCCCTGGGTGCGGTGGTTCTCCATGCGGTCCAGGCGGCTGGCGCCGTAGCGGCGCAGCGGGTTGGCGTCGAAGTCCGCGTCGCTCAGACCGAGGTACGTCTCGTTGGAGGCCTCGTCGGAGTAGCCCAGCTTGAGCTGGAGGCTCTGGCGCGCGGGGCCCTCGGGGACGAGCTGGTAGCGGCCCTTGGCCATCCACTCGTTGCGGCGGAAGCCCGTGTGGCCGCCGCCGTCCAGCTCCTTGAAGCCGTTGCTGCGCAGGTGCACGCCTTCCAGCAGGAAGCCCGCGCGCTCGGTGCTCGCGCCGAAGACGCCGTGGGCCTTGCCGTACAGGTAGCCGCCGCCCGCCACGTCCAGCCACACCGACTCGGCCACGGGGATGTCGCGGGTGATGAACTCCACCGAGCCGCCCACCGTCTGCGGGCCGTGCTGGATGGCGGAGGGGCCCTTCAGGATGCGCACCGACTGCATGCGGGTGATGAGCGGGAAGTAGTACGCGGCCGGCGCGGAGTACGGCGCGGGGCCGAAGAGGACGCCATCCTCCAGCAGCGTCACCTTCTTGCTGCGGTCCGGGTTGACGCCGCGAAGGCCCACGTTGGGCCGCAGCCCGTAGCCGTCCTCACCGCGGGCGTACACACCGGGCACGGACTGGAGCACCGCGGTGGGGTCGTCCTGCTCGAAGCGCTCCAGCTGGCCCGGCTTGAGCACGTGCACCGAGCCGCTCGTCCGCGTCTCCGAGGTGCCCACCACCACGCTCTCGAACTTCTTCTGGCCCGGGTCGGTGGCCAGGGCCTCCATCGACACGCCGGTGCCGCCCTCCATCCGCGGCGCGTCGGCGCCAGGCGCCGGGTCGCCAGGGACCTGCGCGGCCTCGGTCGGGGGAGGAATGGGCCCCAGGTCCACGGGCACCTGCGGCACTTCGGTGGGAGGCACCTGCGTGGCGGGCGCCGGGCCGTCGATGTTCGGGGGCGGGACCTGCGCGGCCTCGGGCGCCTGCTGCTCACCCGGGAGCGCCGGGGTGCCCGCATCGGCGCCTTGCGCCTCGCTCTGGGCCTTCGCTGGCGACACGCCCGCCAGCAAGAGTGCCGGAACCAGCCACGCCCGCGCCCGCATCAGCCTCTCGTCGAAGAACAGTGCCATCTGAGGCGTTTCGCCTTTGCTGTCGCTACCGGAGTTGTCGCTGCCGGGAAATTCCGTACCCCCAGATGCCAGAAGCCGGGGAGGCGGCCCACACACGGCCCGCCTGCCCCGGCTCTCACGTCTGGTTCTACTTATCGAAGCGCGGGCTACAGCTTCTCGATGGGGCCCGCCACCACGATCTTGCCGTTCCTCTGCACGGCGATGCCGCGCACGGTCTCCTCGGTCTTCGCGACGGCGATGTTCAGCTTCGCGATGCCGCCGGTGCCGAAGGACGTGTCGAGCGAGCCGTCCGTGTTGAAGCGCGCGACGACCATCCGGTTGTCGCCACCCTCGGTGACGAAGCCCGCGCCGTAGACCTTGTTGGCGCTATCGAAGGCGACGGCCCAGAAGCGGTCATCCTCGGTTTCGGAGATGGGCGTGGCCTTGGAGACCTCCTGGCCGGGGTTGCCCGCCACCGGGATGATGGCGAGGACGGCGTCGGCGTCCTGGTTGTCCCCGGAGCGGTAGCCCGCCGCGGCGACCCAGTCGCCATCCTTCGAGGTGGCCGCACCGAAGAAGGCCGACTCCGCGCGCTCGTACTCGAAGAGCTTGTAGCCGTCCGGCGTGTAGGTCGTGTCCGGCCGGCCGCTCTTGTCGAGCATCAGCACCATGGCCGAAATCTTCGACGTCGTGGGCTTGCCGCTGCCCACCATGCACACGTTGTCGTTCTTCAGGACGACCATGTGGCGGCCGCGGTCATCCGCGCCCACCAGGTCCAGCACCACGGAGCCGTTGGTGCCCCACTGCGAGTCCAGCTGGCCCGTGCCCGAGTAGCGGAAGGAGACCAGGTCCACCGTGCCCGAGGACGCGGTGCGGCCGTAGCCGGTGGTGACGTAGCTGCCGTCGGCCTGGACGCCCACGGCGTAGGCCTCGACCATGCCCCACTCGGGGTTGGTGGGGCTCTGGGCCTGGAACGGCGCCGAGCTCAGCACGCCCTTGAAGCCGAACGTCTCGTCCGGCTTGCCATCGGCGTTCAGCCGCTGGAGGACGATGCGGTTGGCCGACTGCGTCCCCACGCCCGTGGGCTGGGACATGTAGCCGGAGGCGACAATCTTCCCGTCGAGCTGGACGATGCCATGGCGCGCGTTGTCACCCAGGTTGCCGATGTTGAGGACCGTCAGGCCGTCGGTGCCGAACGCCGTGTCCAGCGCGCCATTCTCCGTCAGCCGCGCGACGACGCGGTCCGCGTCGACGCGGGTGCCCTCGCCCCGCTTGGAGCCGAACAGCACCACGCGGTCATCGCCGTCCACCGCGAGGCCCCACACCGCGTCACGCGTGCCGCCCGCCACCGTGCTCCAGTCCAGCCGGGAGATGCCGTTGGCGCCGAAGCTCGTGTCCAGCGTGCCGTCCGCGTTGAAGCGCGCCACCGGCGATGTCGCTGTCC
>JBKGHK010000455.1:0-8200 GCA_046520375.1 Pyxidicoccus sp. 3LFB2
CCAATCGGCCAGAACCTCTGTGTCGAGGTACCAAGCGAGGCAAGGCTTCGCCCGCCTCGCGCCCAGGTCCTTCGAGCGCTGGCAGGCGGAGCAGCAGGTGGATGACCTGGGACGGCTGCTGCGCGACGAGTCCCACGTGCGCTGGGTGGAGACGCTCTTCGAGCCGGACGTGCTGCGACACCTCGCGGACCACCTGCGGCTGACGGGCGAGTACGGCGAGTTGCTGGAGCGGGCCCGCGACAAGGAGCGCGTGCTCACCGAGGCGGGAATCGGCGTGCCGCGCCTCGAGGACGCGGGCATCACCGAGGACATGCTGTGGCGCTGGTACTTCGAGGAGCGCCAGGGCCGGCTGCTGCCGTCGTCGCTGGACAGGGCCGCACAGGCCGACGGTTTCGCGGACGTGGCCTCCATGCGCCGGGCGGCGCTGCGCGAGCTCTGCTACGTGCTGGCCAACGCCGCCGGGCCGGAGTGAAGGGCCCTACCGCGTCCCGTCCGGCTGGAGGATGAAGACCCTGTCCAGCCGGCGGCTGCCCCGGCCCACGGGCGAGGCCAGGTCGTAGTCGAAGTCGTACGAGGCCAGCACGCGCAGCCCCGCGTCGCGGAACAGCTTCCCCGCCTGCGGCGCGCTGTACGTGCGGAAGAACCACGTCGTCTCGATGAGCCAGTCCTTGCCCGGCCCGGTGACACGCAGCCGGTTGCGCATGGCGGAGCGGCGGGCCCGGCGCTCGGGCAGGCCCTCGTGCGTGTTGCAGATGACCTTGTCCTGGCCCACCTGCCCCACCCAGCGCTCGTGCTCCGGGCTGGTGCGCGCGTAGTCCGTCAGATGGAAGCCGAGCACGTAGATGCCGTCGGGCTTGAGCAGCTTGCGCGTGCCGATGAGGTGCTCGCGCGCCGCCGTCTCACTGTCCAGGTAGCGGAAGGTGGAGACGAGGCAGTGCGCCAGGTCCACGCGCCCCTCCAGCGAGGGCTCGGCGAAGGACTCCATGCGCGACGGGGACAGCTGCACCCGGCGACGCTGCGCGGGGGTGAGGCGCTTGCGCGCATGCTTCAGCATCGCCTCGGAGATGTCGTAGCCCACCACCCGGTGGCCCCGGCTGGAGGCCTCGGCCACCAGTCGGCCAGCGCCACAGGCGGGCTCCAGCCACAGCTTGCCGCCGGTGCCGTGGCGCTCGCTGAGCGCCTGGAGGAAGTCCACCTCGCGCACCGTGTCGGTGCCGAAGATGGCCTCGTAGTACTCGGGGTGCTCGTACCAGTCGGTGCGTTTTTCCATGGAAGTCCCAGGCTGTCGGGCCCGCGCTCAGTGCCCCGCCGGGTGCCCCATCCACTGCGCGAGGAGGAACATCAACAGCAGGCCGCCGAACAGCGCCAGCACGTTGCGCCCCGGGTGGTCCTTGCCGTGCCGGTGCACGTGCGGCAGCAGGTCCGACACCGCGATGTAGAGGAACGTGCCCGCCGAGAAGGCCAGCGCCTTGGCGGCGAGGCTCTCGAAGTTCAGCACCGCGTCGAAGAGGAAATAGAGCGCCGCGCCCGCCGGCACCATCATCCCGTACAGCGTGGACAGCAGCAGCACGGACGCGCGGCTCCGGCCCTCCGCCTTGAGGATGGACGCGAGCGACAGCGCGGACGGCACCTTGTGCGAGACGATGGCCAGCAGCGCCATCAGCCCCACGCCCTCCTCCACCGCCGAGCCCAGGGCAATCCCGTCGAACAGCGTGTGCGTGGACAGGCCGATGAACGCGGTGAGCCCCAGCACCTGGCCGGGCTGCGCCGGCTCACCGGTGCTGGACATGTGGTCGCCGGGCACATCCTCCCCCGCGTGCGCCACCAGGTAGCGCTCCAGCACCAGGATGAAGACGAAGCCGGCCGGCACCAGCGCGAAGGCCCACCACCCGCCTCCGGAGTACGCCTCGGGCAGCATGTGGAAGAAGGCCGCGCCCAGCATCACTCCGGCCGCGAAGGCCAGGAAGCGCACCAGCTGCGTGGGCTGCTGATTCCACACCACCACCACCGCGCCCGCGAGCGAGCCCAGGACGATGATGACGGAATAGAGGGCCACCGTGGCCAGGACCGACGACATGGGGCGCGCACCCTACATCAATCAGATTCCAGATTCGCGAATCTGGAATCTGACCGATTTGAACGGCGCTTCAGCAAACCGCTGTCGCTCAGTAGCGCCGCACCACGATGAGCCCCACCCGCCCGGGCTTCACGTCCACCACATGCTCCGACGTGCGGCCCCCTGCCTCCACACGCACGGTATGGCTGCCGGCCTGAACCCGGAAGCGCGCCACCTGGAACTCCGCCGGCAGGGAAAGCCAGGAACGCAGGTCCGGCGCGTTCATTGAGTTGAGCAGCAAGAAGGTGAGCACGCCCACCTCCTCGCTCTTGGTCAGCGCGCCCCACGCCCGCCGCGAGGCCCGCCTTCACCGCCGCGCCCGCGAGCTGCTTCGCCACCATGCGGCCGATGCGGTCGTCCAGGTGCACGCGCGCCACCTGCGCAATCGACGTCACCGTCACCGCCCGCTGGGACTCGTCCCCCAGGGACACCCGCACCACGGGTGCGCCGCTCCTGTCCCGGTACACGGGCACCTCGATGAGGTCCCCGCCTCCGGCGCCGTCCCGAGAGGCCCGCTCCTTCTCCGGAGACAGGCCGGCCTCCACCACCACGACGACCTGGGCCTCGCCCGGCGCCAGCGGCGCGTGCGGCACGTCCGGGTGCTTCGCCAAAAGCTGGGCGTAGGCGTCGTCCCGACCGGCCAGCTTCGCCAGCCGCAAGAGCGGCTCCACCAGCGCGCCCAGCTGGGGCTCCAGCTCGTACGCCTTCGCGTAGTCGATGTACGCCGAGTCCCAGTCACGCTGGTCCTCGCGGATGATGCCGCCCAGGTAGCGCGCAATCGCGAGCTGCTCGTACGGCTTCTTCTCGTCGGTGACCATCTTCTCCAGGCGCTCGTTGACCTGGCGGACCTCCACCATCGCGCTCTCGTCCTCGCCCAGCTCGGCGTAGTTGAGCGCCTGGATGACGGAAATCATCAGCTTCTCGAAGTCCTCCCCGCGGTACGCGCGCTGGCGCTCGTTGGAGACGAGCGCCCCGGCCTCCTCGCTGATGGAGACACCGTCGAGCGTCTGGCTGAGCCGCTCCGCCTCCTCCAGCACCGCGTTGCTCTCCGCCCACTTGCCGGCGGCATGCAGCACCATGCCCTTGTCCAGGAGCACGAGCAGCCGGTCCTTCTCCACCCCCGCCCTGGCGGCGCCCTCCAGCGCCTCCAGGGCGCGCGGGTAGTCCTCCGACTGGTACGCCGAGCGCACGCCTCGCGTCCGCGCCACGTAGTCGCTGGCGCAGCCGGACAGCAGGAGCAGGCTCAACAGCGCCAGCCCGCCCCACCGGGACAGGTGGAGCGGGCCGCGATGGAGGGACGACCTCATGGAAGCGGACCTTCGCGGGGAGGACACCGACGGCGGCCTACCAGCCGACGTTCTTCTTCTCGAACTTCTTGCGGATCTGCTTCTCGTCCGTCCACTCGATGAGGCCGGTGCGCACGTTGCTCAGCTTCGCCGTCATCTTGTAATAGACGAGCTTGTCGTTGCCGACCTCCTGGATGATGGAGGCGAGGTCGCCCGTCATCAGGAAGTCCACCGACGACTGCTGCCCCGGCGCCTTGGCGGCGTTCGGGTCGACGTAGCCGGACTGCTGGTACTCGTACTCCTCGGCGATGTCCTGGCGCGCGGCCTGGTCCACCAGCGCGAAGCGGCCCGTCTGCGCGAGGGCCGTCTGAATCTTGTCGCCCAGCGAGCGCATGTCGATGTGCTCGGAGGTGCTGTTCTTCAGCTTGCCCACCAGGACGATGGGCAGCGAGCCATCCTGGCGGGGCTGCGAGAAGCGCGGAGACTCGGCCAGGGACTGGGCCATCTTCTTCGCGATGAGCTGCAGGTCGTTCTCGTTGAAACGGTCCGACAGCATCTCGATGGTGTTGGGGTCCTCGTACGTCCCACGCGTATAGGCGCGCGGGCCGCCGCACGCGGCGAGCGTGGCGACGAGGCAGGCGGACAGAAGCAGTCGGCGGGGGTTCATGGTGCGGTGACTCCTAGTTCCATTCGCATTCGAAGCGGCTGCCTTCGAAGTTCCACTTGTAGGCGAGCACGGCGTCGCGGCGGTAGCCGGCCGTCAGACGGCAGAGGCTCTGCAGCGAGGCGCGCGGGTAGTCGAAGGTGTAGGTCTGCGCCTTCGCCCGCTCCTGCTCGGTGAGCTGGTTGGGGTGCGTGAGCGTGGGGCTGGCGCTGGCGGCCACCATCACCTTGTGCGGGCCGTACGTCTTCAGGTCCACCTTGCCCGCCAGCTGGACGCGGCGCACGGTGCGGGCCACCAGGATGTCGCTGCGGTCCACCATCGTCTCGTGACGGTTGCGGCGCTGCAGCAGCTCCGGGATGTTGGCGGTGAAGACGCGGGTGATGTCGCCGTCGTCCACGAAGAAGTAGAGGAACGCCTCGCGCGCGGTGCGGCTCTCGCCCGTGAAGTCGAGCGTCACCAGCAGGTCGAGCGCCCGGTTGGGGGCCAGCCCGTGCCGGGACACCGCCGCGAGCACCGCCTTGTCCACGCCCGCCTTCTTCAGGCGGATGAGGCCGTCGGCGCTGGCGTCGCAGGCGCAGCGGCGCTCCTCAATCATCTTCACCAGGTCCGCGGGCTCGAAGCCGGCCTGGGACAGCTTGGTCAGCTCCGCGTCGGTGAGCGGAAGCTGGTCGGAGCGCTCGTAGATGCGCGGGAGCTGGTTCGGGTCCCACTGGATGATGTTGTACGTCTGCACGTTCCCAGACGGGAACGGCAGCGAGATTTGCGGACTTCCGCGCCCGGCGGGAGTCGCGACAGGCGCCTGGCTGGCGGCCACCGCCAGGGTGGCGGCGAGGATGTGGGCAATCATGGTGGGCCCCCTCTAGAACTTGTAACCGATGGCCATGCCCAGCCGATGCGTGGCGCTGCCGCCACCGATGGGGATGTCCGGGTTGTAGTTGAGGCCGAGCAGGATGTTGTCGTCGTCATCCAGGAAGAACTCGGCGCCCACCTGGGGGGAGATGCCGAAGCGCAGGCCCTCGCCCTCGGGAATCACGATGGCGCCCGCCTTCAGGCCCGCCGTGAAGACAATCGGCCAGCCCCACGTGCGGAAGCGCGGGCCAATCATGCCGACGAAGCGTCCGCCGTCGAAGATGTAGGCCCCGCTCACGTCGAGCTGGTACCAGTCATCCCCCCACAGCGACACGGTGGCGCCCACGTACAGCGGCGGGCCCTCCGGCGCGCCCCGGGGCGGCTCCTCGGCGTTGACGGCGGCACCCCAGTCCAGCTGGAGCGACACGCCCCGCCCGCCCGGGTCCCGTAGCCGCCCTTGCCATACTCCGACTCCTCGGGCCCATCCGTGCGGCCGCGCTCCTGCGCGCCGGCGGTCAATGGCGCGGCGGCGGCCAGCAGCACCAGGGCCCCGCACAACCTGACATGACGCTTCATCTCGAAGACTCCCCCGAGCAGTAGGTGCGTGAATTCCAGCGCTCCGACGGCGCGCTGCGCCGAATATTCAAAGAGCCCCTGCCCGGCAAGCAAGGACTCCCTGCACCTTTATCCCACCCTGGCCCCTCAGGCCCGGGGAGGGGGCTGGGGAGCGGGGGGCGTCTTGCCGTCCGACGAGGGCGGCGTGGGCACCGTGCGGGCCTCGGTGCGGGTAATGGGCAGCCACTGCGGGTTGGCGCGCAGGAATTCCACCATCCGCTCCCGCACCAGGGCGCGCAAATCGAAGAGCTTGTCCGAGTTGGCCACGCTGACGAGGGCCCGCACGGTGAGCGTCCGGTCCATCACCTCCAGCACCACCACGTTGCCCACCCGGCGGTCCCACAGCTCCTTGCCCTCGCCCTCCAGGATGCGCGTCAGCTCCGTGCGCAGGGCGTTGATGTCGGTGAAGTAGTCCACCTGGAGGGTGACGGCGCCCAGCATCTCCGGGCTCCCCTTGCTCCAGTTCTGGAAGGGCTTGTCCATGAACTGGGTGATGGGGATGACGAGCCGGCGCTGGTCCCAGGTGCGCAGCACCACGTAGGTCAGCGTAATCTGCTCCACCGTCCCGAACTCGGTCTCCACGATGACGGTGTCGCCAATGCGGATGGGCTGGGTGATGGACAGCTGGATGCCGGCCAGCAGCGTGGAGATGGACTTCTGCGCCGCGAGGCCGAGCACGAGGCCTGCGATACCGGCCGAGGCCAGCAGCGACACGCCCACGCTGCGCACCACGTCGAACTGGATGAGCAGCAGCGCGGCGGCGATGACGTAGGTGGCCACCTCGAAGATGGAGCGCAGCACCACCAGCTGGGTGCTGACGCTGCGCGCGCGAGACGCGTCCTTCATCTCCACGGACACGCGGTTCTGCACGAAGGCCGCGGACACCCGGAGGAAGCGCAGGATGAACCAGGCCAGGGAGGTGACGCCCAGCGAGTAGCCCACCCGGTTGAAGAACTCCTGCGCCGGGCCCGGCAGCCGCAGGAGCGTGGTGCCCGCCACCAGCAGCGTGGCGAAGAGGACCAGCTTCAGCGGCCCCTTGCCGGCGGACACCAGGTCGTCATCCCAGGTGATGCGCGTCCAGCGCGCCAGCCGCAGGGTGAAGGCCAGCAACAGCCGCTCCACCACCACCGCCAGCGTCAGGCCGCCCAGCAGCACCACCAACAGCCCCAGCCACTGCCAGGGCTCCAGCCCCAGAATCGTGTCGGAGAAGAAGACGGGCGGCAGCCACTCCGCGACGCGGGGGCCATATGCCGCGAAGAGCGGGTCCACCTGCCGCACCGTGGACTCGCTGAACACCCACACCAGCGCGCCATCCGCCGTCACCCGTTGGATGCGGATGGCGACGTTGGCCCCCTCCAGGGGGATGGTGCCCACCTGCTGGGTCCGCGAGTTGGCCGGGTCCCCCTCGGGCACCTTGCTCAGGGAGGACAGGTCCACCGCCAGCTTGCGGTCCAGGACGAACTTCAGCCGGCGGGCGAGCTGGAAGCCCCGGTCGGCCTGCTCGGCGCGGGGGATGAAGTCCAGGTCCAGGTAGTGGGCGGCCAGGGCGTAGTCCCCCCGGTGGGCCGCGGCCAGGAAGCCCTGGACGGTGGCATGGGGCGTCTGCCGGTCCACACCGGGCGGAGGCGTCCCCAGGCCGGAGTTGAGCGCCAGGGCGGGGAGGCTCCACAGGACGCTCCAGACGAGAACGAGGGCCCGCAGGCCCCAACTGTCACGGTGCATCATGGTGTCCTTCCATACTCCTTTTCGGGCGTCATGCCGGAAGAAGTCGGGGCCGCCCCACGGGCGGGCGAGCGTGCGACGGTGGACAGGCGGACGTGGGAGCATGCGGGCCATCTCAGGGGATGGGAAACCGTTGGTGCGGCGGGTGGGGGTAGGATAGAAACGGCCCTCAAGGAAGGTCGCCGTGTCCGAGAAGCGAAGAATCCTCCTGATTGACGACAGCGAAATCACGCTCGCCATGGAGAAGGCGGTGCTCGAGGCGCGGGGCTACGAAGTCATCGCCACGTCGACCCTGATGGAGTTCGAGAAGACGCTCCAGAGCTGGCGGCCGGACCTCATCCTCACCGACATCCACATGCCCGAGGCCAAGGGCACCGACATCTGCCGGACGCTGAAGAACGAGTACGGCACGCAGGACATCCCCATCGTCCTGTTCTCCAGCCTCCCCGACGACGAGCTGTCCAAGCTGGCCGAGCAGGTCGGCGCCGACGGCTCGCTGTCCAAGGTGAACGGCCTGGAGGCGATGGGCGAGAAGATCGACGAGCTGGTGCAGAGCATCCTCTGGTGAACCCCATGCGCCGCGTCCTCGTCGCCGCGCTGCTGGGCGCGTCGCTCGCCGGGTGCATGCGCAAGGACTCGGCGTCCCCCGCGCCCGAAGCCGGGACGGCACCCTCCGCCGCGCCCCAGGCCACGGCCTCCAACGCTCCGGGCGCCATCCTCTTCATCTCCGCGGACACGCGCGGCTACCTGGGCCCGTGCGGCTGCAGCGAGAACATGCGCGGCGGCATTGCCCGCGCGGCCTCGCAGGTGCTGGAGGCGCGCAAGGGCCCCCTGCCCGTCCTCTATATCGACGGGGGCAACAGCCTCTTCGGTGAGACGGAGCTCAAGCCCGGGTAGCGCTCCTCCAGCCGCTTCGCGAGCTCCATCCGCGCGGCGGGCCCGTCCAGC
>JBKGHK010000456.1:0-8196 GCA_046520375.1 Pyxidicoccus sp. 3LFB2
GTCCTCGGCGCCGCGTTCAGGCCCGGCACGGGCAGCGCGGCGAGCGCGCGCGAGGCGGGGCCATTGAGCACCTCCCCGCTCGGCGAGTAGCGGGCGCCGTGGCAGGGGCAGTCCCAGCTCTTCTCCGCCTTGTTCCAATTCACATGGCAGCCCAGGTGCGTGCAGACGGGGGACAGCGCATGCACCTCGCCGGACTCCGCGCGGTACACGGCGGCCTTCTTGCCGTCGAGCTCGACGATGGCTCCCTCGCCTGGGCGCACCGCCGACAACGCCTGCGCGTCGGCCGGGCGCAGGCGGTCCGCCACGAAGTGGTAGCCCACCTGGGCGTTCTCCTTCATGAACTCCATCGCGGCGGCCAGCGGCTTCACGCGCGTGGCGGTGAAGAGCCTGCCAAAGGGGTTGTCGCGGCCGGCGAGCTGGTCACGCAGCACCAGTCCCGCCACGGTGCCGAAGGTGATGCCCGTGCCGGAGAAGCCCGTGGCCACCCAGGTGTGGCGGCGCAGGCTGTTGCGGCCGATGTAGGGCAGCCCGTCCGCGGGCTCGATGACCTGTCCGCTCCAGCGGTGTGTCACCTCCCGCAGCCCGAAGTGCTGGCGGGCGTAGGACTCCAGCCGCGCGAAGGGCTGGGTCGTGTCCTCCTCATCGCCGACCTTGTGGTCCTCCCCGCCAATGATGAGCAGGTCCCCGGCCGGGCGGATGTAGTGGTACGGGTCTTCCGTGTCGTAGAAGAGGGCATGCGCGGGGGCGTGCCCGGGGCGGCCGGCGAGCGCGTAGGTGCGGTAGGGGTAGAGCTTGGTGTGGAGGAAGACGCGGTTGAGGGGCGTCGTCGTGGCCTCCACCACGTCCTCGCAGGTGACGGTGCCGCGCTCGGTGTGCACGCGCGCCGGTGAGCCGTCCTCCACCTCCAGCACGCGCGTGTGCTCGCAGATGCGGCCGCCCAGGGCCACGAACGCGTCGGCGAGGCCGAGCAGATAGCGGCGCGGGTGCAGTTGGGCCTGCGACTCGGCGCGCAGCGCCAGGGACGCGTGGAAGGGCAGCGGCACGTCTTGCGTGAGGGACACGTCCACGCCGGCGCGGCGCGCCGCGTCCAGCTCGCGCTCCAGGTCATGCGCGTGGCTCGCCTTGCTCGCGTACAGGTACGCGGGCAGCCGCTCGAACTGGCAGTCGATGCCCAGCGTCTGCACCAGCGCGCCAATGGTTTCAATGGCCGCGCGGGCGCTGGTGGCCGCCACGCGCGCGCCCTCTTGGCCGAAGTCGCGCTCGAGCGTGTGGTAGCGCTCGTCGAGGAACTCGGTGAGGTGCGCGGTCGTCTGGCCGGTCTGCCCACTGCACAGCTCGTGCATGTCCAGCACGAGCACCTTCCGGCCTTCCTTCGCCAGCAGGTAGGCCGTCGTCAGGCCCGCCACGCCCGCGCCGATGACGACCACGTCCGTGCGGACATCGCCCTGCAGGGGCGGGTAGGACCGCGGCTCCGCGGTCTCGGTCCACAGGCTCCTCAACGTGCGCCGTTCGCTCATGTCCCCAAGAGTGGGTTGGGGCAGGCGCCGTGGCATCCGGTCCGCCGTGCCCCTCCCTCGCTCGCATGCCCACCCGCCGGGCATGCGTCACGTCCACCGGGAGTCAGGGACCTCCCGGTGTCGTCGCCCCTTCACATGCGGGGCCTTGTCGCTTTGAAGGACGGGCCCCCCGCGTAGCTCACGGGCGCTTGGGCGGGCTCTCGGTGAGGCCCGGGTCCTTCTCCACGGCGGGGCCGAGCACGGTGTCGATGCGGCGCATCAGCTCGGCCTCCAGCTTCACGCCCGCGGCCTTCACGTTGTCATGCACCTGCTCCGGGCGGGAGGCGCCGACGATGGCAGAGGCGACGCTCTTGTTCTGGAGCACCCAGGCGATGGCGAGCTGGGCCATGGACAGGCCCGCCTCCTTCGCCAGCGGCTGGAGCTGCTGCACGCGGGTGAGCACGTCATCCGTCAGCAGCCGGGTCATGAAGCGCGAGCCGCTCGGGTCCGTGGCGCGGCTGCCGGACGGGGGCGGCTTGCCGGGAAGGTACTTGCCGGTGAGCACGCCCTGGGCAATGGGAGACCAGACAATCTGCCCCACCCCTTCCGCGTCGGACGCGGGGATGACCTGGGACTCGATGACCCGCCACAGCATGGAGTACTGCGGCTGGTTGGAGATGAAGGGCACGCGCAGCTCGCGGGCCAGCGCGGCGCCCTGGCGAATCTGGTCGGCCGTCCACTCGGAGACGCCGATGTAGAGCGCCTTGCCCTGGCGGACGATGTCGGCGAACGCGAGCATCGTCTCCTCCAGCGGCGTCTCGAAGTCGAAGCGGTGCGCCTGATACAGGTCCACGTAGTCCGTCTGCAGGCGGCGCAGGGAACCGTCGATGGACTCGAGGATGTGCTTGCGCGACAGGCCCCGGTCGTTCTTCCCGTTGCCGGTGGGCCAGTACACCTTGGTGAAGAGCTCGTAGCCGGCGCGGCGCTGGCCCTTCAGCGCGCGCCCGAGGACCTCTTCGGCCTTGGTGCTCGCGTAGACGTCCGCGGTGTCGAAGGTGGTGATGCCCACGTCCAGCGCCGCGCGCACGCACGCGAGCGCCGACTCCTCTTCCACCTGGGAGCCGTGGGTAATCCAGTTGCCGTAGGAGATTTCACTGACGACCAGACCGCTGCGACCGAGATGACGAAAGTGCATGGCGCGCAAACTAACCGTGCGCCGCGAGCCTCGCACGCGTCCTGATGCGCCACAGTCCACCGGCCCACGCTACCCAGGCGACGTAGACGAGCTGGAAGGGAATGCGCAGCCAGAAGTACCAGTCCGGGAAGGGCAGGACATGGGAGGCCGAGTTGGCCCGGGCCTCGTGGATGTTGGCCGGAAGGATGGCGAGCAGCAGGGCGATGAGTCCCAGGGACGCAAGCCTCCGGGTGCGGCGAAGCAGCATCCCCACGCCGCCGGCCACCTGGAAGGCGCCGGAGAGCAGGACCCAGAAGCGGGGCGATGGGAGCTGCGGGGGAATCATCGCGTCGTAGCGCAGGGGCATGGCGAAGTGCATGACGCCCGCGCCGATGAAGAACAGGCCCGCGGCCACGGCGGCGCGCACCGCGCACCCCGGCTCCCCCCTGGTGCTGGCAGTCCGAGAACCGGCACCCGGCGGCCAGCTCGAGGATGTCCGAGAAGGCCTGCTCGATGCCCTCCTCCTCCCCCCACAGCCCCAGCCCGCGCATGCCGGGGCCGTCGATGAGGAGCCCACCGCTGGAGAGCATGAAGAGCTCGCGGTGGGTGGTGGTGTGACGGCCCTTGTTGTCCTCCTCCCGCACCGCCTGCGTGGCCAGGCGCTCCTCGCCCAGCAGCCGGTTGACGAGGGTGGACTTGCCCACCCCCGAGGAGCCGAGCAGCACGCCCGTCTTCGCGGCGGGCAGGAGCGCGCTCAGCGCCTCCACGCCCTCGCCGGTGTACGCGCTGAGGGCGAGCACCGGCACGCCCGGAGCGAGCGCTTCGACTTCCCGGACGCGCGCATCGGCGTCGACCAGGAGGTCCGCCTTGCTCAGCACGACGACGGGCTCCGCGCCGCTGTTCCATGCCAGCGCGAGCGCCCGTTCGATGCGCCGGGGGTTGAAGTTGTCATCCATCCCGGCCACCAGGAACACCACGTCCAGGTTGGCGGCGATGAGCTGGCCCTCCCGCTCGCGGCCGGCCTCGCGCCGCATCAGGACGCCACGGCGCGGGAGCACGGCATGGAGCATCGCCTCGCCCTCGCCCGAGGGGAGCTGGAGCGCCACCCAGTCACCGATGGTGGGCAGGGCCTCGGCGTCCGAGGCCTGGTGGAGGAGCCGGCCCGCCGTGCGCGCGAGCAGGACGCGGTCCACGGTCTGGACGGAGAGCAGCCCCCGCGCCTGCCGCACCACGCGGCCGGGGACGAGGGACAGGGTGGACTGCGAGACGACGACGGAGAATGCGTGGGCGAGGTCTGGACCCCAGCCAAGAGATTCTAGAGACACGGGAAGCAACTCCGGACATGACGGTGCCTGAGGCGCACCTGGTTCTTCAGGGCACCCGGAGGAGGGCGGACCGCGCAGCGCCGGACCTTCGCGGCCGTCTAGGCGGCCCGCATCCTCGGGGCGAACAGGGCTGTCACCACAGGGACAAGGGGGGCATCCATCGAGCGCCTCCTGAGGTTCACGGGGCGGCGGCCATCGCCACCCGGTGCAGCTGACATAGCAACTCTTCCGGGCCTCCGCACGCGCCGGATGGCACCGGCCCACCCCTCCGACTGTCCACAACCGGGCACCCCCTGGGAAATGTCAGATGGGGGTAGCGCACTTCCAACCCAGGTCCCATGTTGCCGCCCAAAGAGGGCCCCCAGCCCGGTCAACAACCCCAGCCCCCAGGCTGCTCCCCAGCACCTTCATCATGGAGGGCCACCCATTGAGTGCCGCAGTCGACGTGCGCGGCGTGACAGCCCACCAGCCCACCCCGGCCGTCCTCCTGGTGGAGGACTCGGAGGCGGATGTCGTCGCGCTCCAAAGGGCCCTGCAGCCGCTCGGCGTCGCGCTGGTGTGCGTGACGTCCGGTGAGGAGGCCGTGCAGGCGCTGGCCCACCATGACTTCGTGGCGGTGCTGCTGGATGTCCGCCTGGCGGGGGCGTGGGATGGCTTCGAGACGGCCCGGCGCATCCGTGAGGATCCGCGCCACCCGGCCGTGCCGCTGCTGTTCATCACCGGCGCCCCGGACGACGCGCTGCTGGCCCTGCGCGCCTACCGCGCCGGCGCGGTGGACTTCCTGCACAAGCCCCTCTACCCGGAGCTGCTCACCGCCAAGGTGGGCGTCTTCCTCGAGCTGTGGCATGCCCGGGACGGGGAGCGCAGGGAGCTGCGCGCCCGCGAGGCCCTGGCACTGGAGCGCGCGGAGGAGGAGCGGCGGCGGGTGGACGCGCTCAATGGCAAGCTGGTGGCCCACCAGGAGTGGCTCCAGTCCGTCCTGCAGCGGGTGCCCGTGCCGCTCATCCTGGTGGAGTCCGGCACGGCCCGCGTCCTCTTCTCCAACACGAAGGCGGACGAGCGCTGGGGCACCGCCTTCCCGAAGGCGACGTCGGCGGAAGAATACGGGCGTCACTTCTCGATGAGGGACATGGAGGGCCGCACGCTCTCCCCCTCGGAGTACCCCGCCGTGCGCGCCGCCCGGGGCGAGACGCTCACGGGGCTCCAGTACTTCTCCGTGACGCCCCGGGGACAACGGGCCGTGCTGGTGGACACCGCGCAGATCCCAGCCATGGGTGAGCAGCCCGCTTGCGCCGTGGTGACGTACCGGGACATCACCCCCCTGGAGGAGGCCCGGCAGGCGCTGCGCCAGCGCGAGCAGGAGTACCGCAGCCTCGCCGAGGACGCCCGGCGCGCGGCGGAGGACAATGTCCGGCTGTACCAGGCCTCGCAGCAGGCCGTGCGCCTGCGCGACGAGTTCCTGTCCGTGGCCAGCCATGAGCTGCGCACGCCCCTCACGCCCATCCGGCTCAAGGTGCAGGGGCTGCAGCGGCAGGTGCAGGCCGGAGGGGTGCTCCCGGCGGACAAGGTCGCCGCCGTGCTGGACGCGGTGTCCGCCCAGACGCGCCGGCTGACGAACCTGGTGGACGGGCTCATGGACGTGTCGCGCATCAGCGCCGGGCGGCTGGAGCTCCACCCCGAGCCGGTGGACCTCGCCCTGCTGCTGCGCGACGTCTGCGCGGGCTTCGAGGCCGAGTGCCAGCGGGCGGGCTGTGCCCTGCGGCTGCAGGCGCCCGAAGCGCTGGTGGGGCCGTGGGACCGGCTGCGGCTGGAGCAGGTCGTCACCCACCTGCTGGCCAACGCCGTGAAGTATGGCGCGGGCCGCCCCATCCTCCTGCACGCGGAGGCGGACGACGCGCGCGCGCACCTCACGGTGGAGGACCAGGGCATCGGCATCGACCCCGAGGCACTGCCGCGCCTGTTCGGCAAGTTCGAGCGCGCCGTGTCCGAGCGCCACTACGGCGGGCTGGGCCTGGGCCTCTACATCAGCCGGCAGATTGTCGAGGCGCACGGCGGCACCATCCGCGTGGACAGCCAGCCCGGCCAGGGGGCCCGCTTCCAGGTGACGCTGCCGCTCGGCCCGCCCCGGGCCTGAGAGTCGCTTCAAACAGGAATTCCGGGTGCAGGGCGCACGGCTCCGACTATCCTGCGGGGCCCCACCCCTGCCGGCGTCCCCCACCCCTCATGACGACTCCAGCTCCCACGGCGACGACTTCCGCGCCCACGACTTCCACGGCACCCGCGGACCTTGGAATGAAGCGCGCGGTCTCCCGCTGGGAAATCGTGGGCTTCTCCATCAATGACGTCATCGGCAGCGGCGTGTACCTGCTGCCCGCCGCCGCGGCGGCCACCCTCGGCTCGGCGAGCGTGGGGGCCATCGTCCTCGCGGGGCTGGGCGTCTTCCTGCTGGTGATGTGCTTCGCGGAGGCGGCGAGCTACTTCGACCGGCCCGGCAGCGCGTACGTCTACACGCGCGAGGCCTTTGGCGGGCTGGTGGGCTTCGAGGTGGGGTGGATGACGTGGCTGGCCCGCGTGTCCTCGGTGGCGTCGCTGTCCGTGGGCTTCTCGCGGGCGCTGGGCTACCTGTGGCCGCAGGCCAACGCGGGCCTGGGGCAGGCGCTCGCCATCGCCCTGCCGCTCTTGCTGCTCACCGCCATCAACGTGGTGGGCGTGAAGTCCGGTGCGCGCACGGCCGTGTTCCTGGCCATCACCAAGACGCTGCCGCTGCTGCTCTTCATCTGCGTGGGCCTCTTCTTCGTGTCCTGGCCCCTGGCCACGTCCGTGGCGCCCAAGGCGGAGGGCGACCTGGGGGCGGCGGTGCTGCTGCTGCTCTTCGCCTACGCCGGCTTCGAGAACACGGCCGCGCCGGCCGGTGAGTTCAAGAACCCGCGCCGCGACGTGCCCTTCGCGCTGGTGGTGCAGATTGGCGTCGTCACCTCCATCTACACCGCGGTGCAGTGGGTGGCGCTGGGCACGCTGCCGGGCGTGGTGGAGTCGAAGACGCCGCTGGCGGACGCGGCCGCGCGCTTCCTCGGAGGCTGGGGCGGGCTGCTGATGACGGTGGGCGCGGTGCTGTCCATCCTCGGCACCAACAGCAACACGGTGCTGGCGGGGCCGCGCTACCTCTACGCGCTGGCGCGGGACGGCTTCGGCCCGGCGCCGCTCGCGTCCCTGCACCCGCGCTTCCGCACGCCGACGGTGGCCATCCTCACCCAGACGGCCATCGCCCTGCCGCTGGCCTTCTCCGGCTCCTTCGAGTGGCTCGCCACCCTGTCGGTGGTGGCGCGGCTGGCCACCTACTTCGGCACGGCCCTGGCCATCCCCGTGCTGCGGCGCAAGCTGCGCCAGCAACCGGGCGCGTTCCGCATCCCCGGAGGCCCGGTGGTGCCCATCGCCGCCGCCGCGCTGTGTGTCGTCTTCGCCCTGAGCGCGCAGCCGCGCAACCTCATCGCCGGCGCGGTGGCGCTCGCGGTGGGCGGCGTGCTGTACGCGCTGCGAAGCCCGCCCCGCACGTCGACGCCGGAGTAGCGGGCGTCAACGGCGCTTCCACCGCACATCCTCCTTCTCCACGGTGAGGAGGATGCGGATGGCGGTGATGGCGGACTCGACGTCCACCGGGTCCCCCGTCAGCGCATCGCGGTAGAGGAAGGACTCGCCGATGCGGATGATGACGTAGGCCAGCGCGTCCAAATCCATCACCGGCCGGATGAGGCCCGCGCGCACGCCGGCCTCCAGGGACGCGCGGATGCTGGCGGCGCAGCGCTGCTCCACCGTGCTGCTGCGCGACATCAGGATGCGCATGGCGTACTCGGCATCCTGCTGGACGAACGTCCGCAGCGGCGCGTCCGTCACCAGCAGGTGGAACAGCCGCTGGGTGATGTCCGCGATGAGCTCCGGCCCCTCGCCCTTCGCCTGCTCGCGCGCCGTGGTGAGGGCCACCTCGAAGAGGGAGGAGATGACCTCGCCATAGAGCAGCTCGCGGGTGCCCACCCACCGGAACACCGTGGCCCGGCTGACGTCCAGCGCCTGCGCCATGCGGCCGATGTCGAAGCGCTCGCCCTTGTTCCACCAGTCCAGCGCCAGCGCGAACAGGTCCTGCGGCGTGGCCCTGGACGGGGCGTCCAGCCGGCGCGCCAGCGGCGTCACCCGGGTGGGACGCCTG
>JBKGHK010000457.1:0-8195 GCA_046520375.1 Pyxidicoccus sp. 3LFB2
GGTGGCGGCGGTGGTGGCAGCGCGAGCGCCGCGGGCGCGGGTGCTGCTGCCGGCATGGCTGCTCGCCCGGCCAACGCATCCCAGGAAGTGACCCAGCTGCGCGCCCAGGTCGAGGAGCTTCAGCGCGAGGTCGCCACGCTGCGCCGCACCGGCGCCGCGAACGACACGGGCACGGGTGGCTCGGGCACGGCAGGCTCGGTGCCGGCGGCGGACCCCAATGAGACGGTGGTGGCCAGCGTCCTCATGCAGGGCCAGGTGGCCGCCACGTCGAAGGACCGCATCCAGGTCCGTGACGCGGAGACCGGCGACCTCTACACCCTGCAGGTGGGCGAGAAGACCCGGGCCACCCAGGGCGGCAAGAGCATCTCCGTGCAGAACATCCCCGCGGGCACTCCCGTCCGGGCGGCGTTCAACTACATCGCCGACGGCGACAGCTACGCGACCCGCATCCAGGTGTACCCTCGGCCTCAATGATGTGAAGCGCCCCACGCGCATCACGCTCCGGGCCGCCGGGAGGGAGCTGCATCCCCTCCTCGCGGCCCGAAGTCTTTTCCAGCTCGCGGGCCTCAGCCCGTGACGCCAGGCACCCGCTCCGAGAACTGGAGCAGCCGCACGGCGATGGCGACCTCCAGCTCGCGGTACTGAAAGCTCCAGCGCGAGGGAGACGGCTTCGTCGCGACGATGACGAACGCGTTCGCGGTGATGCGAAAGACCTCCCGCCCCACCGCCCGCGCACGGAGCGTCTCGACGAAAGCGCGCCGGAAGGCGGGTATCTCCGCCCCTCCGTAGGTGTCGTGCACGCGCGACGGATGCCCCGTGGTGGGCTCATGCACCTCGAAGACCCCAGGCCCGGAAGCGCTCTGCTCCAGGAGCCGGGTCCAGAGCGCCGGGCCATTCTCCGCGCCACTCTCGCTGTCTGTCGGAAAGCCCATGCTCCCTCCGCGCCCTTCCTGGGGAATGAAGAAGCCGCGACGGCATCATCCGTCGGCAAGCTCGCGAACGAAACGCTCGATGCGGTCGATGGCCTGCTCCATCTTCCTCCGCGCGGAGCTGTTCGCCGAGTGCACGCGCAGGCGCGGCGGCACGAAGCCCCGCGTCGCCACCGCCTCCTCCACCCAGAGCAGGACGTCGTAGCCGGTGCCGTGCTCGTCATCGCCGAGGTCGTGGTCCAGGCTCAGCTCGGTCACCTGCCCGCCTTCGAGCAGCGCGATGGCTTCCTCGGGCCACCGCACCGGCACCCAACCCTCGGGCGTGGGACGCTCATCATCCAGGTAGACCTTCATCTCGGCCACGCCTCCTCTCTCACGGAACCCCGCACAGGGACGCCCCTGACGCACAGGGGCTGACCGGTCCCCTCCGCACGGTGGCACCGGCTGGGTGTACGCGACACCAACACCGCCCATCTGCACCGGATGAGAATGTCCTGCTCCGGCGGCTCCGGAAGCAGGCTCCCTGCTCCGAACCTGCCCTCCCTGCACCGAATGAGAATGTCCTGCTCCGGCGGCTCCGGACGCGAGCGCCCTACTCCGACTCATCCAGACGGGCCATCGCCCTGCCGAGATACCCGAAGAGCTTCGGGTCCACGCCCTGCTTCGCGGCCCGCTCCGCCGGCTGCTGGTGCATGGCTCGCAGCCACGTCTCCATCCCCGGGTCTCCACCGGTGAAGACCCTCACCAGCTCCATCCACCGCTCGGCCAGGGAGCGCACCGATGCGTGCGCGGGGTCCGTGCCCCGGTCCATCTCCGCCCGGACGCGCGCGATGACCTGGGGCCACTCGGCCATGACCTCGTGGAGGGACTCCGCGTCCGGCACCTCCTGGCCCATCTCCTGAGGACACCGCGAGGGAGCGTCGTGCTTGTCGAACATGGTCACCACCTCATCCCGCCACGGCAGTGCGGCGGAACGAGCTGGCTACACCCTCACGTCACGTCAACCTCAAGAGGGAAACCTCGACCTCAGGGCTCCCCGTCCTTCGACGGCGTGCCCCCCGCGAGCTTGCGCAGCTTCGCGGCGAAGGGGCTCTCCTTCTCCGTCCCTCCAGGTCCTCCCGCCAGGCGCTGCCGGCGAGTTAGAGCGAGCGGCCCTTCGGGCGGTCCCTCGACGGCCTCCTTCTCGTAGCGGTCCTGTCCACCCAGCGCGCGGCCCACGGGGCGGGCAGAGCTGATGCGTCGGTTCGTATCCACGGGCATGAAGGCACCTCCAGCAGCGGCGAGCCCCTTTCTACTCCACCCCCGGCCCGCTCGCAGCCCCCCGGGGCTCCCCGCCCGGAGGCCCCCACCTCGCTTCAGGGTCCTCGAGCGCCGCGCCAATGTGGCGCAGCACCCGGGCGGCCAGGTCCACGTCGATGACGCGCGCGTCCCACGTACAGGTGAGCGCCATCTGCCGGCCCGGCACCAGCGCTCCGTCCTCCACCACCGGCACGCGTCGCACCGCTCCCGGAGCCAGCAGCAGGGGCACTCGCGTGTACGGCACCATGGCCACGTAGCCCCGCTCCAGTCCCAGCGAGCCCAGGCTTGTCACCGCGACCGAGCCGAATGGATCTCGGGGCATGCCCACCCACCGCAGGTCCACGTTCAGCGTGTACCAGACGAAGGACAACAGCCGCAGCGCGAGCCCCATGAACAGCCCGGGGATGCGGTACGAGCGGCGCTTGCCCCGCTCGATGACGGCATCGCGGCGCGCGCGCACGTCGGCGATGCGCGACTCCATGTCCTCGACGAAGGCTCCGAGCGACAGGGTGTCCGCGCGGTGCACCGTGGCCGTCGTCAGGTCCGCGCGGCCCGTCTCCGCCGGCTGCACCACCAGCACGCAGACGCCCACGTCCCTGCGCAGCGAGGGCCGGTTCCAGCGCAGCAGCACGTTGGCCTCGGGGTGCGCGCGCAGCGCATCCGCGGCGGCCTTGGCCACCAGGTGCGTCACCGTGAGACGCCGTCCGGTGCGCGCGCGGTACGCGTCGAGATACGCGAGCGCCCGCTCCATGCGCACCTCCAGCGCCGCGTAGGCACTGGGGTCCCTCGGTGAGCTCCACGTGCCCAGCGCGAGCTTGCGGAAGGCGCCGGGAGGCGGTGCTGGCTTCAGGTCGAGGTCCACGCGTGCCGTCCGGCTTCGCACGGAGCGCACGCCCGCCGCAACTCCGGGGGCCACGTGCCCCTGCGCCGCGCGCACGCTCCTGTTAGACAGGGGCGGAAAGCTCCCCGTCCCGAGGCACCCGACATGACGCCGTTCGCCCTGGCCCTGTCTCTCGCCCTCCATGCCGCGCCGGCCCCGAAGGCCGCGACGCCGCCCTCCCGTCCCGCCTCCGAATCCAAAATGTCCTCCACTCAGAAGCCCGCCGCCGCCGAAGACCTCGTCGCATCCACCCGCACCTGGCAGGAGGAGCGCCTCAAGAGCCTTCAGTCCGAGGACGGGTGGCTCACCCTGGTGGGCCTGTTCTGGCTCAAGGAAGGCGAGCAGACCGCCGGCTCCGCGCCCGAGAGCGACCTGGACTTCCCCCAGGGCACGCCCGCGAAGCTGGGCACCTTCACGCGCAAGGGGAACACCGCCCACTTCCAGCCCGCGCCGGGCGTGGCCTTCACGCGCGACGGCAAGCCCTTCACCGGAGGCGAGGTGAAGTCGGACGAGCAGGGCGCGCCGGACGTGCTGAAGCTTGGCAGCCTGCGCCTCCAGCTCATCCTCCGGGGAGACAAGCTGGGCGTGCGCGTGAAGGACTCGGAGGCGCCCACGCGCAAGCAGTTCCACGGCATCCCCACGTACCCGGCGAGCGCCGCGTGGCGCATCGACGCGCGCTTCGAGCCCTCCGAGACGCCGCGCACCATCCAGGTTCCCAACGTGCTGGGGACGGAAGAAGCGATGAAGGTGCCGGGCACGCTGGTCTTCACGGTGGACGGCAAGGAGCACCGGCTGACGCCCGTGGAGGAGGGCTCGAAGCTCTTCATCATCTTCGCGGACGAGACGAACCGCGACGCCACCTACGACGCGGGCCGCTTCCTCTACGCGGACGCGCCGAAGGACGGGCGCGTGGTGCTGGACTTCAACCGTGCCTACAACCCGCCCTGCGCCTTCACCCGCTTCGCCACCTGCCCCCTGCCCCCGCGCGGCAACCGGCTCGCCCTGCGCGTGGAGGCCGGTGAGAAGCGCTTCGGCGACTACTGACGGACCATGGACGCGGTGCGGCATATATAAGGATGCGGGCTCCCAGCCATGGGGCCCGGAATCCATTCATCCATCGCTATCTCTAGAGGAAATATTCTAGAGATATCAGCGGGTTGATTCCTAGAGTCCATTCAGGACCCGATTCAGGAATCCATTCATGGCCTCCGTGGAACAGCTCCTCTCCGTGCTGGGTCGTCAGGGCCCGCTGCAGGCCGCCGAGCTGGCCATCCAGCTCGGCGTGTCGCAGCCGACGCTGTCACGGCTCATCACCGCCGCGGGCGAGCAGGTCTGCCGGATGGGGCGCGGCCGCGCGACGCGGTACGCACGCACTCGCGCGCTGCCAGAGCTGGGGACGCGGCTGCCGGTCCACCGCGTGGATGAAGCCGGGCGGGTGCGGCCCCACGGCGTGCTTCACCTGCTCGCGAGTGGCGGACATTGGCTCGAACGGGAGGACGGCGAAGGCGAGCACTTCGAAGGCCTGCCGCCATTCGCGGCGGACATGAGCCCGCAGGGGTACGTCGGCCGGAGCTTCACGGCGCGCTACCCGGAGATCGACCTCCCCGCGCGAATCACCGACTGGAATGATGACCACCGCCTGGTCGCGCTCGCACGGCGTGGAGAGGACTGCGTCGGCGACCTCATCCTGGGCGAGGAGTCACTGAACCGTTTCCTCGCGGAGGCGCCACGTCCCGTCCACCGCGACAGCTACCCCGAGCTGGCCCGCGCCTCCCTGGCGGGACAGCCCGGCTCCTCCGCCGGGGGCGAGCAACCCAAGTTCATGACGTACTCGGAAGGGCGCCACGTCCTGGTGAAGTTCGCCGGAGGCGATGACGGCGCCGCGGCACAAAGATGGAAGGACCTGCTGACCTGCGAGCACCTCGCACTCCAGGCAGTGCAGGCCGCCGGGATTCCCGCCGCCGTCACGAGCACACTGGAGCTGGGCGACCACCGGTTCCTGGAGGTCGAGCGCTTCGACCGCGTGGGGGTGCGCGGAAGGAAGGCACTGCTGTCACTGGGCGCCATCGATGACGAGTACTTCGGTCACCGCGACACCTGGACTCGCGCGGCCCGGCGCATGCTCGAAGCCCGCCTCATCTCCGAGGAGGATGGCCGGCGGATTCGCTGGCTCGACACCTTCGGACAGCTCACCGGCAACACCGACCGGCACTTCGGCAACCTCTCCTTCTTCGTGGAGGGCCCGAAGCAATTCCGGCTCGCCCCCGTCTACGACATGCTGCCGATGATGTTCGCGCCCGTGGACACGAATGTCATCGAGCGCGCCTTCGAGCCGCGCCCACCGACCGCGGACACGCTCGAAGTGTGGCCCGATGCCGCACGGCACGCGGCGGAGTACTGGACCCGACTGGAGCGCGAGCCCGTGCTCAGCGGAGCGCTTCGTGCGCACTGCGCACGGTATCGGGACGCAGTCTCGGCGCTCGTGCAACGGGCATGGGTTTGAGCCAAGGCCCGGCGCCATGAGTCGCCTCCCGAGCAGCGTAGGAGTTTGAGCCAGGGCCCGGCGCCATGAGTCACTTCCCGAGCAGCGCGGGGGCTTGAGCCGGAGCCTGACGCCCCGCGGCGCTGCTCAGGCAGTGCTTGGAGGATCGAGCCCAGGCTCCTGGGCCGTGGAGCAGCGAGCGCCAGCGTCCGGTGCCACCCCCTACTTCCCCAGCCGGAGGATGAACGCGTCGTAGCCGCCCTCCGGGCTCACCGTCCCGCCGCTGAAGTCCGTGGGCCCACCGAAGGCGCCCACGATGACGCCCTCGCCTTCGCGGGTGACGGCGACATCGAGCACCAGCGCCGCCACCGAGGGCACGCCGCGCACCCACCGCCACGCCCCGTCGAGGCGGTCCAGCTTCGCCACGAAGACGTTGTCGATGGAGCCCGGCGCTCCCGACAGCACCCGGCCCCCCACCGTCTCGCCGCTCTCGTAGTGCCCCGTGACGAGCACTCCGTCCTCCTGGTCCATCGCCACGCCGACGCCCGCCCGCGCGAAGTTGCGCGCCCAGCGCTCCTCCCCTGCGAGCGTGTACGCGGCCACGAAGGCATCGGCGTCCACCTCCCCCGCCACGTCCGCCGCGCGATACGTCTTCCCTCCAAAGGTGAACGCGCCCAGGAAGCTCCCCGTCATCACCACGCGGTTGCCGTGCACCGCGATGCCCGAGCACTCCCCATCCGCCAGCGCGCGCGTCCACACCACCGCGCCCCCCGCCGAGCCCAGCCGCCGCAGGCCCGGCTGCGTCCCCGTCCCCTCCGGCGAGGCACCCGGCGCCGTGCCGCAGAAGTACACATCCCCGGCTTCGTCCAGCGCGACACCTCCGCCCTGGGTGGACTCGCCTTCCGCGTGGAGCCACCGGAGCGTCCCCTCCGCGCCGAACTTCGCCACGAAGGCCCGCAGCCCCGCCGCCGTCAGCACGCGCCCGCCGAAGTCGAGGCTCCCGTCATAGAGCGAGCCGGACACGAACACGTCGCCCGCGCGGTCCGTCACCAGCCCGTTCGCCAGGAAGGCGCCATCACCCTCCAGCGTCTTCCACCAGACCGGCCGCCCGTCGCGATCCAACTTCACGAGGAAGGTCCCCTCCAGCTTCACCGGCGCCAGCCCCATGCCCACGTGCAGCACCGCGCCCGCCTCGCTCCAGCCGGCGACCAGCACGTTGCGCTCGCGGTCCGTGCCCAGCGCATTCACCGCCAGCAGTCCGCCCGCACGCCCTTCGAAGACGCGCGTCCACAGCAGCTTCCCCCCTGGCGAGTGCTTCGCGAGGACGACGCCCGGCACCTCGGGGGCTCCCGAGCCCAGCGGCCCGGTGCCCAGGTCGGCCGCGCCGGTAAAGAGCACCGTGGTGAGGACATTCCCATCCCGGTCCTGCGTGACGGCCGAGCCCAGCTGCAGGCCCTCGCCCCGGGCATAGCGCACCCATGCCGCCGCGCCCCCGGACGTCTCGGCCTGCCGCAACGTGCCCAGCGACTCTTCGTCCTTCGCGGGCGGCGCGTCCTCCGGCGTCCCTCCACAGCCGACGAGTCCCACCACCACCACCGCCCACCACGCCTTCGCCCGCATCCCGCTACCTCCCACCCGCACGAAATGAAAATGCCGGCGACCCGGAAAGCCGGGTGCCGGCAGTGCGAATGGGTGTCCATGGCCCGGCCCGCCTGCCCCCCGTTCACCAGGGCAGGGCCGAGGTCCGCCAACAACAGACGAGAACCGCGCGCCTCACGCTCTCAGGCATGGAGAGGCGCTTGCGCCCGTCGGTGCACCGCATCCGCGGCTGGTGACGAGCACCGGGCGCCTCACGCTCTCAGGCGTGAAGAGGCGCCTGCGCCCGTCAATGCACCGTGGGCGGCTGGTCCGACGCGGCCTCGGGCGCCATCGGCGACTCCAGGCGCGGGGCAATGCCCTCGGACACCTGGCGCAGCAGCGCCTCGCTGAACACGGGCAAGTCTCCAGGGTTGCGCGAGGTGATGAGGTTGCCGTCCTCCACCACCTCCCGGTCCACCCAGCGCGCGCCCGCGTTCAGCAGGTCCGTCTTGATGGAGGGCCACGAGGTGAGGGTGCGCCCGTCCGCGATGTCCGCCTCCACCAGCAGCGAGCCCGCATGGCAGATGGCGGCGATGGGCTTGTCCGCGCGGTAGAAGTCGCGCACGAAGCCCACCATGCCGATGTCCATGCGCAGGTGGTCCGGTGAGTAGCCGCCCGGAATCACCAGCGCGTCGAAGTCCTTCGCGGAGACCTCCTTCACGGCCTTGTCGGCCTTGACGGTCTCCTTGCCCTTCTTGCCCTTGAGTGGCTTGCCGGCCTCCACGCCGATGATGACCGCCTCGTGCCCCGCCTTCCGGACGGCGTCGTAGGGGACACGGAACTCCGAGTCCTCGAAGTCACTGGCCACGATGAACGCGATGCGCGCCATGGGGCGCCTCCCTGCTGTTTGGATGATGGATTGTTTCCGTCCCTCAAAGGTGCCCACGGCCCGTGCGCCGACCACTGCCCGAGCCGGCGGGCCAGCCTCGGGCGGGCTGCCCGGCTGCCCGCCCTCCGGGGCTCCGAG
>JBKGHK010000458.1:0-8195 GCA_046520375.1 Pyxidicoccus sp. 3LFB2
CGCGGGCCATGGCAGGTGCAGCGGGGCTTCCGGGCGCCTTCGTGCCGCCGCTGGCGGAGCTGGCCCCCGCGGTGGCGCTGACCGAGGCGGACCCGGCGCATCCCTTCGTCCTGGGCGAGGGCAGCTTCTCCGTCGCGGTGACCGGGGAGCTGCTCACGCGGCTGGACGGACTGGTTGCCTTCAGCGGCCAGCTGGCCTTCCAGCCGGAGATGAAGCGCTTCCGGGGCCGCGCCACGGACAAGTCCTTTGGCGAGGGCGCGGCGCGGATGGTGCGGGCCCGGGGGCAGGGCGTCCTCTACATGGAGCCCTCCGAGAAGCGCACCTTCCTGGCGGTCGACCTGGGCGAGGACTCCGCCTACTTCCGCGACGAGTGCATCTTCGCCTTCGAGGAACCGGTGATGTTCGAGAACGGACGGGTGCCGTCGGACATCGCCCCGGACCTGGACCTCGTGCACCTGCGCGGGCAGGGGCGGGTGCTGCTGAGCCTGCCCGGGGCGCTGCGCTCGGTGCCGGTGCGGATGGAGGGCACGGTGACGGTGCCCCTGACGCACCTGGTGGGCTGGCAGGGCAACCTCACGCCCCGCGTCGTCCCCCTGCTCAAGTCGCCCACCGGTGAGGTGCTCCGGACAGCCGTCGAGCTGAGCGGTGAAGGTTTTGCCCTCATCGCCCTTGGTGTCCGCTAGAAGGTGCCCTCCATGGCCTCGGACCGAGCGATTCGGAAGAAGCTGAAGCGGGAGGAGCGGGAGCGCCGCCGCGCGGAGCGCAAGCCCAGCGTGCTGGTGCAGGAGTTCTGGAACCTCCCCAACATGCTCACGTTGGGGCGCATCTTCCTCATCCCGCTCTTCGTCTGGCTGACCTACGACGCCGACCCCCTCAACTCCCTGTGGGCGGGGCTGGTGTTCGCCGTGGCCTCCATCACCGACGTGATTGACGGCTACCTGGCGCGCAAGTGGAACCTCATCACCGTGGTCGGCAAGTTCATGGACCCGCTCGCCGACAAGCTCATCGCCATGGCGGCGCTGGTGATATGGTGCGCCTGGGACGCATCGCCGCGTGGGTGGTCATCGTCCTGCTGGCGCGCGAGCTCATCGTCAGCGGCCTGCGCACCATCGCCGCCAGCGAGGGCATGGTCATCGCCGCCGGCCAGGAGGGGAAGTGGAAGACGTCCCTCCAGCTCGTGGGCATCATTTCACTCTGCGTCCATTACGTGCACCCACTGCAGGTCGGCGCGACCTCCGTGCCCGTGGACTACAACCTCGTGGGCAAGGTGCTCGTCTACCTGTCGGGTGCCTTCTCGGTGTGGAGCGCGGTGGTCTACTTCCGTGCGTTCCTCGCCATGCTCGCGAAGCGTGGAGGCGAGCCCACCGGGGCGAAAAGTGTTTGACGGGTCCGGAAGGGCTCTGTATATCCAGCCTCACTTTCGGCGCGCCGTTGAGGCGCGGCGGAAGTGGGTCAGCAGTCTCTGATGCGGGAATAGCTCAGCGGTAGAGCATCGCCTTGCCAAGGCGAGGGTCGAGGGTTCAAATCCCTTTTCCCGCTCCATGAAGCCCAGGTAACCCCTGGGCTTTTTTATTTTCTGCCCTCTGTGTCGCGGCTGCTGGAGCACGTTGACGTGCTCGCGCCGGGTAGGGGGCGACAGGCACGCGGCGAACCTCGCGGCCTGCATGTCACCCTGATCGACGGACTCCTTCGCGGCGGGCCCCTGGCTCCTCACGCCGAGGCTGGCGAACGTGTGGCTTGGCGGGTGCCAGGCGGGCTGCTTCGCGAGGCCCTCGCGGCGACCGCGACACGCCCCCTGACGTAGAGGCGGCCCGCTCGCGGATTCACGTCCTCCCGCTCACGTGCGCAACCCGCCGCATGCGGGGGGCCGCAAGTTGCGTGCGAGACGTGAAACGTCTCTCTCCGAACCGCGACAGCCCAGACATCTCACGTCGTTTACAGCTCTTTCCCGAGAAATGTAGGGTGCGCGACATTCGTTGCAGTTCGGCGGGTCGGTCTCCCTTTCGGACTGTCTCCCAGTTGGTCCTGCCCACCGCGGGACCCGGGAGACAGCGTGGCGGCTTTTTTCCGCGCCCCCGCAAGTGGCCGTGCACCTCGGGCCTAAGGAGAGGGTGATGAAGGAAGAGGTACGCGGTGCCATGTCGCGACTGCTGTCCGGCCTCACTGCGGAAGAGCGGTCCACCCTCCTCGCGCTGCTGCGAAGCGGGCCTCAGGAGGACGACCCGGTGGCCGTGGTCGGCATGGCGGGCCGCTTCCCGGGCGGCGCCAACTCTCCCGCGGCCCTGTGGCAGCTGCTGCGGGAAGGGCGCAGCGGCATCACCGAGGTCCCCAAGAGCCGCTGGGACGTCGACGCGCTCTTCCATCCGGACCCGGATGCGCGCGGGAAGATGTACGGCCGCTGGGGTGGGTTCCTCGGGGACGCGGACCAGTTCGATCCGCAGCCCTTCGGCATCTCCGATGAAGAGGCCGCGCGGATGGACCCGCAGCAGCGCCTGCTCCTGGAAGTCTGCTGGGAGGCGCTGGAGCACTGCGGGCGAGTCTCCGACGGGGCTCGTCGGCAGCCGCACGGGTGTCTTCGTGGGGCTCGCGGACCAGGGCTACAACCGCGTGCGCGAGCCCGGGCACCTGGACGGCTTCAGCGTCACGGACCACCTCACCAGCGTCGCCAGCGGCCGCCTGTCTCATGTCTTCGGGTTCCACGGGCCGTCGTTGTCCATTGAGGCCGCGTGCGCCTCGTCGCTGGTGGCGCTGGACCTGGCCGCCGCGAGCCTGCGGCGAGGGGAGTCGGACCTGGCGATTGCCGGCGGCGTGACGCTGCTGTTGCAGCCGGAGATTTCCTTCCACTTCTGCAAGCTCGAGCTCATGTCCCGTGACGGCCGCGTCAAGGCGTTCGACGCGAAGGCGGACGGCGCGGTCCGGGGCGAAGGCTGTGCCTTGCTGGTGCTCAAGCGCTACTCGCAGGCGCTCGCCGACGGCAACCCGGTGCTCGCGCTGCTGCGCGGAGGCGCCTCCACCAGCATGGGCCGTGGCGCGAGCCTCACGGCGCCCAGTGTGCCGGCGCTGCGGCGGGTGATGAGCGAGGCGCTCGCGAGCGCGGGGCTCACCGCTGCGGACGTGGACTACCTCGAGACGCACGGCTCGGGTACCTGGGCCGGGGACGCCATCGAGCTGCAGGCCCTCAAGGACGTCTTCGGCGCGCCACGGCCGGATGGGACGAAGTGCGTGCTTGGCGCGGTGAAGACGAACCTCGGGCAGCTGGAGTACGCCGGCGGCGCCGCGGGCGTCATCAAGGCCATCCTCGCCTTCCAGCACGAGGCCATCCCTCCGAACCTGAACTACTCGACGCCGCACCCGCGCGTCCCCCTGACGGACACGCCGCTCGTCATCCCCACGCAGGCGCAGCCGTGGCCACGAGGGCCCCGGCGGCGCATCGCGGGAGTCACGGGCTTCGGTCTGAGCGGCGCTCTCGCGCACGTGCTCCTCGAAGAGCCACCGCTCCGAAGCGAAGTAAACGTGACGGCGCGGCGGCCCGTGCACGTGCTCACGCTGTCCGCGAGCTCGGCTGAAGCGCTCGCCGCGCAGGTGGAGCGCGTGGCGCCGCTGCTCGACGAGACGCCCGAGTCGTCGCTCGGGGACCTCTGCTTCACCGCGAACGCAGCACGCGCCCACCTCTCGCATCGGCTCGCTGTCACGGGGCGGACTTCCGCGCAGCTGCGGGAAAAGCTCCGTGCCTGGCGAGGAGGGGAACCCGCGGAGCGCCGCGAGCCTCGAAGGGTGGGGTTCCTCTTCCAGGATGAGCTCATGCCGCGGGGCGCGCCCGGGCAGGAGCTGTACGCGACGCAGCCGGTGTTCCGGGACGCGCTCGACCGCTGCACCGCCGCCTTCGAGGCCTCGGGCGTGCAGCGCGAGGTGTCCGCCGAGGCGCAGTCCCAGTTCTCCCTGGGCTTCGCGCTCGCCGAGCTCTGGAAGGCGTGGGGCGTGCGTCCGGCGGTGGTGCTCGGCAAGGGCGTTGGCGAGGTGACGGCCGCGTGCGTGGCAGGGGCCATCGACCTTGAGACGGCCGTGCGCACGCTCGCGGCGCGGCCTTCTAACGAGGATGGCATCGGGTACCCGATGCGCGGGACGCTCCCACCGTTCCGATGGACGGACCCCGCCCAGGCGCTCGAAGGTCAGCAGGTCACCCTCCTGCTCGGCATGGCGCAGGGCGAGCCCGACCACTTCGGCGTGCCCGGCTTCCTCCCTTCGCTCCGGGCGGGGTGGGGTGACTGGGATGCGCTGGTCGAGTGCGTGGCGCGACTCTACGAGCGCGGCGTCGACATCGACTGGCGGAGCTTCGACCGGCCATATGGGCGGCGCATCGTCGCGTTCCCCGGGCACACCTGGCAGCACCGGCGGTTCTGGCAGCACCGGCCAACGGATGGCTCGGCGCTCCTCGAATCCACGAGCACCGATGACACGGCGGCGCGGGTCCGTGCCGCGCCGGCCCCTGAACACCGCGCGCTGCTGCAGGCACACCTGACGGCCCACCTCGCCAAGGCGCTGCGCGTCGCGGCTGGCGAGCTCAGCGCGGACCAGCCGCTCATCCTGCTGGGGCTCGACTCACTGATGGCGGTGGAGCTGCGACGCAGGCTGAAGTCCGAGTTCGGGTTCAATCTCGCGGTGGCGCGCCTGCTCATGGGCGCGTGCATCGCGGACCTCGCACAGGACCTCGAGCACCACCTGGCGGCGTCCAGTGCCCTGGCCGAAGCGCCGCCGCCCCCTGCTGCCGGCCCCGACACCGAAGAGCGCGAGGTCATCCTGCTATGAGCGTCACTGAACTTCTCTCCGGACTCGCGCAGCAGGGGATTCACCTCTCGCTCGGCGAGGGCGACCAGTTGGCTGTGAATGCTCCGAAGGGGGCGCTCACCGCGGAGGTCCGCCAGCGCATCACCGAGCACAAGCCGCAGCTGCTCGCCTTGCTCCGGGCGCGCAAGGCGCAGCCGGCCGAGCCCGAAGTCCCCGCGCTCGTCATCGACGCCGCGAACCGCTACGAGCCATTCCCGCTCACCGACATCCAGCAGGCGTACTGGCTGGGGCGGGGCGGCGCCGTGGAGATGGGCGACGTGTCCATCCATGTGTACTGGGAGCACGACTTCCGCCCCCTGGACGTGCCCCGGATGGAGCGCGCCTGGCAGAAGATCATCGCCCGGCACGACATGCTCCGGGCGGTCATCCTCCCCGACGGGCGTCAGCAGATTCTTCGCGAAGTCCCGCCGCTGCGCATCCGGGTGCTTGACCTGAGTCAGGCCTCGCCCGCCGAGGTCGAGGCCGGGCTCGCGCAGGTGCGCGACGAGCTCTCGCATCAAGTCCTCCCGCTCGACCGGGCGCCGCAGGTCGAGGTCCGCGCCACGCTCCTGCCCGGCGGCGTCGCCCGGCTCCACCAGAGCGTCGACCTGGTCCAGCTCGACGGCGGCAGCCTCGCGCTGCTCGCGTACGACGTCGCCCGGGCGTACCAGCACCCGGACGCGCCGCTGCCGGCCCTGGACATCTCGTATCGGGACTACGTCCTCGCCGAGCGCAAGCTGCACGACAGCCCGACGGCACAGCAGTCCCTGGCGTACTGGCGCTCGCGCGTGCGTGAGCTGCCGCCCGCTCCGGAGCTTCCGCTGGCCCGCGCGCCTTCATCGCTCAAGACGAGCCGGTTCAAGCGCCGGGTGGCGCGGTTGGATCCGACGCGCTGGGCGCAGCTGCAGGCGAGGGCGAAGGCGCGCGGACTGACGCTCTCGTCGGTCCTCATCTCGGTCTACGCCGAGGTGCTCGCTGCCTGGAGCAAGAGCCCACGCTTCACGCTCAACATCCCCCTCTTCAGCCGCATGCCCATGCACCCTCAGGTCAACGAGCTGCTGGGTGACTTCACCTCGATGGTGCTCCTGGGGCTCGACTTCTCCGCCCCGGAGAGCTTCGAGTCGCGCGTCCAGCGGACCCAGGCGCAGCTGTGGCAGGACATCGAGCACACGCAGCACATCAGCGGGGTGCAGGCGCTGCGCGAGCTCGCGCGCGTCCAGAAGACGTCCAACGCGTCGCTGCCCATCGTCTTCGCGAGCCTCCTCAGCCTGCGCTCCGAGGGCTACGCCGACTGGGCCTCCGCGTGGAAGCAGATCTCCGAGCCGGTCTTCACGCTGACCCAGACGCCGCAGCTGTGGATCGACAACCAGGTCCAGCAGGAGGACGGCGGGCTCGCCGCGTCCTGGGACTCGGTGGAGGAGTTGTTCCCCGCCGGCATGCTGGACCAGATGTTCGAGAGCTACCGGCTCCTGCTGGAGCAGCTCGCGACGGATGAGGCGGCGTGGAAGGAGGTCCGCCCCCGGCGCGTGGCGCTGCCGGCCGAGACGGTGCGACTGCTCGCGGAGCTCAACGCCACGGAGGCACCGGTCTCCACCGAGACGCTGTACTCGCTCTTCCAGCAGCAGGCGCAAGCGCGCCCCCAGGCCGAGGCCGTCATCAGCCCGCGCCGCACGCTGACCTACGGGGAGCTGCACGCGCGCGCCAATGCCCTCAGCCACCGGCTCGGGGCACTTGGTTGCACGAAGGGCAGCCTCGTCGGCGTGGTGATGGAGAAGGGGTGGGAGCAGCTCGTCGCCGTGCTCGCGGCCCATGGGTGCGGCGCGGCGTATCTGCCGGTGGACCCCGACCTTCCCTCCGAGCGGCTGAAGCTCCTCCTCGAACAGGGGCAGGTGCGCGCGGTGCTCACGCAGCCGGGCGTCGACGCGCGCGTCTCCTGGCCTTCGGGCCTTGAGCGCATCGTGGTGGACGCCGCCGAGCCACGGGGCCCCGAGACGCTGCACCCGGCGGCACCTCCCGCGTCGGAGGACCTCGCGTACGTCATCTACACGTCCGGCTCCACGGGGCTGCCCAAGGGGGCGATGCTCAGCCACCGCAACGCGGTCAACCGGATGCTCGACGTCAACGCGCGCTTCGGCGTTGGCACCGGGGACCGGAACATCGCGCTGACCGCGCTCAACCACGACCTGTCCGTCTACGACGTCTTCGGGATGCTCGCGGCGGGCGGCTGTGTGGTGATGCCGGATGCGGCGTCAGTGAAGGACCCGCTCCACTGGGTGGAGCTCTTGACGCGCGAGCGGGTGACGTTCTGGAACAGCGTGCCCGCCTTCATGGAGATGCTGGTCGAGACGCTCGAGCGTGACCCGTCCCAGCCGCGTCCCACCTCGCTGCGCAAGGTGGTGCTCTCGGGGGACTGGGTGCCTGTCACGCTGCCCAACCGCATCCGCGCGCTCGCGCCGGACGCGCAGGTCATCTCCGCGGGCGGGCCCACGGAGACCTGCGTCTGGGACATCTGCTACCCGGTGGGGACGGTGGACCCGTCGTGGCCAAGCATCCCCTACGGACGGCCGATGACCAACGCGCGCTACTACGTGCTCGACGAGCAGCTCGAGCCGCGGCCTACGTGGGTCCCCGGCCAGCTGTACATCTCGGGCGTCGGCGTGGGGCTCGGCTACTGGGGCGACCCGGAGAAGACGGGGCAGAAGTTCATCACGCACCCGAGGACTGGAGAGCGGCTGTACCGCAGCGGCGACCTGGGCCGCCTGCTCCCGGACGGCAACATCGAGTTCCTCGGGCGCGAGGACCTGCAGGTGAAGATTCAGGGCCACCGCATCGAGCTCGGGGAGATTGAAGCGGCCCTGGCGCAGCACCCGGCGGTCCGGGTGGCGGCGGTGACGGTGGTCTCACCTCCTGGCGGCAAGAAGCGGCTCGTTGCGTTCGTGTCCACCAAGCAGGAGGCCTCCGAGGAGACGCTCCTCGCGTTCCTGCGCGAGCGGCTGCCCTCGCACATGCTCCCCACGCTCGTGCTGGGGGACTCGCTGCCGCTCAGCGCGAATGGCAAGGTGGACCGCAAGGCGCTGGCCGAGCTCGCGCTCAAGCAGGCGCAACCGAAGGCCGCGTTCGTCGCGCCGGGCAGTGAGCTCGAGCTGCAAATCAGTCGGCTCGTCCAGCAGGAGCTCAAGCTCGCCGAGCTCAGCGTGGACGGCCAGTTCTTCGACCTGGGCGCGGACTCGACGGCCATCGTACGCATCACCGCCGCGCTGCGGGAGACGTTGAAGCTCGATGTGCGCGCCACGGACCCGTTCCGCTTCCCCACGGTGCGCGCGCTCGCGGCGTTCCTGGCGCAGAAGGGGAGCGGGCCCGCGGCGGCGGTG
>JBKGHK010000459.1:0-8159 GCA_046520375.1 Pyxidicoccus sp. 3LFB2
CGGTGCAGGCCTTCCCGCCCGGCACGCCCGCCTACCGCTCGCCGGAGGCCTGGCGCTACATGCCTCGCTCCGGCAGGCCTCCTGAAGTGCCCTACGCGCCCGGGCCCGGGGATGACGTCTTCGCGCTGGGCGTCACCGCCTACCGGCTGCTGACCGGGAAGTACCCGCCACCCACGCATCCCGACGACGAGGACGCGTGGATGTGGCGTCCGGAGGAGCGGGAGTCCTGGTCTCCGAGGGCCCAGAACGCCCGCTGCTGTCTGGAGTTGAGCGCCCTGGTGTTCCGCATGCTCTCGCCTCACCCCGAGGCCCGAGGCAGCGCGCGGGAGGTGGCCGAGGCACTGGAGCTGGCCGCATGCAAGGCAGGGGCGGAGGCGGATGCGCCCCTCTTCACGGGAGAGGAGCCCCAGCCGGCGGGCCTGATGCCGGTCCCCCAGCACGTCACCGCCCCGCGACGTCGCGAGGCATCGAGGCAAGAGCCTCAACCGGCGGGCCTGATGCCGGTCCCCCTGCACATGTCCCCCACGTCGCGTCACGAGGCGAGGAGGCAAGAGCCTCGACCGGCGGACCTGCTGCCGGTCCCCCAGCACGGGTCTCCCTCGTCGAGTCGCGAGGCGAGGAGGCAAGAGCCTCAACCGGCGGGCCTCATGCCGGCCCCTCGCCACGTCACTGCACCGCCACGTCGCGAGGCAGAGCAAGAGTTTCGGCCGGGGGAACTCATGCCGGCCTCTCAGCACATCACCGTCCCGACACGTCGCGAGGCGAGCAGTCCGTGGTTTACCGCCGCCAGCCTGGGGGCCGCATTGGCACTGGGGGCCGTGGGCGTGCTGAGTGTCCAGGCCATCGAGCTGCCCGAGCCGAGGCCCCAGGCCGCGCAGGAAGAGGCGAGGGATGGGGGCACCAGCGCCGTCGGAGACTCCGCGCTGACGGCGCCGGTGGAGCCCGACCGGGCTCCCTTCGTGGGGTCGACCTTCGCGGAGGACCTGCCACCCAAGCCCTTCCCAGGACAGCGGCGCCCGAATGCCAGCGGCCGATGTCCCGGCAAGGTGCAGGTGCCCATCAACGGCGGCTGTTGGAGGAAGCTGCCGGTGGATGTGAAGGACTGCGACGACGAGGAAAGCTTCGTCTACAAAGGCGTGTGCTACGCCCCCGTCCTGGCGCAGCCACGTCCGTCCACCTCGGGTCCTTCGAAGCGCAGCCACGGCCCAAGCAGGTAGCCAAAAGTTCGGAGACACATCCCGCGGCAACCCGCTTCTCTCGTCCGCTCCGCTGCTTCTACGTCGTGGGGCTGAACGCCTTCACTGGCGCACTGTTCGAAGATGTCGGGACTTTTTCGTCACAAAACCCCCGACATCTTCGAACAGTGCCTGGCGGGTGGTCTCCGGAGGAGGACACAGGCACCGGTGACGCGACACTCAGACCTCAGTCGCTCAGAATTCGTCTCAGAGCTTCTGGCTACCTACTCAGGTGACGAGGCGTCCCTACGGGGATTCGGCGCTCAGGAAAGCGCGCATCGCGTGGTTTCCCGTGTGAGCGGCCTGTGGAATCGAGGCACGTGGAGCCGCAGGCCCTGCGCCACGGGGGCGCACGTGGTGGCAAGCAAGACGCGGTGAAGTCTGTATCCTCGGCGCCCCTCTTCACCGGGAGCCCCACATGCAGCGCTCTGGCCTCGCCGTGCCCCTCCTCATGCTGACACTTTCGGTTTCGTGCGCGGCCCCTCGGGCGGCGGCCGGAGCGGGAGACACGTCGCAGGCGCTGGTCCACGAGACGCTCACCATGGGGGGAACGCAGCCCGAGGCGCTGCTGGTCGCTCTGCATTACTCCGGGGGCACACCCGCCTTCTGGCGCGAGTACGTGCAGGACTGGGGCGCTCCCGTACGCGTGCTGCTCCCTCAAGGCCCGAGACCTCGCAGGGAGGGCTTCACCTGGGTCCCCGCCGAACACGAGCAGAAGGATGCGGGCGGGAAGCTCGCCGACCTGGAACAGATGGCCGAGCGCATCGCGGGCCTCATTCGAGACACGAAGCGCGCGCATCCCGAGATTCGCCGCGTCGGCGTGACAGGCTTCTCGTACGGCGGGGACCTGGCCTGGCTCCTCGCCATCCGCTACCCGGAGCTGGTCGACGTCTCCGTGCCCATGGGCTCGCGGTTGCTCGGAGACCCCGCGCAGGCCCTGCCCGGGACGAGCCGGGTGCGAGTCCTCCACGGGGAAACCGATGCCATCATCGACGCCCGGCAGACCTCGACCCGCGTGGAGGCACTGAAGGCGCAGGGCGTGCCCGTCGAGCTGACTCTCTACCCGGGCCTCGGCCATGACGTGTCGCCCCAGCTCATCGAGGACTGGCGCTCGTTCCTGCGGGAGCAGCTGCGCGGCTCGACCGAGAGCCGCTCCCCATGAACGTCGGGCTCGTGCAGAAGGGGGGCAGGGCGCCCCCCCGCGCGAGCCGGCCCTGACCGCACATCGCCACGGCCCCTGGCGGCGACCGGTGCGGCCACGCTCGCGGGGGAGGGAAGTGCCTCCCCACGCGGGGCCCGGACCTACTGCACGTAGATCCGCAGGTAGGTGGCGTTATTGGCGCTGGTGACCTCGCTGAGGGTGTTGTCCTCGTCGATGTACGCGCCGACGTAGCCGTGGCCCAGCGTGGCCGTGACTGGAATGGTGACGGTCCTCTTCGCCTTGTACGGGTCTGCGCGGCCGATCGTCGGGGTGTGGCCGCCGAGCCGGGTGTCGCCCGTGGTGATGGTCGAGTTGGTCGAGTAGAAGAAGCCCACCTTCGGGCTGACCGTGGATGCGCCGTTGTTCTCGTAGACGAACTCCACCTGCACCTGCTGGCCCGGCGTCACGTAGTAGACGCGCTCGCCGTCGACGACAAACGAAGCGAGGGCGGCTCCCGCGGAGGTGGTCATCGCGGTGTAGGTGTGCTCGCTGTACTCCCCATCCACCCCGTCATACTTCCAGTGGGCCACCGACACGTCCTCGATGGGGCTGGCGGGCAGGCCGTACAGGTCCACCGCGCCGTCCGAGGCGTCCTCGCCCAGGTAGGAGCGCAGGGTGACGCCATTGGCATTCACCACGTTCCAGTCCTCGCCCATGATGTTGTACTCGCCGTTCTCGTGGCCGAGGCCCATGGCGTGCCCCAGCTCGTGGAGCGCGGTGGTCTGGAACGGGCGGAAGCTGCCTCCGTAGGACCAGTGGCTGCTCTTGGTCATGCCCGCCATGTAGCTCTCGCCATTGAAGAAGAGGATGTCCGTCTCTTCGATGTGCGGGTTGCTGCAGAACAGCATTCCCCCATACGACGTGATGGCGACGGCCGGGTCGTAGGCGGCGTCCGCGGTCCACCAGATTTCATTCTGGTTGTTGTTGAGGCCCACGCTCATGTCGCCGGTGGTGAGCGTGAAGTTGAAGCGGCTGGGGTTCTCGTTGAAGCGGCCGATGGCGGTGACCAGCTCGTCCCGCCAGGCCCCCACGGGGAAGCCGATGGCGCTGGCGCTCATGTTCACCGTGTTGGTGTCCCAGGTGAGGGTCGCCCCCGTCAGGGAGCACTCGGTGACGCCATAGGCGAGCGCCTGGGCAGGGAGGAAGAGCACGGCGGAGACGAGCAGGGTCCTGGACGTGAGATTCATTGAGAGGGCTCCTGAAAGAAGACGCGGGTTGCGGAGGGGGCTCACTGCGGCTCGCCGGCGGCGGGGGCCGCGGGGCGCACGGCGGGGCCGTCGAAGGGAACGCTGGGGGACACGCTGTTGACCGGAGGGAGCGCGGCGAGCTGCGCCGGGGTGAACATGCTGTGGACCTTGCTCTGCAGCACATTGCGGAAGACATCCGCGTTCACCGGGGCCCAGGGCCGGGAGGCCTGCGGCTCGAAGGGCGCGTCCGCCTCCTGCGTCGAGGCCTGGTGGTGGCGGAACTCGATGCCGCCGGCCGCCCACTGGCGGATCGCCAGGAGGTTGCGGGTGGCGCCGGGCACCACGCCGCCGCTCGACGTGAGACGGATGGCGCGCCCCGTGTCGTCCAGGATGGCGTTGTCGAAGACGCGGTAGCGCCCGGCGGCGCAGGCGATGAGGGGACAGATGGAGGCGCCGTTGCGGCGCACGAAGAGGATGTCCCGGTCGCCCACGTCCATCATCGGCAGGCCGGCCGCGTGCATCAGCCGGTCCGCGTCAGGCTTGCCGCCCAGGAAGCGCAGCGTCACATGGGTGTCCGTGGCGTTGCCCTTGAAGATGCGCTCGATGCGGTAGGTGACGAAGGTGTGGGGGATGGAGGACTGGGTGGTGTCGGCGCGGGAGTTGGCGAACACCACCTGCGTGACGACACCTTCGAAGATGAAGTTGGCGTTGTAGACGCTGGCGTCGAGGTCGGCGCGTCGCTGCGAGGCGAGCACCGGCGTGGCGAGCACGCAGCAGAGGAGGAGAAGGGCTTTCCGGGTCATCGGGCAGACTCCTGGCGCCCCGGCGATGGGCCAGGAGGGCGCGGTGGTTGCTGTCGGGTTGCACCAGGGAGTTCGCGGGGGCGGCGGAATATCTGACAGGGAGATTGAGGACTTCGCGAAACCGCACGCAGCTGGCACGGGTGGACCGCCCGACCCGGCTGTGCAGCTTCGATTCCCGTCACCTCCACATCCAGACGCCCAGCCGTCTCACCAGGCTGCGCACGCCGGACGCGGCGCCGGGCCAGAGGTCCGCCTGTCGGCGGGTGTCCTGCGACGTGCCATTCGTCGTCCAGGGCTCGACGCCCTTCGTGAGCGCCCGTCAGGGACGTCACGCCGAGGGTTGGGAGCCGTGTAGGAGTCCGGCCCGCCTAGCACGGCCCGCAGCGTTTGCCGTCGCTGTAGGAGTTGCAGCACTGCCCGCTGTTGGCGCAGTCCGCTCCGCTCGAGCAACCCGAGCGGCAGACCCCTGCGTTGCAGTTCCCCATGCAGCAGTCTCCGCCGACCGAGCAGGAGCTCCCTTCGTTCGCGCACGGGTTCGAGGAGTAGCACTCCGTCGAGAAGCACGCTCCGTCGAGACAGTAGAGCGCACCGGGGCAGTCGTAGTCGTCGACGCAGGAGTTGTTGCATCCGTCCGGCACGTCGCCGGTGGCAGCGGTGTCACATCCCGTCAGCGAGAGCGCCCCCAGGAGCCAAAGGTTCGACAACAGTCTACGCGCGCAGGATGGAAGGCTCATGTCTCAGTCGGGTGTGATGGGAGGCGTGGACAACACGTCGCAGGATAGCGGGACATGCACCTGGGGAAGAGGGAGAAGCACCGAGCCATCCAGATGCTGGAGGAGGGTTGGGGGCGACTCCCCCGGCTTGAACGCTGCCGGTTCGCTCAAGGGCGCTGCAGGCCTGTCGCCGTGACATAGATGGACATCAAATGCTGGCCGCAGGTGATGAACAGCCTGTTGCGCCGGGCGCCGCCGAAAGCCACGTTGGAGGTGGCATGGCCCGTCTTGATGCGCCCCAGCAGATCTCCGGACGGTGCATAGACATTCACGCCCGGACCGGCGCTGGTCCAGACATTGCCGTCGGTGTCGAGGCGAAAACCGTCGGAAGACCCATTGTCGATATGGGTGAAGACCTTGGGATTCGTCAAAGTGCTGCCGTTGACGCGGAACTGGCGGATATAGGTGGGCACATCCGGATCATGGGTGTGCCCCGTGTCGGAGACATAAAGGATGCGCTCGTCGGCCGAGAAAGCCAGTCCATTGGGTTTGGCAAAATCATCCGCCACAACGCGCAGGGAGCCATCTGCCGGATCAAAGCGGTAGACGTAGCACCCGTCCTGCTCGGGCTCGGATTTATAGCCCTCATAGTCGGACAGGATGCCGTAGGTGGGATCGGTGAACCAGATGGTCCCGTCGGACTTGACCACCACATCGTTTGGCGAGTTGAGCCGCTTGCCGCGATAGCTGTCGACGAGCGTGGTGATGGTGCCGTCCAGCTCGGTGCGCAGCACCGCTCGGGCGCCATGCGAACACGACACCAACCGTCCCTCGCGATCTCGCGTGTTGCCATTGATGTAGTTGGAGGGCGCGCGAAACGGGGAGACGCCGACATCGGGGATGTAGCGCAGCAGCCGGTTGTTGGGAATATCGCTCCAGACCAGATAGCCGCCATCGCCAAACCAGACAGGGCCCTCGGCCCAGCGGCACTCTTCGTAAAGCACTTCGAGCACAGCGGAGCCAATCGTCAGGCTGCTGAAGCTCTTGTCGATGATTTCGAGTGCCGCCCCACCTTGAGCCATGCCCACCCCTCCTGTTTGCTGCATCAGAAGGGATGGCGAGTACGGAGGCAACCCCCTGGCGGATGCTGGCGCTCCACCACGCTGTCGCTCACGGGGCCGAGCCTGTCCGAAGCTCCGGGCACGGCACCGTCAGTCCGGGGAGCGCCGAGCGGCGTCACTCGTACAGCGCCCGCAGGACGCGGACCTCGCTGGTGACGCGGCCGAGCAGGTCCGTCTGCAGCGACGCATAGGCCATGTAGTGCGTGCCGTTGTGCCCGATGATGTACGACGGCCCATCCGCCAGCAGGCTCAGCGGCTCCCCGTACAGCGGGAGGCCCGGGCCGGACGACCAGTCGAACGGGTCCGTCGAGTTGGATTCCTTGTGGTAGTGCGTGAACGGAGGCGCCGAGTTGAGGGAGCAGGACAGCACGTGGTGCACCTTGCCGTCCCCGATGTCGAGCGCGCTGCCCAACCCGTGCAGGGAGTTGCCGAGGGGCTGATACAGCGCGACGTCACTGACCTTCTGCCAGGAATCCCAGGTGGTGCCGGTGGCGGCGCCCATGGAGTACAGCGGACCGCTGTGCTCGCCCCGGTAGTAGAAGACGAGCTTCCCGTTCCGGCGGACGACGTTCCCGTCGTAGTCCCGAAGGACGCGGCCGTAGCAGACCTGGTAGTCGTCGAACGAGCCCAGGGGCCCGTTGGGGACGATGGCATTGGGCTGCACCCACTCCCAGTCGACGCCGTTGGTGGAGCGGATGATGGTCGTCCACTGCAGGGACAGATTCGACGGCCCGGTGTGCGGCGTCGAGTACAGCGCGCCCTCCTGCGCGTCCCACACCACGTCGCCCGAGGAGAAGTGGCTCGGGTGGTGGAAGGCCATGGCGGGCGGCAGGTTGACGCCCGGCACACCGTTGCGCAGGAACTGGGTCCACGGGCCCTCGGGGTTCGGCGCGGTGAAGAGCCGGCACAGGCGGGCGTCATGCGTCCATACCCAGAGGTAGTACCGGTTGATGGGCGCGGCCAGCTTGTTGTCCATCCGCATCAGGGTGACCCAGAGCAGCTGGTTGAGTGCGCCGGCCCCCTGGGTGCGCGCGGCCACGGCGACCTGCTGCCAGCCCGTCCGGATGTAGGTGACGGCATGCGCCTTGGAAGGCCAGAGCACCTGCCCGCCAGCCAGGGCCGCGCCTCCCACGGAGGCGGCACGCAACAGCGCTCGTCGGGTGAGCGACGTCTTCATGATGTGACTTCCTCTTCCGGAGCCTGGGCTCCACATCAGGTGGAGCCGCGGGCATTCCGCGCCGTGCGTCATGTCGTGTGCGGCACACCCGCTCCGAAGAAGAGGTGACGGAACGGGCATCCGTGGATCGTCCGCGAGCGGAGCCTGCTGGCTGGATTTGAGCGACAATGGAGGACATGGGGGGCCGCCTCGCTGCCTTCGTCTGACTCCTCGCTGCCTTGCCCGCTGCCGCCCATGTGGCTGCTGCCTGCCGCTTCGAGGCGCGCTACCGGCTGCGCAACGGGACGTCCGAGGCGGAGGTCATCGACGCCGCCGCAGGACCTTCTGGTCCACCCGGCGGATTTAATCCGGCTTAATTCGTCTTCCGACGGCCCCCCTCGCGATAACCACGGAAACGAGGGGGATTCATGTCCAGTTCTTTCACGAAGAGCGCCGGGGGCCCGCGCCTCCCGCAGACGGCGTACACCCAGCAGACGACGTTCACGCAGGCGCCCCAGCAGCGGGCCCCCAGCCCACCCCCGGCGCCTCCGCCTGCGCCTCCAAAGCCGAAGGACACGTACGTCGCTTCCCAACCGCGGACGCGCAAGCCGTCCATTACCGCCACCGTCACGGGAGATGCGCCGATGGCGCCTGCTGCCCGCATGAGCCCGGCGCAGCTGATGGCCCTGGCCGCGAAGGGCTTCGCCGCCACGCTGCCCCGGGCAGGCGCGGGGGCCGGGGGC
>JBKGHK010000045.1:0-27708 GCA_046520375.1 Pyxidicoccus sp. 3LFB2
CTTTTAAAATTCGGCCCGGTGGGAGGGCGGGCCCCCTTTACCGGGGGGCTCCCGTAGGGTCAAGCCTCCCGGGCACTTCTAGGGTAAGTCGGGCTTAGCGGACCCAGGTGCCGGGCGCCACCCTCTTACTTCCCATCCGTCTGGTACACCAACGGCAGGCCGCTCTGGGGGCTTCCCACCACGATGATTTTGGCGTTCTGGCTCTGGCCCAGCCGCTCCGTGGCTTCAATGCCCTTGAAGCGCAGGTACTCCTCGGTGAGCCCCTGCCGGACGATGCCCTGGTACTTGGCGATGCCCTCCGCTTCGATCTGCTTGCGGTCGGCCTCCTGGCGCTCCTTCTCCAGCGTGAAGCGCATCTTCTGGCTCCGTTGCTCCTCGGCCAGCTTGTCCGCGATGGCGTCCCGGATGGACTGGGGCAGCGTCACGTCCCTCACCAGGACGGCCTCCACCACCACGTGCTTGCCGTTCAGGGCGCGCAGGACCTCGTCGTAGATCTCCTTTTCGATCTGCTCGCGCTTGGTGGAGTAGATCTCCTCGGGCGCGTAGCGGCCGAACACCTTGCGGGCCTCGGAGCGGACGATGGGCCCCACCAGGATGTCCGAGTACCGGGGCCCCGTCTGGGTGTGCAGCTCGAAGAGCTTCGAGGGCTCGGCGCGGTAGCGCACGCTGGCGTCCACCCGGATGTCCAGGCCGTTGTTGGAGAGGACGCTCAGCTCCTCCTTCATCTCCTGGACGCGCAAGTCATAGACGATGAGCGACTTGCCCGGCCGCAGGACGTGCAGGCCCTCTCCGAACTGCTCGCGCAGGGTGCCGCTGCCGAACGAGTCGAAGCCGATGCCCCCGTGGCCGCTGCCCACCGTCTCGCAGGCACAGCCGGTGATGCACATCAGCCCCAACACCGCCCACATCAGTCGCTGCTTCATGACCCCTGGCCTTCCTCGGGCGGACCTGCCCGCCGCCCGGAGACCTTAAACGCGAAGGGCCCACCCCGATAGACGGGGCGGGCCCAGGAGGCGACACGCGACTGACGGAGGGTTACTTCAGCGCCTCGGCGCCGGAGACGATCTCCATCAGCTCCTTGGTGATGACCGCCTGACGGGTGCGGTTGTACGTGAGCGTCAGGCTGCCGATCATGTCGGACGCGTTGGAGGTGGCGTTCTCCATGGCGCTCATGCGGGCGCCGTGCTCGCTGGCCACGCTCTCCAGCAGCGCGCGGTAGAGCTTGATGTTGACGGCCTGGGGCACCAGCCGGTCCAGCACGGCCTGGCGGTCCGGCTCGTACTTGAAGTCCACCAGCGCGGTGGTGCCCTCGGTGGGGGCCTGGCCGGCGCCGCCGAGCGTCTGCAGCGGCAGCAGCTGCACCACCGAGACCTTCTGGGTGATGGCGGTGACGAACTCGTTGTAGACGACGTGGACGGCGTCCACCTCGCCATTGAGGTAGCTGGCAACCAGCTCCTCGGCGATGTCCGCGGCGGCGCGGTAGTTCAGCCGCTGGTACAGGCCGCCGAAGTCCTTGCGGATGGCCTGGCCACGGTTGCGGAAGAAGTCGTTGCCCTTGCGGCCCACCGTCGCGAGCTGGATGCGCTCCAGCGCGGTGTTCTCGTAGAGGAACCGGTTGGCGCGGCGGATGACGTTGGAGTTGAAGCCGCCGGCGAGGCCACGGTCCGAGGTGAGCAGGACGAGCTCCACCTTCTTCACCGGGCGGGCGACGAGCAGCGGGTGGGTGAGGTTCTCATCACCCGAGCGCGCCGACAGGTCCGCGATGATCTGGTCCAGCATCGTCGCGTAGGGACGCGCGGCGAGGATGGCGTCCTGCGCCTTCCGGAGCTTCGCGGCGGACACCATCTTCATCGCCTTGGTGATCTGCCGCGTGTTCTTCACCGAGCGGATGCGCTTGCGAATGTCACGAAGGGACGCCATGGGACCGGGAAGCTCCTGTGGGACGTTTCAAGCCCGCGTCGCCCAGGTGGGACAGGGGACGGCGGCGGGCCCCCTATATAGGCGGGGCGGGGGCCGGTCAACGGCGGGATGCCGGCGCCGGGCCGGACCTGGCCGGACACGGGCCGGTTCCGAGCCGACGCCGAGCCTTTTGGGACGGGGCAGGCGGGCAGGCGCGTCGGGGGGCTCCCGGTGGTGGGTGGCTGACTTACCTTGAAAGGGCGTTCACGTCCCCAGGGAGTCCTCCATGCCAGCCTCCAGCGGTCCCCTGCTCATCGTCGAGGACGATCCGGACATCCGGGAGGCGCTCCAGGGCTACTTGGAGCTCCAGGGCTACGAGGTGCGCTCCGCGAGCAACGGGAAGGAGGCGCTCCTGCACCTGGAGACGCCGCCGCGCCCCTCGCTCATCCTGCTCGACATGGCCCTGCCCATCATGGATGGCCATCGGGTGCTGACGACCCGCAAGGCCAACGCGGCGCTGGCCGAGGTGCCCGTCATCATCCTGTCGGCGGGCATGGCGGCGATGAACCCGCGCGACAGGGCCGTGTATGCGGCCAACTACGACGTGGCGGCCTTCCTCAAGAAGCCGGTGGAGCCCCGGCAGCTCCTGGAGGTCATCGAGCGCCACGCGCTGAAGTCGTCCGGAGTCCAGGCGGGCACGTCGCCCTGAGCCGGCGGGGCATCTCCGCCCTTTCCCGCGACAGTCCGTCGGAACACAATGGACCCTCCACCGGTGTTCTCGGGGTCCATGAAGCCAGGCGGTGCGAGCAGGGTGTGGTTGCGCCGGGGCTTCCTTGCCCTGGTGATGGTGGGCGTGGGCCTGCTTGCTCTCTCGCACCTCGTGCGGGTGAGCTACGAGGACCGCATCGTCCCGCTGGCGGTCGCTCCCGAAGCCCCCGTGGCAGTCGTCTTCGGCGCGGGACTGGCGCGGGGCGCGGTGCCCTCGCCGGTGCTGGCGCAGCGCCTGGATGCCGCCATTGCCCTGTGGAAGCAGGGGAAGGTGCAGGCGGTGCTGGTGAGCGGGGACCAGTCGAAGCCCTTCCACAACGAGACGCGGGCCATGCGGCGCTACCTGCTGGAGCGGGGCGTGCCCGAGGCGGTGGTGCAGGAAGACGAGGCAGGGCTGTCCACGTACGACAGCTGCCTGCGGGCGTACACCGTGTTCGGGGCGAAGCGGGCGCTGCTCGTCACGCAGCGCTTCCACCTGTCGCGGGCGCTGTTCATCGCCAACTCGGTGGGCATCGACGCGTGGGGCGTGGCGGCGGACGAGGGGCGCTCGACACCCTGGCGGTACACGGTGCGCGAGACGCTGTCGCGCGTGCTGGCGCTGGCCATGGTGCTGCTGGAGGTGGAGCCCGTCTACCCCTCCGGCCGCGCCGCGCTCCCGCAGCGCTGAGGCCCGGGCGAGCGGGGGCAGGCAGGCGGGCAGCGAGAATTGCCGCGACTCCGGCCGGTTCTCATTGTTGACCCGAAGGCAGCCGACCCACCGCGCTTTTCGAGGAGAGGCCATGCGATTCAAGAAGCTCGGTTCGGAGGACGTGGGCGAGTCGACCTCGCGACGTCACATGAACCCGGATACCGGTGAGGAGGAAATCAACATCACCGACCAGGACATGGCGGCGACTCCGCCGCTGGAAGACGAGCCGGACTACCGCGACATCCTCCCGGACCAGATTCATGAGTTCCGGCGGGGCGACGAGGAAGAGGACGGGCCGGAGCTGACGGCCCAGCCTGAGGACCGTATCCGCCCCATCCGCCGCGACCAGCTCCCCGAGGGGTAGCCGCACGGTGGACTCTCGACGGACCCGTTGCCCACGCCAGGGAAAGGCCGCGAGCAGGCTGCGCGGTGTGGCGGGGTGCACGGCTCCGTGGAGCGCAGGGTGAGAGTCCGGGGCCGTGCGCTGGAGTCGGGTGCACGGGCCCGGGACGGCGCCGCGTGAACTGCGCGGCGGAGTGCGGGACGCGCGGCTGGGACTTCAGCCGCGTGGAGGCGCGGTCCGACGGACCGAGCGCACCGCATCGGCGAGAAGGCGGCGCTTGGCGGCACGACCTTGTCGATGGGTGCCGCGTGAGCTCAAGACGAAGCTGCGCAACTGCATGGTGGCCTTGCCGACGGGTGCCGCACGCGGGCTCAAGCCGAAGCCGGCTGACCGCGCCCCTTGTCGAGGAGTGCCGCACGCGGGCTTACGGTGCGCGTGGGCTCCTGGCCGGCACGGCGTGAGGAAGAGATAGAGGCCGGGCGCCGATTCTCCGGGCCCGGCCTTTCGACGCTCCGCTCAACGGCCGCGACCCTTGGCCCCCTTCTTCGCCGCGGCCTTCTTGGCGGGCGCCTTCTTCGCAGCGGCCTTCTTGGCAGGTGCCTTCTTCGCGGCGGCCTTGCGTGCTGCCGGTGTACCGGCACCCTTCTTCGCGGCGGCGGTCTTCGCCGGCGCCTTCTTCGCGGCGGCCTTGCTCGCGGGAGCGGACTTCGCAGCGGCGGTGGACGGCGTGGCGGCCTTCTTCGCCGCAGCCGTCTTGGCCACGGAAGCAGCCCCCGCTGCCTTCTTCGCCGCAGGCGGGGCCTCCGTGGCTGCCTTCTTCGCGGCAGCCGGTGCAGGAGCAGCAGCCCCCTTCTTCGCGGCAGCCGGTGCAGGAGCAGCAGGCGCCTTCTTCGCGGCGGCAGGCGTCCCACCCGCAGCGGCCTTCTTCGCGACAGCCGGCGTCTCCCCCGCAGCCGCCTTCTTCGCGGCGGCAGGCATTCCACCCGCGGGCGCCGCAGCCGCCGTCTTCGCGACAGCGGGCGTCACACCCGCGGCCACCTTCTTCGCGGCGGCGGTCTTCGCGACAGCCGGTGCCCCACCCACAGGTTCCGAAGCCGCCTTCGTCTCGGCAGCCGGCGCGGTGGCCCCTGGCTCCGTGACGGTCTTCTTCGCGGCGGCCTTCTTCGCCGCAGCGGGCTTCGCGGTGGCAGCAGCAGGCTCGACAGCAGGGGTCCCGGGCGTCGTCTCCGAGCTGGGAGCGGACTCCACGCTGGCCTTCTCCGCCGTGGGCTCCTTCGTTTCCGCACGAGCCTTCTTCGCAGCGGCCTTCTTCGGAGCGGAGGACGCCGTCGCCGCAGCCTCCGCGCCACCGGCCTCCGTCGCGCCCGGCTCACCTGCGGGAGACTCCGTGGACTTCTCGGCGCCACCCGCCCTGCTCGCGGCTCCGGGGAGCATGACGCCGGCCCCCCCCATGGCCGTGGAGCGAGGCTCCGCGCGGCCCACGGGCTTCTCCTTCACCTTGGCGGCCTTCCCGTCACCGATGGGACGCACCGGCTTCTTGGCCTCCGGCTTGGGCTTCCGCGCACCGAAGGGGCGGTCCTCGTCGCTCCTGCCGCCCGAGTACTCGTCGTACTCGTACGCAAGCTCGCGCACCTCGCCGGTGTCCTCCTCCTCGGCCTCCGCTTCTTCCTCCTCGGCCTCGCCCGCTCCATTCGCCGAGTCGGCCTTCGTGGGCGGCCCCGCCCCGTCGTCCTCTCCGTCGCCGGCCTCCGCGCCGGACAGCGCGCCCTGAAGCACGGCGTTCATCGCCCGAGCGAAGGTGCGCTCACCGAAGCTCTCCACCTCCGCTGGCGGGACGAGCACGTCGAGCATGTCCTTCAGCGAGCGGTACATCCGCAGCTCCTGCTTCTCGCCATCCCAGGTGCCGAAGACCCACTCCTCGTCACCGAGCGCCTCGACCCAGGCGGGCAGCGGGCCTCCTCCATCCCCCTGCTCCACCATGGCCGACTTGCGCGCGGCGAACAGGTGACGGTGCAGCCCCTTCAGGCCGATGCGCCACACGCCCGCGGCGGGCAGGCCCACCAGCTTGAGCCGGGACTTCTCCAGGACGCTCGGCGCCCCCTCGGGCCCATGCAGGGGGAAGAGGTGCACGTCACCGTTGAGCTCCCCGCCATTGAGCGCCTGGTACAGGTCGCCCAGCTCCTCGGGGAATGGGACACCGCACTCCGTCTCGGCCCGGCGGACCTCGTCCGCGGGGACACCCGGTGACGCTGCCTTCGCCGACTTCCGCAGTGCCTCCAACCACTCGTGCATGACCCCTCCACGACATCCAGTGACACAACCTTACGGCGTGTGTGCCCTCCTGCGCAGTGCGGCTGTTGGGTTTTGATGACACTCCGTGCGGGCTGATCCAACCCCTGGGGGCGGAGGCCGCCGCCCCTCCAGGCGACTCGTGTGGCTGGACTCCAGAGCTGATCCACCCCGCTGGGAGACCAGGGGCTCCCCTGCCCGTCCGCCCTGCTTCCGGTCGGTCTGAAGGGCCATGACGGACAATCTCCGGGGCAATGCATAGCCTCCGCCGGCCCGTCGGAGCCGCCCACCTGGGAAGCGCGCCGGGCTTGCGCGGGAAGAAGTCTTCCACCCCCTGGGCGGGAGCGTGGGGCACGCAGGCTGCACGGGCCGGCGGCACTGCCACGTGGAGGTGACATGGGTCGCGGAGCGGGATGGTGGATGGTGGGCATCGTGGCCCTGCTGGCGTGCGGCCCGAGTGCCCTCGAGGCCCCGAACGGCGGCGTCTCCGACCCGGGCGATGTGCATCAGGAGCTGCCCCCGGACCGCCCCGGGGAAACGGCGGCCACCGACGCGGGGACCTCGCCGGCGGCTTCCGATGGCGGCACGGCGGGAACGGATGCGGGGAGCGGGGGCTCACAACAGCCCGATGCGGGCCCCATCCCCGTGGGCCGCTTCCCACCGGTGCAGTCGACAGTGCCGACCTTCGCGCTGGAGCTGACTCCGGAGGACCTGCGGAAGCTGGAGGCAGACCCGTCCTCGAACGCGTCCGTCCCCTGCACGGTGACGCTGGAAGGCGTGCGGGTGACGGGGCGCCTGCGCTACCGCGGCGCGAGCACGCGCGAGCTGCCCCAGAAGAGCTACAAACTCGAGCTGGACCCCGGCCAGGAGCTGGGAGACCGGGACCACTTCGAGCTGCTCGCGAGCTGGCTCGACGGGGGCAAGCTGACGGAGAAGTTCGCGGTGGACCTGTACCGGGCGCTGGGGCTGCCCGTGCCCAAGGCCCGCTACGTGCGGGTCAGCGTGAATGGCGCTCACCAGGGGCTGTACCTGGACATGGAGCACGTGGGGAAGGACTGGCTCAAGCACCACGGGCGCGAGCGGGATGCGTCCATCTACCGCTGCGGCCACCGCAACTGCGAGCTGACGCTGCGCCCCGGCCCGCATCAGGCCTTCTTCGAGAAGAAGACCAACGAGGACACCGGCCGCGAGGACCTGACGGCCTTCCTCACGTGGGTGAACCGGAGCGATGACGCAAGCTTCGAGGAGGCGCTGGAGCGCCACGTGGATGTGGAGGCGTACCTGGGCAACCTGGCGGCGGATGCGCTCATCTCGAACCACGTCATCGAGGACTCGCGCAGCTACTGGGTGCACGAGCTGCGCAAGGACCGGTGGACGTACGTGCCGTGGGATTTGAACAACGCGCGGATGCTCTACTGGCGCACGTGGAACCCGGCATCGAAGCCCGTGGTCGACCGGTGGCCGCAGGCCTTCACGCTGTACGACCCGGCGGTGCAGGACATCTTCGAGACGCGTGTGACGACGCGGCCCGAACAGTGGCCCACGTGGAGCGTGCTGGCGACGCGCGTGTGGGAGCGGCCGGCGCTGCGGGCGCGGGTGCTCGCGAAGGTGGAGGCCGCGCTGGAAGGGCCCTTCTCCGAGGAGAAGGCGCTGGCCCACATCGACGCGCTCTGGAAGGTGGTGGAGCCGGAGTTGAAGAACGACCCGCACGCGTCCGCCGAGCACCTGCGGCGCGCTCGCGAGTTCCTCCGCGACTACGTGCGCGGCCGGCGCGCGTACCTCCTGAAGACACTGGAGACGCTGAGGGCGCACGGGAGCGGAGCGCTGGTCATCCGGGAGGTGGCGACAGGGAGCGCTGGGTACGTGGAGCTGTACAACCGGGGCCGCCGTGCGGTGGACCTGAGCGCCTACGAGGTGACGAACGACCTGCGGGCCACGACGCGTTACCGGCTGCCCTCGGGGACGCTCGGCGCCGGCCAGGCGGTGCGGCTGCTGGCGAGCGGAGACATGACGCAGGGGCCGCTGCACCTGCCCTTCACGCTGTCTCGCAATGGGGGCGAGGTGGGGGTGTTCAGCCGGGAGCGGCGCTCGGAGGAGACGGGGAAGCCGGTGCTCTACGGGCCGGAGGACGCCGTCTGGTACGGGCCACTGCCCGCCGGCACGGTGTACGGGCGCAAGAGCGGAGGGGCCAGCGAGGACTTCGAGCGACGCACGCCGTGAGCAGGTTGAAGAAGGAGGGGGAGACCGTTAGGCAGGAGGCCATGGCACATCCCGTGAGCTACGAGGGAACGGCGGAGAACTTCGACCAGCTGGTCATGGAGCCCAAGGGCGAGCTGGTGGTGGTGGACTTCTGGGGCGACGGCTGCCCGAACTGCGACATCTACGCGGCCGCCGAGTCCATGCTGCTGTCGGAGCTCGACGGCGCGCCGATGCGCGTGGTGAAGGTGAACGCGTACCAGTACGAGGACCTGGCGAAGCGCTTCGGCCTCTTCGGGATTCCGACGTTCCTGCTGTTCCGCGACGGGAAGCTCATCGGGAAGATGAGCCAGTACTACGGCAAGGAGTACTGGCTCGGCGTCATCCGGGACCATCTGCCGAAGGCGTAGTCTCCGTCAGTCCCTGTACCCGCGCGCCAGGCCCGCAGCGGGCGGATGCCCGACTCACGCCCGCAGCACCGTCACCTTGCGGCCCGAGGGCGCCTGCGCCTGTTCGAAGCGCGTGCGGGAATCGGCGTCACCGGATTCCCGGCGACGGTCGAAGATGACGAGCACGCCCTCATCGAGGCTTAGCCGCTCCAGGTACTCATCGAGCTGGGAAAGCCCTTTGGGCAGCGGGTCCTTCTCCCCTTCCCGCCACACCTTCAACTCCATCGCCTGGCGCTGCCAGCGGCGCTGCCCCGCTTCCGTGTATGGCCAGCGCACCAGCAGGTCGATGCGCCCCCGCCCCACGCCGTACTCCCTGTCCACGAAACCACCGCCGTTGACCACCCGGTGGAGGAACGCCATCAGCACCAACTGGGGCGCGACCTCGTGGTACGACAGCCCGGCGGTCAGCACCTCTCCGTGCTCGCTCCAGAAGGCAGCGAACTCGCGCAGCAGGCGGTCGAAGTCCAGCCGCCCGTCTGGCAGGACGAAGCTCCTGGGTTCAGCCTGCACCTGCAGCTCGGCGTCCCCCGCGAGCACCCGAGCAATCACTTCGTTGTAGATGGGGTTCGCGATTCGCACCGGGTTGTCCGGCGCGAGCAACCCCAGGTCCCGGGCGTACTGCACGTCATCCTGGTAGCTGTCGCCGGAGGTCAGCGTACCCGCGAGCACGGGTTCCAGCACGCGGCGGATGCGCGGCTCATGCAGGCGCGCCACCAGCGAGTCGAGGTGCGTGACACGGGCGTAGATGAGCCGCTCTTTCGCCGACTCCACATGGTCCGCGGTGATGGGCTCGGCGAGCGGTACCGCCATCTCCTCGGTGATTTCCCGGGCGAGCGCATTGACCAGCCAGGGCTGGCCGGACGTGAGCTCGAAGGCTCGTGCCAGGGCCTGCTCGGTGAAGGGCTGTCCCGTTTCCGTGGTGTGCTGCTTCAAGAGTTCTTCGACTTCCGCCCGGTCGAAGTCACCCAGCCGCAGGGACTTGAGCTTGATGTTGAAGGGGCTCGCGGTGCCGAGCCGGTCGGCGTCGCCGCCACTGGAGGCCTTGTAGTCACGGACATCTCGTAGACCGCACAGGATGACGGACGCGGGGAAGGCACCCGGGCGGTTTGGGAATCCGCTGCGGAGCTGTCGCAGGACACTGATGAGGCTCTGCCCACGCAGGGCGTCTATCTCATCCAGGAAGAGCACCAGCGGACGCGGGCAGGTGCTCGCCCACGCGGAGAGGGCAGTCGCCAGGAGCAGGCTGTCCGGTGCGTCGGGAAAGGGCGGCGGTTGCAGCTCCGTGGGCAGGAAGACCCCCGCGTTGAGCCGCAGGTTGGCCAGGATGGCCCGCTGTGCCTCGCCGAAGTCGTCGCCTGCGGCCTCACCCACTTCGCACGAGGAGTAGAGCGCGGCGTAGCGTCCGGACGCAGTGAGCTCCTCCGCCAGCGCCCGGATGGACGTGGTCTTCCCGGTCTGCCGGGGCGCGTGGACCACGAAGTAGCCCAACTGCTCGACCAGCCCGGGCGCCTCGGGAAGCCGGCGCTCGGCGGGAATCATGTAGTGCCAGTCCGGGCGGCAGGGGCCCGCGGTGTTGAAGCGGCGCGGCATGGTCACAACCTGCACTGAGGAGGAAGGAGGTGCAAGGAAGCATGGGCCGGCAAGTTCATCGGTACGCCTGTTGACGAATCCAGCCCCTCCTTCGCGGTCGGCAGCAAGCCAGGCGGAACACCTCCGGCGGGCCCCTTGGCCACTCCCTCCGGACGGCCTACTCTCAGGGTCAGCCTCATGTCCTCCCATCCCTACCGCGTCAATCCGGATGACCCGCGCGCGCCGTCCCAGGAAATCTGGGACCGGCTCTCGCCCGAGGAACGAGCCCGAATCGTCGACAGCCTCCCGTCCGAGTTCCCTGCCTCCGAGGCCACTCCACCCGAAGGCGACGCGCACTACGAGGCCAAGTCACGCACCCGTGAAGTGCTCGGCAGCTTCTTCTCGCGCATCGGCCGCAAGGTGTACCTGGCCTGTGAGCTGCCCGTGTACTACCCGGGTGAGCCCATGTTCGCCCCGGACGTCATGGCCGTGGTGGACGTGGAGCCCCACTCGCGCATGCGCTGGATGGTGAGCGCCGAGGGCAAGGGCGTGGACCTCGCGCTGGAGGTGCATGTCGCAGGGGAGCGGCGCAAGGACCTCGAACGAAACGTGGAGCGCTACGCCCGGCTGGGCATCCGCGAGTACTTCGTCTTCGACCTCGGCCGGCTGCGGCTGAGCGGCTGGCGGCTGGAAGAAGGTCGCCGCGCCTACCGTCCCATCCTCCCGCAGCATGGGCTCTACCCCTCGGAAGTCCTGGGGCTGGACCTCCAGGTGGACGACGAGCGGCTGCGCTTCTACGTCGGAGGCGCGGCCCTGCCGGAAGCGCCGGAGATGATTGCCCGGCTCGAACACATGGTGGAGCGCGTGGAAGCCAGCCGCGCCGAGCTGGAGCACCAACTCGTCGAAGAGGCTCGACTGCGCGCGGAGGAGACGCAGCGCCGCGAGGACGCCGAGCGGCGTCTGGCCGAGGCCCTCGCCGAGTTGGAGCGGCTTCGCGGAGGGAAGGGCTGAAGCCTCAGTCCCTGTACCCACGCGCCTGCAACCGGAACAGGTGCGCGTAGCGTCCGTCCCTCGCCATCAACTGGTCGTGGCTGCCCAGCTCCTCCACCTGCCCGTTGTGGAGCACCGCAATCTGGTCCGCCATCCGCACCGTGGAGAAGCGGTGCGAAATCACAATCGCAATCCGGTCCGCCGCCAGCGCCTGGAAACGCTCGAACAGCGCGTGCTCCGCCTCCGCGTCGATGCTCGCCGTCGGCTCGTCCAGAATCAGCACCTCCGCGTCGTCCCGCATGAACGCTCGCGCCACCGCCAGCTTCTGCCACTGCCCCGCTGACAGCTCCTGCCCCTTCTCGAACCAGCCCCCCAACATCGTGTCGTACTGCTTCGGCAGCGCCTCAATCACCCCGCTCGCCCCACCCTCCTCCGCCGCCTTCACAATCCGGTTCCGGTCCTCCAGCGCCGGCACGTGCCCCAAGCCGATGTTCTCCGCCACGTTGAACTGGTAGCGCACGAAGTCCTGGAACACCGCCCCGAAGCGGCTCCTCAAGTCCTCCACGTCCATGTCCTTCAGATTCACGCCGCCGTAGAGAATCTCCCCCTCCGTCGGCTCGTACAGGCGCAAGAGCAGCTTCACCAGCGTGCTCTTCCCCGCCCCGTTCTCCCCCACCAGCGCCAGCTTCTGCCCCGGCCTCAACGTCAGATTCACGCCCCGCAGCGCCCACGCCTCCTTCCCCGAGTAACGGAAGGACACGTCGCGCAGCTCAATCGCGTTGCCGGGCCCTCGCGGCGGGGACTTCGCCGGCAGCACCCGCGTCGTCTCTCCGCCCGTGGGGATGTCCAGGTACGTGAAGAGGTTGCTCATGAAGAGCGCGTCCTCGTACATGGAGCCGATGCTCGTCAGGATGCCCTGGAACGCCGCCTGCCCCTGACGGAACACGCCCAGGTACAGCACCATGTCGCCCACCGAAATCGCCCCTGCCGCCGCTCGGCCCGCCACGTACAGGTAGCAGGCATAGAAGGCCGCCAGCGACAGAATCCCCAGCCCCAGCCCCCACACCAGCCGCTTGAAGGCCAGCGCCCGGTCCTCCGTGAAGAACTTCTGGAAGAGCGAGCGGTAGCGCCCCAGCACCAGCGGCCCCAACCCGAAGAGCTTCACCTCCTTCACGTGGTTGTCCCGCGTGAGGATCCACTCCAGGTAGTTCAGCTTGCGCCCCTCCGGCGCCCGCCACGAGTACAGCCGGAAGCCCTCCGCCGCCAGCCGCGCCTCGGCGATGAAGGCCGGAATCGACGCCGCCACCAGCACCACCACGCTCCACGGCGACAGCGCTATCAACAACGCCGCGAAGGTCGACAGCGTGATTCCGTTCCGCACAATCGAGAACGCCTGCATCACCAGCGACAGCGGCCGGCTGTTCGCCTCGCGCCGCGCGTTCTGCATCTTGTCGTAGGTGTCCGAGTCCTCGAAGTGGCGCAGCTCCAGCTCCAGCGCCTTCTTCAGAATCCGCTCATTGAGCAGGTTGCCCAGGTTGGCCCGCAGCAACTCGCGCGTCAGCGTCAGCGCGCGCTCCACCACCGCCGAGCCCAGCATCAGCCCGAACTCCAGCCCCACCAGGCCGTAGACACGCGAGCGCGCCTCCAGCGAGCCCTGCGCCGCGGCCACCACCGAGTCCACAATCAGCTTGCCCACCCAGGCGATGCCCGCCGGCAGCACCGCCGCCACCAGCGTCAACGCCCCCAGCAGCACCGCCAGCCGGGGGCTGGCCTGCCAGAAGAGGCGGAAGGTGCCGGGGAGCTGCTTGAACAGGCTGCCCGTGCTCTTCAGGCGGGCCCGGAGTGACTGCGGAGGAGCGGAGGCGGACAGGGGTGGGGACACGGGGCGCGTTCATAACGCGGACCCGCCGTCCGCGCTCAGCTGGTGGGCACCGCGTGCCGCGTCACCAGCACGTCGCACCCGGCCCGCGCCAGCACCCGCTCCGTCAACGGCCTCCGGGCATCTGCCCCCGACATCGCCAGCGCCAGCACGTCCGAGCCCCGCTCCGCCGCCTCCGAGAGGATGCCCTCGCCGGCCTCGCCGTTGCGCACCCGCCCCTCCAGCTCGCGCCCCGTCTCCCGGTAGGGAGCGAGGAACCGGCCGAGCGCCACCCGTGCGGCGTACTCGCGGTCCTGCCGGAGGAGCAGCCAGCGCTCGGGCGGCGCCCCCGCCGCACGCAGCGCCTCCTCTTCTTCTCGCGTGTCCACCACGTGCACCACGTCCACCGGGGCCGGGGCCGGGCACATCCGCAGCGTCAGCTCCAGGGCCCGCCGTGACGCGCGCGAGAAGTCCACCGCCACCAGGGGCCGCGCATACGGCCGCACCGGGTGCGGCACCACCACCAGCACCGAGGCCCCCAGCCGGCGCACCATCTGCCGTACCACCGAGTCGGCCGCCAGCTCCCGCACCGGATACGTCACGTGTGGGCGGCCCAGCACCACCAGCTCCGCCGCCAGCTCGCTCGACACGGCGGTGACTTCGTCCACCGGGTCGCCTTCGCGCAGCGCCTCCTGCACGTCCACGTCCACCCGCTGCCGCAGCCGCCGGCACACCGAGGACACCGCCTTGCGCAGGCAGCGCTCACCGGACACCGTGCCTCCAGGGCCCGTGTGGCCGTCCAGCCGCGGGCTGGCGTGCATCACCGAGAAGATGCCTCCCTGGCCCAGGGGCAGGCGCAGCGCCCGCGCCAGTGCGAACTCGGAGCGCAGGGAGAAGTCCGTCCCCACGACGAGCCGCGAGACACCGCGCGGGGTGCGGAAGTGCCCCGCTGTCAGCAGCGGCAGCGCTCCATTCAAATGCTCGTGTGTCCTCATCATCCCGCGCCTCCTTCCAATTCCCTCATCTCTTTAGTGTCAGCGCCACACACGGGTGACACCTGTTCAGAGGTCGAAGGCCTGGAGGGGCCCGCCACACCGGTGACACCGCGGCCGGGCAGGCCGCAGGCCCTTCGCGCACGGGAACAACGCGCGGAGTCACGCGCTGGCGTGGCGCGGCGCGTCCCGAAGTGACGCGGTCGCACGCACGCCGCTTCGCGAAGTCGGGCCCGGGCGTCACCCGGTGGACGGGCACCCTGAAAAATCTCCAGCGTCAGGGAGCGCGTGTCACACCTGGGCGCAGCAAGCCGTGCATCGCCCAACGACGGTTGGCGTGCTTGGCACGTCCGAAGGGCAACAGAGCGACTCCAGACGGCCACGAAGAGCACGGCCAGCGGTTTGCAGTAGGGGTGCGGCGGCGGCGCTCGGGGCAGTGGGCGGCGGGTCGGACGGGATGCTGGAAGGGGGAAGTACCAATGCGCGGGGTCATCACCGGGCGAGAAGTGGTCGCCAACCTGGGACTCATCTACCGGGAGTTCGGTGCGGGCTGCGTTCTGCGCTGCCTGTGGGTCATGGTCAGCGGGAAGTCCACCACGTTTCTCGAGGTGGCCTGCCCGCACGTGACGAGGCGGTAGAACGCAAAAGGGTCGCGGGAAGCAGTCCCCGCGGCCCGCTCTCACTCGATTCAATCACAATCATCTTCGAGGCCCAGGGCCTCACCGTGCCGCCAGGGGTGGCGGCCTCAGCCAGGTCCCGTGCGGACCTGCTTGCATGGAAATGAAGACGGGCCGCGAGGAAGCACCCCACGGCCCGCCAGGACTGCATCGCTGTCGCGACGGGGCTACAGCCCGTTGCCGCGCGGCTTGTCGGGGTCGAGCGCATCCTTGATGACGCGCTTCGCGTCCTCGACCTTGCCCTTGATTTCACCCTTGGCCGTGTCCTTCTTGCCCTCGGCCTCAAGCTCACGGTCGCCGGTCGCGACCCCGACGGTCTCCTTGACGCGTCCCTTGGCCTTGTCCGTCCACTCACCCATGACTGGCTCCTTTCGCTCGTGCCGCTGTTGAGATGAAGGTGGGCATGCCGTGAGCGGCGTGCAGGCATCGGTGGCTCGCATGCCTGCCTGCAGGGGTGGCGCTCACACGTTGCTGCTGTCGGGGGGCGCCAACGTGTCCAGGGGGGCAGGGGCGGACGGCTTCTCCAGGGAGGGAGGGCAGCGAGCTCCGAGCGTGTACGACGTCATCGACAGCGAGCCGTAGGCGTACCCCTCGACGAGCGTCCGCGTCGGGGTGCCCTCCGCCGCCGCGAGGCCCGCGAGGTACAGCAGCGGCAGGAAGTGGTCGGGAGATGGCGCCGCGGCGAGGTAGTCCCGGTGGGAGGCGAGGGCCGCCGCCTCCGCGGGGCGCTCGGCCATCACCTCGCGCGCGGCCTCGTCGAAGCGCTGCGCCCAGTCGAACGCGCCCTCCGGCGAACGGAAGTCGATGGCGCGCAGGTTGTGCACCACGTTGCCGCTGCCCATCACCAGGATGCCCCGCTTGCGCAGGGGGGCCAGCTTCGCGCCCAGCTCCAGGTGGTACTCGGGCGGCTTGAGCGCGTTGATGGACAGCTGCACCACGGGCACGTCGGCGCGCGGGAAGGCGTGCACCAGGACCGACCAGGTGCCGTGGTCCAGCCCCCAGCTGTCCACGTCCGCCCCCACGAAGGTGGGCTTCACCACCTCCGCGACCTCCTCGGCAAGCTCGGGCAGGCCGGGCGCGGGGTACTGCACGTCGAAGAGGGCCTGAGGGAAGCCGTAGAAGTCGTGGATGGTGCGGGGCCGCGGCATGGCGGTGACGGCCGAGGCGTTGGTGTACCAGTGCGCTGACACCATGAGGATGGCCCGAGGGAGGGGAACGGAGGCACCGAAAGCGCGCCACGCCTCGGTGTAGCGGTTGCGCTCGAGCGTGTTCATGGGGCTGCCGTGCCCGAGGAACGCGGCCGGCATCACAGTCTGGTCAGTCATCCGTGGCTCCGTCCTGGGCCCCCACCCCGCACGCAGGCCGTGCGGGGGCGCGTCCATCACCTGGCAAGGCCTGGCTGCGGCAGGAAGGTCAGGTTGTCCCAGAACAGGTGCGGCGCCACCATGACGCCGCCCTTCCATCGTTCGATGGTGGCCATCTTTGAAGGCCTTGCCCGTGAGCTGGACGACGGTGCCCCCGGGCATGGGGGGATTCTCAGGGGGCGCCGCGACGGCCCTCGGCACGGCCGCTGAAAATCCAGTGGTCCATGGCCGCCGGGTAGTTGGTGGCGCCGTAGACGGCCTGGAGGTCCGGGTTCGTCGCCAGGTAGTAGCGCACGTCGAACTCCGCGGAGGCGCGGCGGGGGGGGGGGTAGGCCGCTCCCGACTTCGGAAAGGCCTGCGAGAGCACAATCCGAGCAGGGCTCCGGGACGTCAGCGTCTCGACCGGGGTTCGAGATCTTCCCGGTGCAACACGACGCTCTTGCACGAAGGCGCCCATCTTGTCCATGTTGGCGCGCTCTGGGCCATCCTCGACCCGCAGTGCTTACCGCCTGCGGACTCCTCAAAAAGCCGCCCCCACGAGTTCCAGGACTGGCACGACGACGACCATGCCCCTCACCCTCGCCCAACTTGAACGCCACCTTTTCTCTGCCGCCGACATCCTGCGCGGCAAGATGGATGCCTCCGAATTCAAGGAGTACATCTTCGCCGCGCTCTTCCTAAAGCGCTGTTCCGATGTGTTCGAGGCCCGCTTCGAGCTGATTGTCGAGCGGGAGAAGACGAAAGGGCGCTCGCTTGCGGAGGCGCAGAAGCGTGCAAACCACCCGAGTTTCTATGCCGATACCTTCTTCGTACCGCCAGAAGCTCGCTGGTCGTTCCTGCGCGACGAGGTGCACAAGAACGTGGGCGATGCCCTCAACAAGGCGCTCGCGGCCCTAGAACACGAGAACACGAGCCTCGACGGCGTGCTCGGGCACATCGACTTCACGAAGACGGTCGGCCAGTCGACGCTGCCTGACAAGAAGCTGCGCGACCTCATAATGCACTTCTCGGAGGTGCGCCTCCGCAACGAGGATTTCGAGTACCCCGACCTCCTCGGAGCTGCGTACGAGTACCTGATCCGCGACTTTGCCGACTCAGCGGGCAAGAAGGGCGGCGAGTTCTACACGCCCCGCTCCGTTGTCCGCTTGATGGTCCGCATTGCCGCGCCAAGCGAGGGAATGCGCATCTACGACCCGTGCTCGGGTTCGGGTGGCATGCTCGTGCTCTCGAAGGAATACCTCGACGAGCACGGGCTCAACTCGAAGAACCTCGGGCTGTACGGACAGGAGTCAAACGGGGGAGTGTGGGCCATCAGCAAGATGAACATGCTGCTCCATGGCATCGCTGACGCCGACATCTGCAACGGCGACACGCTCGCCGAGCCGCTGCACACCGAAGGGGGCGAACTCCTGCGGTTCGACCGCATCATCACGAACCCTCCCTTCTCGCAGAACTACTCGCAGGAGGGGATGCCCTTCAAGGAGCGCTTTCGCTTTGGCTTCTGTCCAGAGAGCGGAAAGAAGGCCGACCTGATGTTCGTCCAGCATATGCTCGCGGTGCTGCGTCCGGGCGGGATGGCAGTGACCGTGATGCCCCACGGAGTCCTGTTCCGCAGCGGCGCCGAGCGCGACATCCGCACCGAAATCCTCAACGAGGACATGCTCGATGCCATCATCGGGCTCGGGCCGAACCTCTTCTATGGGACGAGCATCCCAGCCTGCATCCTCGTGCTGAGGGCTCCGGGCGCAAAGCCGAAAGCACGCAAGGGAAAGGTGCTTTTCATCAACGCTGACCGGGAGTATTTCGAGGGCCGCGCGCAGAACTATCTCCACCCGGAGCACATCGAAAAGGTCGTCAGCACGTGGGGGGCGTTCGAGGACGTGCCCGGGTTCGCGCGGGTGGTATCGCGCGACGAACTGCGCGAGAATGAGGATAACCTCAACATCCGCCGCTACGCGGATAACTCACCTCCCCCCGAGCAGCACGACGTTCGTGCCCATCTGCATGGCGGCATTCCGAAGGCCGAAGTCGCCTCCAAGCAGGCTCTCTTTGACGCTAGCGGCCTCGACTCCCGCCGCTTCCTCAAGGAGCGTGACGCCCGCTACTTCGACTTCGCCGACGACCTCACCGACAAGACTTCCCTCAAGGAGAAGCTTGACGCTGACCCGGGCATGGCCAAGCGCCAGCAGGAAATCGCTGACGCCGTCGAAACTTGGTGGAAAAAGGCGCAGAGGCAACTCGCCGAGCTTCCCGAGTCGAAGGCGCTCATGCCGACGCGTGCGGCTCTACTGTCAAGCTTCGAAAAGGCCGTGCGTCCGGTGGGGCTGCTTGACCGATTCCAAGTGACGGGAGTCATTGCAACTTGGTGGGGCGACGCACTCAACGACTTGAAGGGCCTTTCGGCGCAGGGCTTCTGCGGGCTCGTTGAGGCATGGGCAACCAGCATTCGCGCGGGCCTTGAGGACGAGGAGTCGAAGAGCAACCCGCTCGACCACCCGCTCACGAAGGCGCTGCTCCCGAAATACCTCGCCGACATCGCTGCGGCCGAGGCGCAGAAGTCCGAGCTTGACGCGGCCAGTAAGAGCGCTGCCCCGAGCGAAGACGAGGAGCAGACCGAAGAGACGGAAGAGAAGCTCTCGGACGAAGAGTTCAAGGCACTTAAAAAGGACCTCGCCGCAGCCAAGAAGAAGCTCAAGTCGTTGCAGTGCGAGTTCCTGCAGCACCTCGACAAGGCAGTTGAAAAGCTGGACGACAACGGCGCGCGGCAACTCGTTCTTGGCATCCTCCGCGCTCAGCTCGACGGTATCCTTCTCCGCTACGTGTCTGCGCACTGCCATCAGGTGACAGAAGCGTTCGAAGCGTGGTGGGACAAGTACAGCGTCCCAATGGCTGGCCTTGAGTCGCAAAGGGAAGCGGTGACTAAGCGACTCAGCGCTTTCCTCAAGGAGCTTGGATATGCGTAGACCACGGCATGCCCTTGGTCGCGGACCGGAGAGCTGGGAGGCCGTTAAGCTCGGAGACGTCGTTCAGCGGGTTGCCGACCGAAATACCGCTGGCAACTCAAATGTCTTGACCATGTCGGCCGTTCAGGGCCTCGTAAGCCAAGCCGACTACTTCAATCGGCGTGTCGCTAGCGATGACTTGACGGGGTATTACCTCCTCCAGCGTGGAGACTTCGCGTACAACAAGAGCTACTCGGCAGGCTTCCCAGTCGGCGTCGTGCGTCGCCTCGACCGCTATCCTGCTGGCGTCGTTTCGCCCCTCTATATCTGCTTTCGCCCGAACACCGCGCGAGCGCACTCCGACTATTTGCAGCATTTTCTCGCGTCTAGGATTCTCGATGACGACATCTCTTGGATTGCCAAGGAGGGCGTAAGGAATCATGGGCTACTCAATGTCGGCGTTAGTGACTTCTTCTCGCTCGAGTTCCGGCTCCCCCCCGTTTCCGAGCAATGCCACACCGCCGAAATCCTTAATACGCTCGATGATGCCATCCAGAAGACCCAGAATCTTATCGCCAAGATGAAGCAGGTGAAGCAGGGGCTGATGCACGACCTCTTCACCTTCGGCATCAATGACAACGGCGAACTCCGCGACCCGGAGCGGCATCCTGAGCAGTTCAAGGACTCTCCGCTGGGACGCATCCCGCAGGAGTGGGAGGTTACCTCTTTTGGTACGCTTTGCAGTTCCAGTGCCTTCGGACCGCGGTTTTCAGCAGCGCACTATGCGGACGATGGTAGCTTGGCGACGCTCCGAACCACGGATATGGATGATGAGGGGAACATCGACCTCGCGACAATGCCGCGCGCAGCGATCGAGCCTTCAACCTTCTCACCTCACCTTCTACAGGAAAACGACCTCCTAATTTCGCGAAGTGGAACATGTGGAATTGCAGCAGTTTTCCCTGGGCACGACGTGCCTGTAATTCCAGGTGCCTTCCTGATTCGCTTCCGGCTCATTGAATCCTGTAAAGCGAGATTCTACCGACGATATTTTAATTCTGGCATCGGGCGGCCACATCTGACGCGCCTTGCTGTCGGTGGTGTTCAGAAGAACATCAAAGGCAGCGACGTGCTCGCACTTCCGGTCCCGCACCTAGCTTTGCGGGAAGCTGACGAGATCGTTGAAGTGCTCCGGTCCTACGAGACTGCAATGGAACACGAGGCTTTGAAGCTATTGAAGGTGCAACTGCTGAAGGTCGGGCTTTCTGAGGACCTCCTTACCGGCCGCGTCCGTATCGCCCCACTCATGGAGCTCACCAAGCCATGACAGCCGGCCCCGAGTTCACCGAAGTCGAGAACCCCTTCCTCGACCAACTCGCCTTGATGAACTGGAAGCTCATCACCGGCAGCGTCGACCACCCCTCGGTGACCGGGCGAGAGAACTTCCGCGAGGTTTTCATCAAGGATGACCTCGCGAAGGCCCTCCGACGCATTAACCTGCGCGACGGAAAAGAGTGGCTCGACGACAGTCGCATTGCCCGAACTATCGGCGCGCTGGAGCGCATCGGGCACGCACGGCTCATGGAGGCGAACCAGGAGGCAACGCGCCTCCTCCTCGAAGGCGTGACGGTCGAAGGCTTGCCCGACTGGGATCAGGGCCGCGACAAGACGGTGCACTTCATCGACTGGGACCACCCCGAGCGAAACATCTTCACTGCGGTGAACCAGTTCAAGGTTGACTGCCCGGGGGGGATGTCGAAGGGCTCAATCCGGCCGGATATCGTGCTCTTCATCAACGGCATCCCCGTTGTGATCATCGAGTGCAAGAGCCCGACGATCTCGGAGCCAATTGCGAGCGCCATCGACCAACTGCGTCGGTATCACAACGCCCGCAAGGAGGCCGGGGAGGTCGACGATGCCGAGGGCGCGGAGAGGCTCTTCTACACGAACCAGTTTCTGGTCGCGACGAGCTACGACGAGGCTCGCGTTGGCACGATCGGGTCCGAGGCCGTGCACTACCTGGAGTGGAAGGACACCGCCCCGGTCCCGCTCGCCAGGGTTCAGGCCGAGCTGAACAAGCCGACGCTCTCCAGCCAGAACAAGCTCATCGCTGGCATGCTCCGGCCAGCTCACCTGCTCGACATCATTCGCCACTTCACTATCTATCAGGAGGTCTCAGGTCGCACCGTGAAGGTCGTGTGCCGCTACCAGCAGTTCCGCGCGGTTCAGTCCACAATCGAGCGGCTCCGAACCGGCAAGACCAGGAAGCAGGACGGTGAGCACGACCGCCGCGGTGGCATCGTGTGGCACACTCAGGGCTCAGGCAAGAGCCTCACCATGGTCTTCCTCGTGCGGAAGATGCGCTCGGTGCCCGAGCTGCGGCGGTTCAAGCTCGTCATCGTCACCGACCGCAAGGACCTCCAGAAGCAGCTCTCCGAGACAGCCACACTCATCGGTGAGACGGTGAAGGTGGGCAAGAGCATTAGCGACGTGAAGCGGCTCCTTGAGAAGAAGGGGCCGGAGATCGTGTTCGCGACGATTCAGAAGTACGTCGACCGCGAGTTGGAGAGTCTCGGCCCTGACGACGAGCATTCCGGCCTCGGGCTTCGCAACGACGACGAGGCGATTCTCGTCATTGTTGACGAAGCGCACCGCAGCCATTCGAGTGCGCTCCACGCGAACCTGCTTCAAGCCCTGCCCAACTGCGCACGCATCGGCTTCACGGGGACGCCCATCATCATGGGGGCCCAAAAGCGGACGCACGAGATCTTCGGCGAGTTCATCGACCGCTACACCATCAAGGAGTCGGAAGCCGATGGGGCGACCGTGCCGATCCTGTACGAGGGCCGCTACGCGAAGGGGGCGGTCGCCAACGGTTCCGGGCTCGACGAAGAGTTGGCCGAGATGTTTCCCGACCTCACGGTTGAAGAGCGGGAGGCTCTGAAGCGCAAGCACGGCACGCTGCACGCCATCCTTGAGGCCGAGGAGGTCATCCGCGACAAGGCGAGCGACATGCTCCGCCACTACGTCGAGAACATTCTCCCGAATGGGCTGAAGGCGCAGGTCGTCGCGATCAGTCGGCGGGCCGCCGTTCGATACCAGGAAGCGCTCGTGGCTGCGAGGGACGCGCTTGTGGCCGAGGCCGAGAAGCTCAACTTGGCGACGTGCGCCCTCGACGACCTATCACTCCAGGATAAACCCAAGAAGCTCCGCACGGTGGTTCGCGCGGCTCGCCAGCTCGAACGACTCCGCACCCTTCACTTCGCGACGATCATCTCACCCGACAACAACGACCCGCCCGAGTGGAAGGAGTGGACTGACGGGGCGAAGTCCGAAAGCCGCATTGCGCGCTTCAAGAAACCCCTCGGCCACGAGGATATTGAGAAGCGCGACCCGCTCGCGTTCCTGATAGTCAAGTCAATGCTCCTCACCGGCTTCGACGCTCCCATCGAGGGCGTGCTGTACCTTGATCGGCCCATTCGCGAAGCCGAACTGCTCCAAGCGATCGCGCGCGTGAACCGGACCGGGCACGGCAAGACGGCGGGTATTGTCGTCGACTACTACGGCATCGCCCAGCATCTGAAAGAAGCTCTCTCCGCCTATAGCGCGGAGGACATCGAAGGCGCGCTCCAGAGCCTCGCCGACGAAATCCCCAAGCTGCGGGACCGACACTGCCGCGTAGTCGGCCTCTTCCAATCCCGGAACATCGGCTCTACCCGGGATACGGAAGCCGCCGTCGAAGCCCTCCGGGACGAACGCCTCCGCGCCGAGTTCACGGTAAAGCTCAAGCAGTTCCTCGTGACGCTCGATCTCGTGCTCCCTCGTCCCGAGGGGCTACCGTTCGTACGCGATGCCGAGCGTCTCGGCGAGATCTATGCCCGAGCACAGAACCGTTACCGCGTGGGCATGCCGCAGCTCGACAAGAGCGTGGGCCGCAAGGTGCAATCGCTCATTGACCAACATGTCATCTCGCTGGGGATCGACCCGCGCATCCCGCCGATCGCCATCACCGACGCGAAGTTCGGCGAGCAAGTGGGTCGGCAGGTCTCGGACCGAGCGAAAGCCTCCGAGATGGAGCATGCGCTCCGCCACCACATCAAGAAGAAGCTCGACGAGGACCCGGTTCATTACCAGAAGCTCTCCGAGCGCCTGGAGGAAATCCTCCAAAAGTTCGGCGACAACTGGGAGCAACTCGCGCTGGCGCTTGAGGTCTTCGTCGAGGAGGTGAAGCAGGGCCGGAAGACGGAGGAAAGAGTCGCAGGACTCGACCCGCAGATTCACGCGCCGTTCTTCGACGTCCTCAAGGAGGAACGGGGCAAAATCGGTCCGGTGAGCAAGAATGACCAGGAGTGGCTCGCGGGCCTTACCCTCGAGATGGTCGAGCGCCTCATTCGCGACGAGGTAAGCAATGTGGGCTTCTGGAAGAGCGCCACGCGCCAGGAGGAACTGCGCGGGAAGCTCTTCATCTTCCTCGACGACAACGAGATCGTCGACTTCGACCGCGCGGACGCGGTGGCCGACCGCTTGATGGACCTTGCGAAGGCGAACCATGCCAAACTTGCGAGAAGCTGATGCTCTCCCTGACTGTTGGTGACCTGCATTTCGAGGTTCGCCGTAGCTCCCGTCGCAGGTCCGTGCAGATCACTGTGGACCGCGGAGGAGAGTTGCTCATCTCCGCCCCTGAGACATGCCCCACCCATGTGATGGAGGATTTCGTCCGCGAGAAGCGCATCTGGATCTACACGAAGCTCGCCGAAAAGGACGCGCTCGGTCTGAAGGTTCCCCCCGCCAAGGGATACGTGAGCGGGGAGGGCTTCCGGTATCTCGGACGGAGCTATCGGCTCCTGCTCGTGGATGAGCAGGAGGTTCCGGTAAAGCTGGAGCAAGGGCACTTCAAGCTGCTGCGGAGTCATGCCTCGAACGGGCGGCGGGAGATGATCCGGTGGTACGCGGAGCATGCCCAGCCCTGGCTCGCGAGCCGAGTGGCGAGGTTTCAGCACCGTGTCGGTACGGAGCCCCAAGGGATTGCCGTTCAGGACCTGGGCTTCCGCTGGGGCTCCTGTGGCAAGGGCGGGAAGCTGTACTTCCACTGGCGCACCATCATGCTGCCACCGAGGATCATCGAATACGTAGTCGTGCATGAGTTAGTCCACCTGCTGGAGGCGCATCACACGGCGAAATTTTGGGCAGCCGTCGAGCGTGCCATGCCAAGCCATGCTGCACGAAAGCAGTGGCTGACCGAGCACGGGGCTGCTGCGGCTGTGCTTTGATCGAGAGCTTCGCGGACGAGGTTCGTCGTACGTTCAGGAGGTGCCCGCTACATTCCCGGTCCATGGGCATCCGTTCTGCGCGGTTCGCTCACTGGACAGCCGTCGCGCCACGCATTGAGCGTGTAGCGCAGGGTCATGCTGGGTCCAAGGCCCAGGTACGTTCCTCCCACCGCTTCAAGGTCTGCTGCGCCTCGAAGGGGAGACGTAGATGAGCAGGACCGCTGAGACGATGGCCGCAGCCTTGGTGAATACGGGCTCCGGGTTGGCCGCCAGGACGGCCCAGGAGATAAGGCCCGTGGAGATGGCTGTGTAGAAGAACTGGGGAGCCAGGGTCTTCTCCACCGCCCTGGCGATGCTCTCCTTAAGGGGCTCAAGCGACAAGCCCAGGGCGCCCCCAGCCTGTCCCACTCCCCAGATCCATCCCGTCGTCGAGCAGGGAGAGGCAATTGTCCCTGCGCTGGCCCGGTTCGCAGAGGCCACCGAAGCTTTTTCGCATCAGGCTCTGCCAGCGGGAGTCCGCCCTGTTACCCGTGAGGGAGGCCCGTACCAGCCAGCCTTGTTGGGAGCACGGAACGTCAGGGGTGCATTCAGCACCAGTTGCGTCAGCACCTCCTCGAACGCTTCCGCGTCCACCTTCACGAACTTGTTCGAGGAGGACGGTCTGAACTCCAGGGATGCGCCCTGCCCCGTGTCGAGGAGTACGACACACGGAGCGGCACACGCGTTGAGCAATGCAATGAGGAGGACCGCAACGCTCAGTCGGTTTGCCATGAGAAGCATTCGGGATTCCACCCAGGTGTGACTCGTAGCGTAGTTCAGATGGGCTGAGCAGCGACGGGGGCCGCCGAGAGTGGGCAAGCCAGCCCCACTGCGTCACGCGGAGCAACCTGGCTTAGGGGGCGCCGCGACGGCCCTCGGCACGGCCGCTGAAAATCCAGTGGTCCATGGCCGCCGGGTAGTTGGTGGCGCCGTAGACGGCCTGGAGGTCCGGGTTCGTCGCCAGGTAGTAGCGCACGTCGAACTCCGCGGAGGCGCGGCGGCCCTCGTAGAGGCCGGCGGCGAGCCAGTGGTTGAGCGCCGCGGCGTAGTTGGTGCCGAACGCCGCCTGGAGGTCCGCGTTCGCCGCCAGGTAGTACTGCACGTCGAACTCCAACGAGCCACGCCGGCCCTCGACGAGGCCCGCGTTGAGCCAGTGGTCTCGCGCCGCCGCCCAGTTGGTGGCGCCGAAGGCATTCACCAGGTCGCTGTAGTGCGACAGGTAGAAGCGCACGTCGAAGTGGGCCGCGCTCCGGCGTCCCTCGGCGATGCCCGAGGCCAGCCAGTGGCCACGCGCCGCGTCCCAGCCCGTGGCGCCAAAGGCGCCCGCCAGGTCCCCGTGATTGACGAGGTAGAACGCCACGTCGACGTCCCGCTCCGCCAGCGGGCCGTAGAGCGCGTACGTGCCGCTCACGTCCGACGCGGTGAGGCTGAGGTCCCCCCGGTTGGAGCCGTTGCAGTGCGGGTAGTGCATCACCGACGCGGCGTCATACGCCGTCAGCGCGCGCCAGTTGTTGTCCTCGAAGCAGGTGCGCGCCTCGGGACGGGTGTGCTCGTGCCGGAAGCCCAGCGTGTGCCCCAGCTCGTGGCGGAGGATGCCGGTGAGCGTCCACGGCGCGTTGTTGCCGAATGACGACGCGTCGATGAGCACGTTGCGGCCGGCGCGGCTGAAGCTGGGGAAGAAGGCGCGCGCCAGATACGACTGACCGCTGACCGGGCGCACGTCGAAGACGACGCTGTTGTTGGTGGCGGTGCAGGCGCCGTCCTGGTCGCTCCGGTGCTGGAAGCGCACGTTGACCTGCTGCCAGGCCGCCGCCGCCTGCGCCATGGCCTGCACCACCGTGTTGTAGTTGGAGCCAAACGCCGTGCTCACGCAGTAGGAGAGGTTGCGCTGGCGCCGGTAGTCCCAGCGGTCGTCCGCGTTGTTGAACCGGTTGACGATGAGCGGCGCGCGCTGCGTGGCCACGTCCCCGCCCCCGCGCGCGTCACGCACGTAGGTCTCGTACACCTGGCGAAGCTCCGACTCGTCCCGCACCGGCGTGTCGCCGTCGACGATGTAGAGGCCCGTGTCCGGCTCGCGCCACGCCTGGGCGCGGAACTCCTCGTAGGTGAGCACCGGCGCCTGGCTCACGGGCGCCTCCTGCGCCTCGCCGCAGCCCACCATCCCCAGCGACACCAGCCCCATTGCCCACAGCGTCTGGAACGCAGACTGCTTCATGGATGCACTCCTTAGGTTCAGTCGGGGAGCCCACGCTCCCCGGAGGTCAGCGCACCCCGGGCCGCCCCTGTCGCGGCGCCTCCCGGAACGCGCGCGGAAGCAAGCCATCCCCACCGGGCACGCTCCAGAACCGGCCGGGTTATTCATGTTTTATTTGTTTTCATGTCTCGCGCGTAGGTTTCCCAAACCCTTCCACGCTTCCGTTGCGAGCAGAACCTTACGGCCTGGGAGTGAAGCCGGACATTGACGGGGGGCGGTTCGCACCGCACGCTGGGGTCACTGCCACCCCGGAGTCACCGCTTCCCGATGTCGACCCCCTCGCTCCCCTCCTCTGGCGCGCTGCTGCGGCGGCTGTACCTGCTCCGGTCCATCATCACCACGGTGGCCTTCACGCCCGCGCTCTACGTCGACATGCAGCTGCTCGACCTGAACGGGGACCACGAGCGGAAAATCCTGCTCGGAGTCATCACCCCGCTGGTGCTGGGGCTGTGCGCGGTGGCGCAGCCGCTGCTGGTGACGCCCTGGCTGCTGCGGCGCGCGCTGAACGCGGAAGGGACGCTCCGGGTGCAGCGGCTGATCCGCATCCCGGCGACGCTGGCCTTTGGCGAGGCCATGGTGTCGTGGTTCGTGGGCGGCATCCTCTTCAACGGCGGCGTGGCGGTGCTGTTGGACCGGCCGGCGTCGGTGGTCTTCGTGGGCGTGGCGGTGGCCGTCAGCGCGGGCCTCTTCAGCTGCCCGCTGATGTTCATGGCCTTCGAGAAGGTGATGATGCCCACGGTGCTGGACGCGTATCAGCACGCGCCCACCGCGAAGCCCGCGGGCGAAGGCTTCGCCGCGCGCCAGCTGTGGCTGCTGCCCGCCACCGTCGTCTCCGCGCTGCTCGTCACCTGTCTCACCAGCATCGTCACCCTGCACCTGCGCCTGGAGCGCGGGCTGGGCGCGCTGGCCACCGACATCCAGAAGCAGGGTGACGTGGCGGCGGCCGAGCGCGTGAGGGCCACCGTGCGCCCGCTCCAGGAGGAGCTGGTGCTGCCGGTGGTGATGTTCGGAGGCTACGCGGCGCTGGGCTCCATCCTCACCGCCGCCTGGGCGGCCCGCCGGCTGGATCTACGGTGACCTCCCGCTGCCGGACCCGGGCCCGCGAGACGTGCTCGTCGAGC
>JBKGHK010000460.1:0-8154 GCA_046520375.1 Pyxidicoccus sp. 3LFB2
GAATGGCCCCCCGGGCAGTGAGGACGGAGGCACCGGCGTGCCGCCTCCGGGGAGCGAGGGCCGCGTCTTCGTGGTGCAGGGCGGGGAGGGCGGGAGTCCGGCGCAGGTGCAGGTGCGCGAAGTCCAGGTGGGGGCCCGCGCCGATGGACAGGTGGAGATTCTCTCCGGCCTGGAGGAGGGGGACCGCGTGGTGGTGCGCGGTGAGAAGCCGCTCCAGCCGGGCATGCAGGTGCGGCCCAGCGCGCTGTCGGACCCTTCGGCGCCTGGACTCGGGGGCGCGGGGAACGGCGGCGACGCGGGTGTGGGCGAATGGCAACGCCGGGAGTGGCGGCAGCGCGGGGCCCGGCAGCGGGGCTCGTCCGGGTGAGGCGCGAATCGTGGCCCCATCCCAGGCTCGGATGCCGGTACGCAGGGAGGCATGGGCACGGGAAGCGGCCCGGGCGCAGGTGGCCGCACAGGCACTGGTGGCAACGGGGGCGCAGGCGGAAGTCCCACCCCCGATGGCGCAGGCCGTGACGGTGGGACGGGAGCCCGCCCGTGAGCGACGGGGCACAGCCGCCTCCGAGCGGGGCAGGTGGCAATGGCCGGCGTGGCGGGCTGAGCGCGCTCGCGGTGCGGCGGCCGATTGGAACGATGATGCTCGCGCTCACCGCGGTGGTGCTCGGGCTCTTCTTCCTCTTCCGCCTGCCGGTGGACCTGCTGCCCTCCATCACCTATCCGCGCATCGGTGTGCGGCTGGACGCTCCAGGCGTCTCGCCCGAAGTCGCCGTGGAGGAAATCACCCGCCCGCTGGAGGAGGCTCTGGCTGCGACGGAGGGCGTGGTGCAGGTGTACTCGCAGACGCGCGAGGGCCGCGTCAGCGTGGACCTGTACTTCCAGCCGGGCGGCGACGTGGACCAGGCGCTCAACGACGCCACCGCCGCCGTCAATCGTGCCCGGGGCAACCTGCCCGACACCGTCGAGCAGCCGCGCCTCTTCAAGGTGGACCCGTCTCAACAACCCGTCGTGGAGTTCGCGCTCACGTCCCCCGGTCTGTCCGGCCAGGCGCTGCGAATCTTCGCGGACGAGGAGCTGGCGCGGGAGCTGGCGGTGGTGCCCGGCGTGGCGGCCGTGGACGTGTCCGGTGGCGCGCTGGAGGAGGTGCAGGTCCACCTCGACCTCCAGCGGCTCCAGGCGTCCGGCCTGGGCATCCTGGAAGTCATCCAGGCGCTGGAGGCGGAGAACCAGGACGTGTCCGGAGGCCGGCTCGAAGGCCTGCGCTCCGAGTCGCTCGTGCGCACGGTGGGCCGCTTCCGCGAGGCGTCCGAGCTGGAGCGCATCTCCTTCCTGGTGCCGGCCCCGCGGACGGCCACCGGTGCGCCGGTGCTCGCCACGGCGCCACCCCAGCAGCGCAGGGTGCTCCTGGGCGAGCTGGCCACCATCGTCGACGGCACCGAGGACGAGCGCGTCTTCGTCACGCTCAACGGCCAGCCCGCGGTGAAGGTCAGCGTGCAGAAGCAGCCGGACGCCAACACCGTGGACGTGGTGGAAGGCGTGAAGGCCAAGGTGGAGGAGCTGCGCGGCAGCGGGCGGCTCCCGGAGGGCGCGGTGCTCACCGCGACGCTCGACGAGTCCGTCTTCATCAGCCGCTCCATCCGCGACGTGGCGTTCTCCGGCCTGGCGGGCGCGGCGCTCGCGGCGGTGGTGGTGCTGCTCTTCCTCGGCTCGCTGAGGCAGACGTTCCTCGTGGTGCTGGCCATTCCCCTCGGCTCGCTGCTGTCGGTGAGCCTGCTGGCGCTGTCGGGCGCCTCGCTCAACATCTTCAGCCTGGGGGGGCTGGCGGTGGGCATCGGCGCGGTGGACAGCTGCATCGTCGTGCTGGAGAACATCGTGCGCGGCGTGGACGAGCGGCGCCGTCGCAAGGGCGAGGCCGCCGGGAGTGGGCAGGGCATGGCGGGCCCGCCTCAGCCCTCTCTGGAACCGACGTCCGCGCCGGAGTTCGCGCCCACCTCTGGAGCAGTCACCCCGGCGGAGCCGTCCGCCCAGCCCCTGGGGCCACCACGGCACGCGGCGTCCGCGTCGGCAGAGGCACCTCCACAGGAGGCTTCGCCCGCATCTGCGTCAAAGCCCTCACCGGCGTCCGGTTCCGAAGCGAACCCGGCGACAGAGTCAGAGGCCCTCCCGCTGTCGGAGCTGGTCCCCCTGGCGGAGACCCGCAGCACGGAGCTGGAGTCGGCCCTGGTGGCGTCCACCACCACCAACCTCGTCGCGGTGGTGCCCTTCCTGCTCATCGGCGGCTTCGTCGCGCTGCTCTTCAACGAGCTCATCCTCACCGTGCTCTTCACGGTGGGCGCCTCGCTGCTCACGGCGCTGACGGTGGTGCCCTCGCTGGCGGCGCGGCTGCTCGCGGTGCGCCGGACGAGCGGCCTGTCCCGGCTGCGGGTGATACGCGCCTTCGCCCTCCGGGTGGACCGCCTCACGGACCGCTATGCGGCGGTGCTGTGGCGCACGCTGATGCACCGCCGCTGGGTCCTGGCGGGCGTGTTCGGCGGCCTCTCGCTGGCGGCGGCGCTCCTGTTGCCCTTCCTCTCCACGGAAATCCTCCCCCAGGTGGGCACCGGTCAGGCACGGCTCATCGCCCAGTTTCCCCCCGGGCAGCCTGTCGGGGAGAGTCGGCGGCTGATGAAGCAGGTGGACGACTTGCTGCTGCGCCAGGAGGAGGTGAGCTACGTCTTCTCCACCGTGGGCGGCTTCCTCTTCGGCAACGCCACCTCGGAGAACCCGCTGCGCGCCTCGTCCACCATCACCCTGAAGCAGGGGACGGACACGCAGGCCTTCGTCGCCCGCGTCAACCGCGAGCTGGCGAAGCTCAACCTCGTGGACATCCGCCTGCGGCTCGCGCCGGAGCAGATTCGCGGCCTCATCACCAGCAACTCCCCGGTGCGCGCGGAAATCGACGTGGTGCTGACGGGGGATGACACCCAGGCACTGCAGCAGGCCGGACGGCAGGTATTGGAAGCGCTCGACGCCAACGCGAAGCTGGCGCGCTTCCGCCCGGACGCGGACCCCACGCAGTCGGAGGTGCAGGTGCGCCGCGACGCCGAGCGCGCCGGGCTGCTCGGGCTCTCGTCCGGTGACATCGGCCAGGCGGTGGCCACGGCGCTGGAGGGCTCCATCGCCACCCAGCTCCAGCGGGGCGAGCGCCTCGTGGACGTCCGGGTGCGGCTGGCCCCCGAGGCCCTACGCACCCGTGCGCAGCTCGAGCAGCTCCCGCTGGTCTTCTCAGACAGGGCGCCGGTGCGGCTGTCCGAGGTGGCCAGCGTCACCGAGGGCGTCACCCCGGGAGAAATCCAGCGCATCAACCAGCGCGAGGTGTTCATCATCGCCGGAGACCTGGGCGAGGGCGGCAGCCTGGGCGACGCCATCGCCGAAGCCGAGCGCATCCTGTCCGGTGTGAAGCTGCCGCGCGGCGTGTCGCTGCTCCCAAGCAACGCCGCCGAGAGCAACCGCGAGCTGCAGCGCTCGCTCGCGGTGCTGGGGGCGCTGGCCGTGTTCCTCGTCCTCACGGTGATGGCGGTGCAGTACGACTCGCTCATCGACCCCTTCGTCATCCTCTTCACCATCCCCCTCGCGCTGGTGGGCGGGCTGGCGGGGCTGGTGGTGACGGGCGTGTCCATGGGCGCCACCGCGCTCATCGGCGCGGTGCTGCTGGTGGGCATCATCGTCGGCAACGGCATCATCCTGGTGGAGCTGGCCAACCAGCTACGGGAAGAGACGCCCGGGCTGTCCCGGATGGAGGCGATGCGGCTCGCCGCGCCCATGCGCCTGCGGCCCATCCTCATCACCACCCTGCTGGCCACGCTGGGGCTGGTGCCGCTCGCGCTCGGCTTTGGCGAGGGCACCGAGCTGCTGCGCCCCCTGGCGCTCGTCACCCTCTTCGGCCTGAGCGTGGGCACGCTGCTGACCCTCTTCGTCGTGCCGTGCCTCTACGTCAGCCTGCACGCCCTGGTGGCCTGGCGGCCCGGACACCGGAAGGCCGCCGCCTGAGCCGAAACGGGCGCGCACCGGGAGGCTCCTCCCCGGCGCGCGCCCCTGGCTTCGACGCTTCCTCGATGGACTACAGGCAGCCCGGGGTGACGCTGGCCATCTTGCTGGCGGACACGACGCTGCAGCCCGCGCCGTTGCACGCCTTGACCCACAGGTACGTGGTGCCGCTCACGTTCATCGTGTAGGCGGTGCCCGGGCCCTGGAACTGCATCACCGAGTCGGCGGGGATGTTGCTCGTGTGCGAGTACAGCCGGTACTCGGTGGCACCGGGCATGGCCGTCCAGCTCACGTCATTCCAGCCGTTGCACAGCTGTGAGCGGACGGTCAGCGTGGGCGCCGCGGGCGGCGTGCCCACCTGCGCGGTGGACGAGGTGAGCCAGCCGCTGCAGCCGTACGCGTTGCATGCGCGGACGCGGTACTGGTAGTGGCCGAACACGCGGCCGGTGACGGCGTACGACGTCCCCGTCTGGCTGCCACGGGCGACCCAGGTTCCGCTGCCCTTCTTCTCCTCCAGGTCGTAGTCGAGCGCGTTGGGCGTCGTGCTCCAGGACACCGTGAAGGTGCCGTCGTTGTCCTGCGCCGGCACGTTGATGGCCGCCGGCACCGGCGGGGGCACCGTCTCCACCGCGGTGATGGCCCGCGTCGTGGTGCGGTTGAAGGTGCGCCCGGCCGAGTCCCTCACCGCCGTGAAGGTGACATTCCGGCTGCCCGCGGTGGCCCAGGTGTGGCTGGCCGTCGCGGTGGCACCGCTCACATTCGTCTGCGCGCTGCCATCCGCCCAGTGGATGCGGAAGTCGACGGGCTCCGACAGCGGCACGCACTCGCGACGCTTGAGCGTGTAGCTGGCCGGCGTGTTCACCCCGGGCGACTTCGGGCCCGTGACGATGGGGCTCAGCGGGTGGATGGCACCCGACGGGCTGACCGGCTGGAACATCAGTGTCAGCCGCAGCGACTTGAAGGGCTGCTTCCCACGGAGCATGTCCTGCGTGTCGTGCACCCGCCACGTGCCGGGCAGCACGTCGCCGAAGGGCCAGTCAATCCAGTCCCAGTCCCCGTGGCCCGCCACCTTGTAGAAGTAATAGAGCGACAGCTGGCCCTGCACGTCGACGAAGCCGCCGTTCACCGCGTCGAGCACGCCATCGGCGTTGCCATCCCCACAGACTTGGCCCAGGGCGTACCAGAACCGGGTCGGCGCGGACGCCTCGATGCCCAGCCCCGCGGAGGCGAACCACTCGTCATACAGGTAGGCCTTCAGCTCCAGGAAGACATATGGCTTGGCGTCGACCTGCACGCTCGCTCCGCCCGTCACCGTGGGCGAGGCCAGGTTGCCGAGTGCGAAGTCGGACGTGCGCGTCCCCGGCGTGCGGGTGCACGAGGAGAAGTCACACGTGTAGTCGAAGCGCAGCGTGCCCGCGCCCGCGCTGGACACGTCGATGGAGCCCGAGGCGCTCGCCGCGAACTGGAACCCCACGCCCACCGGCATCTTCAGGCCGACGTGCACCGGCACGGGGCCAATGAAGAACGTCTGCCCGTAGTTGAAGAGGTCTCCCAGCGTCTTGCGCCAGTCGTTCTGGTAGCTCACCGAGCCCTGCGCCGTCAGGAGCGTCCCATTGAGGTTCAGCTCGCCCCAGGCCCGGGTGTTGATGAACTTCACCGCGTAGGGGACGCACAGCCGCGACTTCTTGAAGGCGTACCGGAAGTCGAAGCCGGCCTGACCGCTGATGGGGACGTTGACGTCCAGCGTGCCGTTGAAGTGGCCGATGCTCTCATTCAGGTCGTAGTCGAAGCCGTCGAGGCTCTTGGACTTGCTGATGGCCCGCTCCCGCCAGCCGGTGTCGCAGAAGAGGCCCAGGCCATTCACCTCGCCTCCCGGCGCGTCCGGCTCCACGTACTCGGCGAAGACCGTGGCCTCGTCCCCCGCCGCCACCGCCTGCGCCGCCTCCAGGTGGACGGCGATGGCCACCTGCGGCTCCCCGGCCGAGGCCAGGGCCGGAGGTAACTCCGCCGCCAGCTCCGCCTTGATGGACTCGGGCAGCGGTGCGCCCCCCAGGCCCGTCAGGTTCTCCACGACGACGATGTGGCCGGCGGCGCTGGAGGTGGAGACGTCCCCGTCCCCCTGCACCGCATTGGCTGGCATGACCTGCCACCCGTCCCCTTGTCGGATGACGCTGCCCGGCGCCGGCTCGTTCGCGCTCGCCGCGCCCGGCGTGCCCAGGAAGACGCTCGAGAAGACCGCCACCCACAGGGCCCCGAGGGCCCCTCTCACCTTGGATTTCATCTGCCACTCCATGACGAATAGGGGAGGACCCGGCTGGCACCCTTGCCAGCGGCGCCTCCCACCCGCTCATGCGCGGCGGCGGTGAAAAGGGGCTCATTCCTGTTTCATTTCCCGTGTGTGTCGCTGTGGGCGACCCGCCTGGAAGACAGGGAAATGGTTGTTCTGTGAGGGGTATCGGCCCCTCGTACTCAAGGATTTCCCGCGAAGCCGTAGGTCATGGGAGAGCGCCGAAAATGAATTTCGGGTCGGCGGCGCTCCACATGCCCTGGAGGGCACCATGAGTATGTCGGAGCTGACAGTGCTGCTGGATGGCGCGCGCAAGGGGGACATGGGCGCGCGCGATGCGCTGATGGCGGTGGCCTACCAGGAGCTTCGACAGCTGGCGCACTCGGCCATGCGGAGCGAGGCGTCACACAGCACCCTACAGCCCACGGCGCTGGTGAACGAGGCGTGGATGCGCCTGTCCAGCGGCGGGGTGGCCTTCGAGAACCGGCGTCACTTCTTCGGCGCGGCGGCCCAGGCGATGCGCCGGGTGCTGGTGGACCGCGCGCGGGTGCGCCGGGCGCAGAAGCGGGACGCGGGGCAGGAGCGGCTGAGCCTCAGCGACGTGGAGGTGGAGGCCCCGGCAGGCGTCCACATCGAGGTGCTGGAGCTGGAGAAGGCCCTGTCGGAGCTGGAGAGCTTCCAGCCGCGCCTGGCGCGCATGCTGGAGCTGCGCTACTTCGCGGGCCTGGGCATCCTCGAGACGGCGGCGGCGCTGGGCGTGTCGCCCGCCACCGTCAAGCGCGACTGGGCCTACGCGCGCGTCTGGCTGCTGGAGCGCCTGAGCAACTGAGCGGCGGCGGGCGTCCGTGCCCGGCCGTCGATGCGGGGGGACGCCAGTGTCGAGTGAATCCGCAGCGCAGGTGCGCGCCGCCTCGCAGGCGCGCGAGCAGGAGCTGTTCCTGGAGTGCCTGGAGCTGGCGCCCGAGGCGCGCACGGCCCGGCTGGAAGCGCTGGCCGCCGCGGGAGACGCGGTGCTGGTGGAGCGCCTGGGGCGCCTGCTGGCCCTGCACGCGCAGGTGGCCTCCCGCTCACTGTCGTCACCCGGTAACGGTGCGGACGCCGCGCCGGCCGAGCGCATCGGCGGCTACAAGCTCGTACAGCGGCTGGGCGAGGGGGGCATGGGCGAGGTGTTCCTGGCCGCCCAGTCCGAGCCCGTGCGGCGGCTGGTGGCCGTCAAGGTGGTGAAGCCCGGCATGGACAGCCGCGAGGTGCTGGCGCGCTTCGACGCCGAGCGCCAGGCGCTGGCCCTCATGTCCCATCCGCACATCGCCCGCATCCTGGACGCGGGCGCCACCGAGGCGGGCCGTCCGTACTTCGTCATGGAGTACGTGCCCGGGGTGCCGCTGACGCGCTACTGCGACGAGGCCGGCCTGGGCGTGGAGGCGCGGCTGCGGCTGATGCAGGACGTCTGCGCGGCCGTGCAGCACGCGCACCACAAGGGCGTCATCCACCGGGACTTGAAGCCCTCCAACATCCTCGTCACCGAGGTGGACGGCCAGCCGCATCCCAAGGTCATCGACTTCGGCATCGCCAAGGCGACCAGCGCTCCGCTCACGGACGCGAGCGTGCACACGCGCATCGGCCACATGATGGGCACGCCGGACTACATGAGCCCGGAGCAGGCGGCGGGCACGCCCCTGGACGTGGACACGCGCACGGACGTGTACTCGCTCGGGGCCATCCTCCACGAGCTGCTCACCGGCGCCACGCCCCATGGCTTCGGCCGGCGGGGCGCTCCGCTCGCCGAGGTGCAGACCCGGCTGCGCGAGGTGGACCCGCCGCGCCCGAGCGCCCGGGTGCGAGGC
>JBKGHK010000461.1:0-8153 GCA_046520375.1 Pyxidicoccus sp. 3LFB2
ACTGGCGCCAGGGCGTGCCCACCGAGCGCTTCCCGCTCGCGGGGCCCGGCGGCGCGGGCGAGGCCTTCTCGCTTCCCCTGGGGCTGACGGACCAGCCGACGGCGTATGTGGGCTGCACGCCGCCCTCCGGAGACTCGCTGGAGCGCGACGGGCTGGCCGTCTTCGGCGCGGACCTCTTCCTGGACCCGGACGTGAAGTCGCTGGGCCTCGAGTCGGTGCAGGCGCAGGCGGACTTCCTCCGCTACCAGAGCAGCCAGCCCCGCTCACTGAGGGGCATCCACGCGGTGATGGACCGGCTGGATGCCACCCTGGTGGCCGTGCCCGACGCCGTGCACCGGCCGTGGGTGCTGGCCGGCCGCCCCGACGTGAAGCCCGCGCTGCCCCGCCGAGCCGCTGCCCCAGCCGGCCTGGGGCACCTTCCTGGACTGCTCCCTCCAGCCGCCTCCCGCGCCAACGCCCTTCATCGCCGAGCCCGAGGAGCCGTCCACCGGCCAGGCCTTCACGCTCGACTGGGGGACGGTGCCCGGCACGGACGTCGTCTACGTGCTGGAGGAGGCCAACTTCCCCGACTTCAGCGACGCCGCCGAGCTGTACCGGGGCCCCCTCACCGCGCGCACCCTGTACGGGCGCACCTCCGGCACCCGCTACTACCGCGTGCGCGCGGAGCGCGGCGGCGTCACCGGGCCGTGGGCGGAGGGCCTGGACGTCACCGTGGCGCCGCAGGCGCGGTGGCACCTGGTGCCCGTGTCCCATTACGACGTGGGCCCCCTGCTGGCCGTGCAGCGCGCGCTGATGCGGATGGGGTGTGCCCGTGGCGACTTGCTGGCCGTGCTGTCCCTGCCCGAGCACTACCGGGAGGCGGACGCCATGGGCCACGCGGCGACGCTCCAGTCCCCGCTGGGCGAGGAGGAGGACGGCGTGCCGCCGCTGGGCTTCGCGGAGGAGCGGGCCCTGTCCTACGGCGCGCTGTACCACCCGTGGACCTTCGTCTCCGAGGAGGGGCGCCCCGGCGTGCCCCGGCGCATGGCTCCGGACGGCACCGCGTGCGGCGTGCTGGCGCGGCGGGCGCTGGAGCGTGGGGCGTGGGTGGCTCCGGCCAACGAGCGCTGGGACGGCGTGGTGGCGCTGAATCCGGCGATGAGCGCCGAGCGGTGGTTGGACCTGCAGGAGGCGCAGGTGAACGTGGTGCGCCAGGAGCCCCGCGCGTTCCTCACCCTGTCCGCGGACACGCTGGCCACGGACCCGGACCTGCGCCCCATCCACGTGCGGCGGCTGTTGTCCCTGCTGCGCCGGGCCGCGCTGCGGCTGGGCGCCACCTATGTCTTCGAGCCCAACGACGCCAGCTTCCGCCGCCGCGTGCAGCGAGGCTTCGAGGAGCTGCTGGGCGGCCTCTTCGTGCGCGGCGCCTTCGCCGGGAAGACGCCCGAGGGCGCCTTCCAGGTGGTGACGGGCGACGCGCTCAACACGCCCGCGCAGGCGGAGCAGGGCCGCTTCTTCGTGGACCTGAGGGTGGCGCCGTCCCAGCCCCTCACCTTCCTCAACGTGCGGCTCGTGCAGAGCGGCGAGCGCGGCACCGTCACGGAGGCGCGCTAGGCCATGGCCAACCAGCAGGACGAGACGGTCATCGCCCCCTTCACCGCGTTCGCCTTCGCGGTGGAAATCGACATCCCCGGCGTCAGCCCCAAGGCGTGCAGCGCGGCCTTCTCCGAGTGCGACGGCCTGGAGATGACCATGGACGTGAAGACGATTCGCGAGGGCGGCAACAACGGCCGGCAGATTCGCCTCGCGGGGGCGCTCAACTTCGGCCAGCTCACGCTCAAGCGCGGCATGACGGCCAACGACGAGCTGTGGAAGTGGTTCGAGGCCATGCGCACCCGCCCCCGGCTGCGCGCCAGCGCGGAGGTGGTGGTGTTCGCCCCCGGCCCCCAGCAGAAGGAGCGCGCGCGCTTCGTCCTGTCCCGCTGCCTGCCGGTGAAGCTCAAGGCGCCCCCGCTCAATGCCAAGGACGGCATGGTGGCGATTGAAGAGCTGCAGATTGCCTACGAGTCGCTCAGCCGCAAGACGGTCTCCGAGGGAGGCGCCTAGCCCATGTCCGACGCCGCGCCGCTCGCCAAGGCGAAGCTCATCCAGCTCGACTCCAAGTTCGAGAACCCCATCGACGAGGATACCACGTCCACGGTGGTGCAGTTCAACCCGGAGACGCTGAAGGTCTCCTACGCCAATCAAGTTCAGCAGCCGTCCGGCGGTGGAGACCAGCGCGGCACGCCCACGCAGCAGTTCGTCGGCGCCGGCACCACCAAGCTGGCCGTGCAGCTGTGGTTCGACGTGACGGGCCAGCCCGAGGGCCAGGACGGCGCCGTCGACGACGTGCGCAAGCTCACCGAGAAGGTGGCCTTCTTCATCACCCCGAAGAAGGAGGGCGACAAGTTCATCCCGCCCGCCGTGCGCTTCCTGTGGGGCAGCTTCCGCTTCGACGGAATCATGGAGTCGATGGAGGAGTCGCTGGAGCTGTTCTCCGCGGAGGGCCTGCCCCTGCGCGCCAGCGTGTCCTTCACCCTGTCGCAGCAGAAAATCGACAAGTTCTTCTTCGCGGAGACGGCGAAGCCTCCGGCGGGCGCGGGCACCAGCCCCAGCGGCAAGCCCGCGGGCACCGCGCCCATGACGCCCGCGCCCGCGGGCTCGACGATGCAGGGGTTGGCGGCGAACCAGGGCAAGGGCGCGAACTGGCAAGCCATTGCCTCCGCGAACGGAATCGAGAACCCGCGAAAGCTCGCGGCGGGACAGCTGGTGGACCTGCAGGCGGGCATCAACCTCGGAGTGAGGCGGTAGGGGGACACGCGCATGGCCGTGGTCATCAACGAGATGGAAGTCGTGAGCGAGCCGCCTCCGGCCGCGTCGTCCGGCGGCGGCAAGGGCGAGGAGAAGGCCCCCGCGTCCGGCGTGCAGCAGGCGCACGCGCTGTCACGCGGCCTGGAGCGCCGCCGCGAGCGGCTGGAGCGCGTGCGCGCGCACTGAGCCCGGGACAGCCATGGCCGACGGAACCTCCGACAACAAGCTCCTCGCCGCCCGCCCCACCCTGCGGGTGGACGGACGCGAGCAGGCCGAGCTCTCCGCGGCCCTGATGGAGCTGTCCATCGTCGAGACGGCCCAGGGGCTGTACCGGTGCGAGGCCACCTTCGGCAACTGGGGCCCCAAGGACGGCGAGACGGGCTTCCTCTACTTCGACCGCGCGCTGCTCGACTTCGGCAAGCCCTTCGAGGTGCGGCTGGGCACCGCCGACGTTCTCTTCGAGGGCCGCATCATGGCGCTGGAGGCGGACTTCCCCGAGAGCGCGCCACCCACGCTGACGGTGCTCGCGGAGGACCGGCTCCAGGATTTGCGCATGACGCGGCGGACGACGACGTACGCGGACGTGAGCGACGCGGACGTGCTGAAGCAGGTGGCCAGCAAGCATGGGCTGACGCCGGACGTGGACATGCCCGGGCCCAAGCACAAGGTGCTGGCCCAGGTGAACCAGAGCGACCTGGCCTTCCTGCGCGAGCGCTGCCGCGCGGTGGACGTGGAGCTGTGGGTGGAGGGGCGCACCCTCAAGGCGAAGAAGCGCGGGGCCCGCTCCACCGGCGAGGCGCTGAAGCTGGGACGCGGCAACGAGCTGACGGCCTTCACCGTGCTGGCGGACCTGGCGAATCAACGCTCCGCGGTGACGGTGAGTGGCTGGAGCGTGCAGGACAAGGACGCCGTCACCCATGAGGCCGGCCCGTCCGTGCTGGGCGCGGAGCTGGGCAACGACGAGAGCGGCGCGAGCCTGCTGTCCTCCAAGCTGGCCGAGCGCAAGGAGGCGGTGGTCCACGCCGTGCCGCTGGGCAGTCAGGAGGCGCAGGCCCGGGCGGAGGGACTGTTCCGGCAGATGGCCCGGCGCTTCGTGGTGGGACGCGGCACCGCGCAGACGGACGCGCGTCTGCGCGTGGGCACCCGGGTGGAGCTGACGGGGCTGGGGCCCCTGTTCAGCGGCAAGTACCACCTGGCCGAGGTGAAGCACCTGTTCGACGGCGCGCGCGGCCTGCGCACCGAGTTCCTGGCGGAGCGGGTCGGCCTGGGGAGGGCGTCATGATGGACGGCTCGGCGTGGGACCTGACGGCGGATGAGCGCGTGCCCGGAGGACTGGGCGGCCGGTTCTATGGCCTGTACCCGGCGCGCGTCACCGACATCAAGGACCCGGACAACCAGGGCCGCGTGAAGGTGGCGCTGCCGTGGGCCGCCGACGCGGCGGGCGGCGGGCGCTACGAGGCCTGGGCCCGGCTGGCCACGCTGATGGGCGGCAACAACCGCGGCTCGTGGTTCGTGCCCGACGTGGAGGACGAGGTGCTCGTCGGCTTCGAGGCGGGAGACCCGCGCCGCCCCTACGTGGTGGGCGCGCTGTGGAACGGCAAGGACGCGCCGCCGGAGAGCATGGACGGCGCGGGGAAGAACGCGAAGAAGGTGCTGCGCTCGCGCAATGGCGTCGTCATCACCCTGGACGACACGGACGGCCAGGAGACGCTCACCCTGGAGACGCCCGGCGGGCAGAAGGTGACGCTCAAGGACGGGCCCGGCTCCATCGAGGCGCAGGACAGCAACGGCAACTCGCTGAAGATGGAGGCCAGCGGCATCACCGTGACGGCCTCGGCCAAGGTCACCATCAACGCCAGCACCGCCGAGATTTCCGCCGGCATGCTCACCGTCAACGCCGGCATGTCGAAGTTCAGCGGCGTGGTGCAGGCCGACACCGTCATCACCAACAGCGTCGTCAGCGCGTCGTACACGCCGGGCGCGGGGAACGTCTGGTGATGGCCACCGCGCTCGCACATCCCGTCCAGTGGGTGGCCGCCTCGCCGCTGTGGGCCGGCACGGACAAGCTGGCGCGCATCCAGGCGCCGGGCATCCTCCAGTTCGACTCGGACCGCTTCATGGAGGAATTGGCCGAGCGGCTCCAGAACCAGCCCCGGCCGGACCTGACCGATTTGCTGGTGACGAAGTTCGAGAGCTTCAGCGAGCGCGTTCCGGGCGAGGCCCCGGTCGACGCGACGAAGACGCCCAAGCTGTACCAGCCCGCGCACGGACGCTTCTACCTCGTGGCGTCCAGCCTGGTGTGCCGGCTGCCCGGCATGCCGGACCACGTGGTGGACCTGCCCAAGGGCGAGAAGGCCGCCTTCGTGCTGCGCCAGGAGCTGGGCGACGGGAAGGAAGGCGCGTGGGTGCCCGACGCGAGCGACCCGAGGGGCAAGCGCCGCATCTGGAAGGTGCTGGAGGCCGCGGGCGCGAGCACGCTGGCGAAGGGTGAGGAGCTGCTGCCCCTGTTCCCGGTGAACTTCACGGCGGACGGCAAGCGCCGGCGGATGCTGGTGGGGCTGGTGCCCACGTCCAGCCGCGACACCTTCGAGTCCGCCGACGCCTTCCAGGACACCGACCCGAACACGGACCTGGACCCGGAGAAGATGATTGCCGACGAGGCGGAGGCCCAGGTCCTCGTCCCCTTCGAGCAGCTGCAGGCCTGGAAGGTGTCCACCGCCGAGGCCGTGGCGGTGCAGAAGGAGGCCACGCGCTTTTTGCTGGTGGACTTCGCCACCCTGCTGGAGGAGCGCCTCCGCGCGCTGTGGACGCGGCTGGACAAGGCCACCCCGGGGCCCGCGCCGACGGACGCCACGCTGACGCTGTTCAACCTGCTGGTGGGCAACAACATAGAGGGCGCCGCGGGGGACACCTGGCAGCAGGCGCTGCGCAAGGCCATGCAGGAGCGCGAGGCCATCCTCAACGGGAAGCCGAACACGGTGGACTACAACCTGCGGCTGAGCACGGAGGTGCCGGTGGCGGCGCTCCGGTCCGCGCTGGTGCAGGCGGCGACGGTGGGCACGTACACCCTGCCCTCGCTGCCGGAGCCCGTGTCCAAGCTGGAGGAGCCGGGCGTCGCCCGCTACGTGCTGCGGTGCGTGTACCTGAAGCCGGCCTGCGGCGCGCTGTGCCCGCCGCTGGTGAGCGCGCGCTCGCGGGCATTCACGCTGGCGCCGTTCTTCGACCCGGACGCGCCCGCGCGGCCGGTGCGCATCGAGCTGCCGGTGGACACCAGCATCCGGGGGCTGCGCCGCTTCAAGAAGAACGTCGGCTTCACGCTGTCCAAGGGGCTGCGCAAGCAGATGTCCCGCGTGGCCGGCCTGGAGAAGACGATGAAGGGCGAGCTCGACGAGGGGCTGAGCTTCGACCTGGGAGAGCTGTGCATGTTCTCCATTCCCATCATCACGCTCTGCGCCTTCATGGTCCTGATGATCTTCCTGGCGCTGCTCAACATCATCTTCTGGTGGATGCCCTTCCTGAAGATCTGCCTCCCGAAGCCCAGGGTGGGGTGAGTCCATGGACGCCGGAAAGCTCATAGGCCGAGGCATCAGCTTCCCCCCACGCGTGGGCCCCGACGGCCGCGTGCAGTGGTCCGAGGGCGAGCGCAACGTGCGTGAAGCCATCCAGGTCATCCTGGCCACGGAGCCGCGCGAGCGCATCCTCCTGCCCGAGTTCGGCGCGGGGCTGTCGCGCTTCCTCTTCGAGCCCAACACCGTGACGACGCGGCACGAGATTGCCGAGCGGATTACGCGCGCCCTGGGACTGTGGGAGCCGCGCATCTCCGTGGAGTCCGTGAGCGTGGAGGCCGACGCGCAGGACGCCCGGGCCGCCACCGCCACCATTACCTACAAGCTCGTCGCCACCGGGGCGCGCGAGCGGCTCAGCCTGAACATCACGCTCGCGGGGTAACCCCACCTTGCCACTCACCCTGCCCACCATCGACGACCGGAAGTACCAGCAGCTGCTGGACGAGGCGCTGTCGCGCATCCCCGTCCACAACCCCGAGTGGACCAACTTCAACAAGGCCGACCCGGGCGTCACCCTGCTGGAGCTGTTCTCCTTCCTCACGGAGAGCCTGCTCTACCGCGCCAACCAGATTCCGGAGCGCAACCGGCTCAAGTTCCTCCAACTGCTCGGCGTGCCGCTGCAGCCCGCGTCCTCCGCCAGGGGTATGGTCGCCTTCCACAACCAGCGCGGCGGCGCGCCCCAGGCCCTCACGCTGACGGACGGCGTGGAGGTGCGCGCCGGCAACGTGCCCTTCCGCACCGAGCGCGGGCTGGACGTGCTGCCCGTGGAGGCCGCCCTCTTCTACAAGCGGAGCGTGGCGCCCGAGGAGCGCGTGAAGGCGTACTACGAGGAGCTGTACGCGTCCTTCACCGCCACCACGCCTCCGCCCGCGCCGCTCAACGCGCTCCAGTTCTACGAGACGACGCCCTTCTCGCCTCGCGGCACCGAGCCGCTGGATTTGAATACGCAGACGCTGGACCGCGCGCTGTGGGTGGCGCTGCTGTTGCGACCCGCGGACCTGAAGCTGGCGCCGGAGCCGGAGAAGGCCCGGACGCAGCTGCGCGAGCTGCTCAAGGGCAAGGTGCTGACGGTGGGGCTGGCGCCCGCCGGGGACACCGGGGGGCGCGAGCTGGTGCCCAACGGGCAGGCGCGGCCGGAGGGCTCGGCGGTGCTCCAGTTCCAGCTTCCCCGGCTGCCGCCGGACGGCCGGCTTCCGGAGACCGCCGCGGAGCGCAACGCGAGCTGGCGCACCCTGGCCACCGCGGAGGTGCCCGCCGAGCCGGTGGTGGTGGACGTGCCCCTGCCCTCCAGCGTGGCCGAGCTGGCGCTGTGGTCCAACCTGGACCCGCTGGAGGCCGGCACCCGCGACTTCCCTCCCGCGCTGGACGACGAGGAGCTGGACAAGCGCGTCATCACCTGGCTGCGCATCACCTCCTCCGCGCCCGTCTCCGTGAAGCTCTTGTGGGTGGGCATCAATGCCGCGCCCGTCACGCAGCGCGAGCACGTGACGAGCGAGCAGCTGCCGGCGGGCACCGGTGAGCCGGACCAGGTGGTGAAGCTGGCCCGCGCCCCCGTGCTGCCGGGCACCGTGAAGCTCCACGTCACCGTCAATGGCACCTCCGAGACGTGGGAGCCGATTGACGACCTGATGAGCGCCGGGCCCGAGGTGGCCGTGCCGGACCCGCGCCTGCCGCCGGGCACGCCCGCGTCCACCAACCCCCGGGTGAAGGTGTTTCTGCTGGACGCCGAGGCCGGGGAGCTGCGCTTCGGCGACGGCG
>JBKGHK010000462.1:0-8135 GCA_046520375.1 Pyxidicoccus sp. 3LFB2
CAGGGGCCATGGGGCAGCTATAGCCGTGGGGGCGGGGCGGGCTCAACGGGCGAGCACGGGCGGCGCTATGCTGCCAGGCCATGCGAATCCTCTACGGTGTCGTCGGCGAAGGCATGGGCCATGCGACGCGCTCGCGCGTGCTCCTCGAGGAGCTCACGAAGGAGCACGAGGTCCACATCGTCGTGTCCGGGCGGGCCCAGGACTACCTCAAGAAGCGCTTCCAGAACGTGCACGGCATCTGGGGGCTGACGCTGGCGTACGAGGGCAACTCGGTGAAGAAGTGGCAGACGGTGCTCCAGAACGTGTCGGGCGCCGTGAAGGGCCTGCCGCAGAACATCCGCCAGTACTTCGACCTGGTGGATGACTTCAAACCGGACGTGGTGGTGAGCGACTTCGAGTCCTTCAGCTACCTGTTCGCGAAGACGCACCGGCTGCCCGTCATCAGCGTGGACAACATGCAGGTCATCAACCGGTGCCAGCACGAGCCGGAGCTGTTGGCCGGGTACGAGGACAGCTTCGAGACGTCCCGGGCCATCGTGAAGGCGAAGCTGCCGGGCGCCTTCCACTACCTCGTCACCACGTTCTTCTACCCGCCCCCGCGCAAGCGCCGCACCACGCTGGCGCCGTCGATTCTGCGGCCGGAAATCCTGGAGGCGAAGTCGGAGCCGGGCGAGCACCTGCTCGTGTACCAGACGTCGACGACGAACACGGCGCTGCCGGACATCCTCAAGGCCGCGGGCATTCCGTGCCGCGTGTACGGGCTGCGCCGGGACATCACCGAGGACCTGGTGGACGGCAACCTCACGTACCGGCCCTTCAGCGAGAAGGGCTTCATCGACGACTTGCGCACGTCGCGCGGCGTGGTGGCCAGCGGCGGCTACACGCTGATGAGCGAGGCGGTGTACCTGCGCAAGCCGGTGCTCAGCGTGCCGCTGGTGGGCCAGTTCGAGCAGATCATCAACGCCCTGTACTTGGAGAAGCTGGGGTACGGGATGTACGTGAAGGAGCTGTCCGTGGACGCGCTGAAGGAGTTCCTCACGCGCCTGCCCCGCTGCGAGGAGGCGCTCAAGGGCTACGAGCAGGACGGCAACACGAAGATGATTGCCGCCCTGCGTGAGCAGCTCGCCCTGGCCTACGAGCACCGCGGCCACTGGGCCATGGAGCGGGCCGCGGACTGACGCGGGGCCGCCCCACTACGACTGCACGGGAGGAAGGGCGGAGCCTTCGTTCTCCGCCATCCTCAGCAGCTCCTGGTTCTCCAGCTCGTTGGCGCTCTGCTGGAGCGTGGCGCCCAGCTGGTTCAGGTCGTCCGCCGACGCGAGCTCGGCCAGGCGGGGGAAGAGCTTCTCCTCCTCTTCCTTCACGTGGTGCTGCACGGACTGCTGGAGCTTCAGCAGCTCCGCGTCCAGCTTCGGGTCATTGCGCTTGGACTGGAGCAGGTCCGCGACGAGCCGCTTGGCCTCCAGGTGCTCCTGGAGGGCATGGTCCACCAGGTCCTGGATGCCGACGCGCTGGGCGAAGGGATAGAGGTGCTGCTCTTCAATCTGCGCGTGGAGGGTGAGTCTCTCCGCAATCTGCCCCAGCAGGCCGACCTTCTCGTCCAGCCCGGCCTTGGTGGCGCGCATGAACAGCACGTCGACTTCGCGGTGCTGCAGCTTCAGCAGGTCAATGGCGTTCATCCCTGGCTCCGTTCACGTTCGAGGTTTCTGATTCAAGGGTCTGTACGCCCGGGCGCTAAGGCAAAGAGGGCCCGGAGCCTGGGAGGGCAACGGGCCGGGCACGGCGTCAGTGGAGGGGAACTTCATTCTCGTTGTTGCGCTCGGCGGCACGGCGCGTCAGCTCCGTGAGCCACGACTGGGTGAGGGGCGTCTCGCTCTCGCTGCCCCGGACGCGGTCCGGGGTGCTGTCCTGCGGCAGGGAGCGGTTGACGAAGGCGGCGACGCTCGCCGTCAGGTTGGGCGCCAGCGCCCGGCCCACCGCGGCCAGCTTCGCGGGGAGCCCCACCAACGCCTCCGCGTCTCCTCGCCGGCACGCCTCGATGACCTTGCGCGCCGCGGCCTCGGCGTTCATGGACATGAAGGGCATGGAGTCGCCCAGCGTGAACCACGCGTACTCCTTCTCGTGGTCGCCCTTGAAGTAGGAGTTGCGCGGGCTGCCCGTGCGCAAAAGGCCCGGGCACACCGTCGTCACCAGGATGCCGTCCTGCCGCAGCTCGGCGCGCATCCCGTCCGAAAGTCCCACCAGCGCGAACTTGCTCGCCGCGTACGGCACCAGGTGCGGAATGCTCACCTTGCCGCCCACGGAGGAGATGTTGACGATGCGGCCCGAGCCCCGCCGCTTCATCGCCGGCAGCACCGCGAGCGTGGTGAACAGCGGCGCCCACAGGTGCGTGTCCATGGCCTCGCGGAAGTCCTCGAGCGTCATCGACTCCAGCGGGCCCACCTGGATGATGCCCGCGTTGTTGATGAGCACGTCCACCGCGCCCCAGCGCTCGTGCACGGCGGACACCATGGCCTCCACCTGCACCTGGTCCTTCACGTCGCAGGGGATGGCGAGCACCTCGCCGCCCGCGCGCTCCAGTTCGTCTCGCGCCCGGTCCAGCGTGGCCTCGTCGCGGCCGCAGATGGCCACCCGCGCTCCCTCCTTCAGGAGCAGGCGGGCCATGACGAGCCCCAGCCCGCGCGTACCGCCGGTGATGAGCACCGTGCGGCCGGAGAAGTTGAAGCGGGGCTTCAGCACCTTGCGCAGGCCGAGTGCGGCGCCGACACCGGCGGCGGCCAGCGTCCCCAGGGAAAAGCGGGATGCGTCCTTGTCCTTGCGGCGGTCAGCCATGAAGGGTCTCCGTCTGTAGATGGGCCAGGGCCCCCGGGCTCGAAGCGCGTCCAGGGGCCGGTGCTTCCATGCGCCAGGCGACTCAGGGCGGAGGGGCCGCGGCCGAGGTGGCGTACCGGGTGAAGCCGTCCAGCACCTGGCGGGCGTGGTGCGCGCCGTTGCGCCCGGTGAAGTGGTGGCGCAGCCGGCCGGATTCCCCGTCGAACACGAGCCAGGCGGGCGTCTGCGACACGTCGTACGCCTTGGCCATGGAGCCGTCGTCCACGGCGATGGGGTGGGTGAGGTCGTGCTTGCGCGCGAAGGCCTCCACCGCGTTGGTGTCGCGCAGCTCCTTCTCCGACTTCGTGACGTCGACGCTGATGACGCGCAGGCCCCGGGGGGCGAACTCCCCGATGATGCGCTTCAGTTCGTCGAAGTCGGCGGTGCTGTGCACCTGGTCCATGGAGAAGAAGTGGAGGAGGACGGGAAGCTCATCCAGCTCCGAGACATGAACGGGGATGTTGACCCAACCGCCTGTCGGGTCCAGCAGCTTGATGGGTAGGTCGAGCGTCGGCATGCATGCTCCGGCGAGTGGCTTCGGGAGGACGCGACTCAAGCTATGCATCGGCCGGTGCCATCCTCCCCCCGCGAGGCCCGCAAGGCCGCTCGCCTGCCCGGCCGGCATGGGTACCCGCCTGTCCGAAGCGAAACGGCATGCGCGCCGGGCCGGACCGCACGGTGCTGGACGCCCGACACGGGAGCGGGCAGAGAAGCAGGCCATGCGCATCCCCGAGTTCAAGCTGGAGCGGTACTTCGCGCGCTACGAGTTCTCCGCGCCCTACCTGCTGTGCTCTTCGGACATCGAGGGCTGGCGACTGAAGGACCTGCTGGCGCTCGCCGACCCGGACGCACAGGAGCGCTGGGAGGGGTTGACGCTCGGCTACACCGAGTCCACCGGCCTGCCCGCCCTGCGGGGGGAAATCGCCGCGCTCTACCCGGGCCTCTCTCCGGACGACGTGCTCACCTTCGCCGGAGCGCAGGAGGCCGTCTTCGTGCTGGCCAACGTGCTGCTGGGGCCCGGCAGCCATGCCGTCGTCACCTGGCCGGGCTACCAGTCGCTGTACGAGGTGGCGCGCGCAACGGGGGCGGACGTGACGCTGCTGCCGCTGCGCGAGGAGGACGGCTGGGCGCTGGATTTGGAGGCCCTGCGCCGCGCGCTGCGTCCGGACACCCGGCTCATCGTGGTGAACTTCCCCCACAACCCCACCGGGGCGCTGCCAGAGCGCGCGACATTTGAAGCGCTATGCGCGCTGGCCGACGAGCGCGGCATCCACCTGTTGTCCGACGAGGTGTACCGACTGCTGGAGTATGATTCGCGCGACACGCTGCCGTCCGCCGCGGAGCGCACGCCGCGCGGCCTCAGCCTGGGCGTCATGTCCAAGGCGCTGGGGCTGGCGGGGCTGCGAGTGGGGTGGCTCGCCTGCCGCGACGCGGAGCTGCTGCGCCGCTGCATGGCCTTCAAGGACTACACCACCATCTGCAACAGCGCCCCCAGCGAGGTGCTGTCGCTCATCGCCCTGCGCGCGAAGGAGCGCGTGCTCGCGCGCAGCCAGGCGCTGCTCGCCACGAACCTCGCGCTGCTGGATGCGTTCTTCGCGCGGCATGCGGACACCTTCCGCTGGGTGCGCCCGCGCGCCGGCAGCGTGGCCTTCCCGCGCCTGCTGCGCGACACTCCCGTGGCCCGCTTCACCGAGGAGCTCGTCGAGCGCGAGGGCGTGCTGCTGTTGCCCGGTGACGTCTACGACTTCCCCGGCAACCACTTCCGGCTGGGGCTGGGCCGCGCCAACCTCCCCGAGGCGCTCGCCCGCCTGGAGCGCTTCGTTGCCGCGACGCGCTGACGCTGACGCACGCGGACAGTGGGAGAAATGACGCGCCTCACCCTCTGCGACGCGGCGTGTCAGTTATTTCCCTCACTTCAAGTTTCCCGTGAACTCGACCTTATTCGTCTCAACGTCTTAGAGTGTGCGCTTCCCTGCTCGGTCCCCCTCCGTGCGGGGTCTCCCCCATCTGGAGCTGGAGGCGCACAACATGAAGAAGCTGATCGGTGTAGCCGTAGCCGCCATCACGTTGCTGGCAGGCACGGAGGCGGCCGCCACCAATTACACGCTGTGGATCCACGGCAAGAACAGCAACACGACGCAGGGCGGCAACTACAACGACTTCAGCTATTGGGGCCCTGCCAGCACCGCGGCGGGTGTGAACAAGAAGGCCGTGAACTGGAACGGCACGCAGAGCATCGGCACGCAGAACTACCGCGTGCGTGACGCGCTGGACTGTTTCTGCACCGGCACGAACTGGTGCTACATCGCCGCGCACAGCGCGGGAAACCTGCAGATTGGCTACGCGCTGTCGCTGTATGGCGGCTCGGTCCGCTCCAAGAAGAACGCGGCCCCCAACGCCAGCGGCGTGTGTGGCGACATCGGCGGCACGCAGACGGGCTGGAACATCAAGTGGGTGGACATCGCGTCCGGCGCGGGCGGCGGTAGCGAGCTGGCGGACGTGGGCGAGTGGGCGGTGAGCGACCCGCTGGTCAAGGACCTGGTCACCACCACGTCGCGCGCCATGTACAACCACAACACCACGCGCAACATCTGGTTCTACATGTTCGCGGGGGCCAAGGGCACGGCGTACTCGGGCATCCTGCCGGGTCAGGACGACGAGGCGGTGGCCTACCACTCGACGGGTGGCGTGTCGGGCAGCTCGGGCAGCTCGCAGTGCAACCCGGGCGACTGGTTCTGCGGCGGCACTCTGACCCCCGGCACGGCCGCGTGCAGCGATGGCAAGGCGAAGTGGAGCTACCACACGGTGGAGCTGCGCGATGATGGCGAGGCGTTCAACCACTACGCCAACGGCAACTGGGGTGGCATCGTGGCCAAGGTCCGCGAGGACGTGGCGACGTACGCTTACTGAACCTCGACTTGCGTGAAGTGACATGACTCCTCCTGGCACCGTTCCTCCTGCTGCTTCCCGCTCCCGCCGCGCGTGGTGGGCTGTTGTCGTCATCCCCGTCGCGCTCGGTGTCGCGGGGTGGTGGTGGGCGGGGGGCGATGGTGCCGGGCTCGAGTCCTCCGCCGAGGCCTCCTCCGTGTCCGCGGAGGCGGCCTCGCGCGCCGGGGCCCTGGAGGCTCCGGGGAAGAGTGGCGCGCCGCGAGGCGGGACGACGGGTGGAGCGCCTTCGGGGCCGTCCGTCACCCCCGTGCAGGTGGGCTCGAAGGACCCGGTGGAAGCGGAGCGCGAGGCCCGGCGCTCGCTGTGGACGCAGCGACTGGAGCGGGCGAAGCAGACGCTGAACGCGTACGTGGCCGCGACGCGCTACCCGCCCGAGTCCCGTCCCGGCCGTGAGCAGGTGGACCAGATGGACCTGGCGGAGCCGGAGCGCACCCGGCCGCTGAGCCGTGAGCATCCGGACGTGCAGCTGCGGCTGAAGCAGGACCGCGTCTTCGTCGTCGGCGACGAGACGGTGCACTTCTTCGTGGGCTGCGAGGATGCGCAGCGGGCGCCCAGGCCCTGCCAGGTGGTGTCGGCTTCCGCGCACGAGGCCGAGCACATGACGGGCGGGGCCGGCGCGGCCGCGGTGCCTGTGGTCTTCCATGACAACGGCGCCGGGGGCGACTCGCTCGCGGGGGACGGCAACTTCACCGGCCGGTTCCAGCCGTCGAAGCAGGGCTTCCCGATGTACTCCGGCACCCTGCGGGTGAACGTGCGCGTGCGCTCCGGCAATGCCGAGGGCTCGGCCTTCTTCGACATCCTCTTCACCCCGTCGCCTCCGGCGCTGTTCACCGGCACGGTGCGCGAGGTGATGGAGGCGGGCTCCCTCAAGCTCTATCTCGGGATTCAGGTCCGGAAGGCTGGACGGTACGTGGTCGCGGGCCGCGTGGACGACGAGAGCGGCGCGCCCTTCGCGCACGTGTCCTTCAACGAGGAGCTGAAGGAGGGGCCGCAGGAGGTGAAGCTGACCATCGCCGGCAACCTCGTGCTGGACGAGGTGCCCACGTTCCCGCTGAAGCTGCGCGACGTGGAGGGCTTCCTACTCAAGGAGTCCGGCGACCCGGACCGCGAGCTGATGACCACGCTGCGCGGGTACGTCCACACCACGAGCGACTATCCCGCTTCCTCCTTCTCCCCGGCGGAGTGGGACAGCGAGGAGCGCAGGCGCTACGTGGAAGAGCTGACCAACGACGTCAACGAGGCCCAGGCGCAGCTCGACGCCACCTTCGCTGGCCCGAAGAAGCCCTGACGGACGGGCTCCGGCCAACGAGGCGGAGTGGGGTGCTCAGCCCTCGCGCGGCTCCACGGATGTGGACAGCGCCTCAGTCGGGGACAGCTCCACGGACGACGTGTCCGAAGTCGTGGACGCGGCGTCGGCCGTCGGAGACGCGAGGCCAAAGTCCGTCGCCGGAACCTCGTTCGCCGTGGACGCGACGTCGTTCGCCGTGGACGCGACGTTGAGCGCGGCCATGGAGGGCTCGCCCGTCGCCGCCGCGCCCAGGTCCACGGTGGCCTGCGCCTGAAGGTCCGTCTCGAACGTGTCCGCCACGGCCTCCGCTCCCTGCGACGCGAGCGCCGCGGAGACAGGGACGCTGGCTGCGGCGGGGTTGGCGGCGAGCGGGCCCAGCACGCCCGTCAGGGCCGCGTCACCCATGGAGGGCTCCTCCGGCACCATGAAGCCCAGGTCGCTCGTATCCGCGAGGAACTCGTCGGGCCCGGCGGGCCTCACGGAGGGGTCCAGGAACTCCGGCGGCATCTGGGCGGCGTCGTACTCGGCGTCCAGCGAAGCGTCGTCGGTGGCCTCCACGCCCGCGAAATCACCGCCCGCACCGGCGATGGCGCCCGGCCCGTCCTCGAAGGTGTCCTCGAGCCCCAGCTCCTGCACGGGCGCCCGCGCGCTCGCGGAGCCGGGCGGGTCCAACATGAAGAGCAGGTCCTCGGGGTCCACCACCACGCTGGGCATGGAGGTGTCCAGGTTCTGCAGCTCCCACGCCGCCGCATCCGGCGACAGCAGGCCCTCATCCATGTCCGGCGCGCTCACGCCGCCACGGCCCCGGCCCGCGGAAGGGCCACCCACTCCACCCGAGGACTCGCCGGGCGCACCCAACGAGGACGGAAGCTGGGTGCCCAATAGCTGCGCGTAGCGCGGACGCGCCGACTCGAAGGAGCTCTCGAACGAGCTCTCCCCGGAGAACACCCGGAGCTGCTGCGGAGGCGGCGCGCCTCCCTGCATCGGCGCGGCGGTGCCGGCCAGCGAGGGCGCATGCGCGGCGAGC
>JBKGHK010000463.1:0-8121 GCA_046520375.1 Pyxidicoccus sp. 3LFB2
CCAGCACCGCGTCGCGCAGGGACTCCAGGTGGGGCACCATCTCGCCCCGCCGGGTCCGTGCCCTTGTCCGCGCCGCTGGCCACCTGGGACGCCGCCTGCATCACCGCGTCGCGCACCGCGCCGAGCTGCTCTTCGATGCCGCTGAGCTGGCCGGTGACGCGCGCCACGGGGTCGTCCTCCTTGCCCCCCATGCGCTTGACGCGCGCGAAGCCCTGCTTGATGTCCTCCCAGCGCTTCGCCTTCTCCGGCGTCAGCCGCCCGCGCATCTCCGCCAGCTTGAGCAGGTTCTGCTCCGCCGCCGTGGTGAGCGTCTGCGACTCGCCCTGGTAGTGGTCGTCGATGAGCCGCTCCAGCTCCTCGTCCGTCATCGCCGCGACGACCTTCTCGGTCAGCTTGTTCATGTTGCGGTAGCTGCCCTGCAACTTGAACGCGGGCTCCGAGCGGAACCGCTCGTCCTGCGCCGCCGAGGCGATGTACTGCATGTTCACCTTCAGCAGCACCGACTGCACCCGGAACATGCGCTGGAACACCGCGACGATTTCCTGCAGCTCCGCCGCCGCGTAGCCGTGCTTCAGCTCGCCCGCCGGCACCTCCTCGCCCTGCGCCATGCGGATGAGGCGGTGCGTGTCGGCCGGATCTCTCGTGGCCAGCGGCGCCGTCGCAAGGTTCGAGGTCAGCGCGTTCTCGATGTAGCTGAGCGCGAACAGGTGCTCCTTCCCGTCGAGGATGTCACCCAGGTTGTAGGTGTCCGCGCGGTTGGCGAGCATGTCCGGGATGCGGAAGCGCTCACCCGTCTCCGTGTACGGGTTGCCGGCCATGACCACGCAGAACTTCTTGCCGCGCAAATCGTACGTGCGCGTCCGGCCGTTCCACACGCCCTCGATGCGGCGCTGGCCGTCGCAGAGCGAGATGAACTTCTGGAGCAGCTCCGGGTCCGTGTGCTGGATGTCGTCGAGGTAGAGCATCACGTTGTTGCCCATCTCGAAGGACAGGTTGATGCGCTCCACCTCCTGGCGCGACGTGGCGTTGGGCGCCTCGGCCGGGTCCAACGACTTCACCGCGTGCCCCAGCGCGGGGCCGTTCACCTTGACGAAGGTGAGGCCCAGCCGGCTGGCCACGTACTCCATCAACGTCGTCTTGCCGTAGCCCGGCGGCGACATGAGCAGCAGCATGCCCATGCGGTCCGTGCGCTTGCCCTCGCCCGCCGCGCCCAGCTGCTTCGCCAGGTTGGCGCCGATGAGCGGCAGGTACACCTCGTCGATGAGCCGGTTGCGCACGAACGAGCTGAGCACCTTGGGCGTCAGCTCCTCCAGCCGCAGCTTGCGCCGCTCGCGGTCCAGCAAGTCGCGCAGCGTGGCCCGGTAGGCCTGGTACTGCGGCACCCGCACCTGGCGGAACTCGCCCGTGCGCGCCAGGAACTCGTCCAGGCGCAGGGGCAGCTTCCGGTCATGGATGCGCGGGTGGTTGCCCAGGAGGTTCGGCACCTCGCTGGCCGTCAGCGCCCCCGCGGGCTCGCGGTCCAGCTTGCGCTCGGTGAGCAGCAGCACCGCCGTCTCCAGCGCCACGTGGGCCCACGCACCGGGGCCCTCCTCGCGCTTCGCCAGGTACGCGTCCACCCAGGCGCGGGCAATCTCCAGCCGGGAGGACAGGTCCTTCTCCAGCCCGCTCAGGTCGTCCTCGAAGGCCGAGCGCGTGCCCTGCCTGTCCAGCTGCCCGAGGAACAAATCCTTCAGCGCCAGGGCCTCGCCGCTGGTGGTGAAGCGCGGGTGGTCCACCCCCAGCTCCTCCACCAGGTAGCGGCCCGCCTGCCGCGCCTCGGCGGGCGAGTGCGCCACGCCATGCGAGGTGAGGAACGCGGACACGCACTCGCCCAGCTCGTTGCCCAGCTCGGCCATGCCGCCGGTGGAGGCGAACGTGGTGCGCAGCCGCGAGAGGCTGCGGGCCCGGCGGTGGAACAGCGCCCGGCCGGCCTCGTCGGTGTGGAAGGCCCAGTACAGGGAGGCCCAGGCGCGAGGCACCGGGGCGAAGCGCAGCAGGCCCGCGCCCTGGTGCAGGTGGAGCAGCTTCTCCAGCAGGGCCGCCGCGTCCGCGTCGTGCACGCCGCGCTCATAGCCCTCGTCGAAGCGGTCCGCCGCGTAGGCGCGCACCTTCTCCAGCAGCGTGCCGCCCACCGACGCCTCGTGCAGGGCCGACAGCGTCAGGCCGCCCTTCCCGTCCTCCGCGTCGGACAGGATGCAGGCCGCGAGATACTCCGCCCGGTACAGGTCCTTCGCCTCGGAGACGAGGTGCTGCTCCCAGAGGTCGCGGTACTTCAGCAGCTCCGGGTCCTCCACCTTCTGCGCGTAGTCCGTGCCGGTGAGCTGCAGGTACAGCGCGCCCTCGCGCGGCACCAGCGTCAGCTCCAGCGGCTGCGTATTCACGTTGAAGCGGTGCGTGCCCAGCTTGATGAGCGAGTCGCCATCCGCGAACAGGTCCTGCCTGTCACGCAGGGCGCGCAGCGCGTCCTGCTTCGCGGACTTGATGCGCGACTGCACCTCGTCCGCGCGCACGCTGTCCTGCAGCCCCATCAGCTGCTCGGCCAGCTGCTTCAGCTTGAGGATCATCGCGTCGGACGCGAAGTACCCGTTGAGCTCGTCGTCCGTCTTGAAGGACTTGGCCCGGCGCTGCACGCCCTGGAGGATGCGCTCCGCGGCACTGAAGAGGCCCTGCGCGCGGCGCTGGCGCTCGTCCACCAGCGACTGCTTCCGGGCGCCGAAGGCCTCCAGCAGCTCCTCGCGCTTGGTGGTGATCTGCCCGAGGAACTCGTCGAACTCGCCGAAGCGGCCCTCCAGCTCCTCCAGCTGCACGGTGAGGCGCGACAGCGCCTCGTCACACCGCTCCGGCGAGTCCGCCTGCGTCAGCGCGCTCTCGATGCTCTGCCCCAGCAGCTTGAACTGGGCGCCGAACTCCGCGCGCTTCTCGCGGCCGGACAGCTCCTTGCGCCTGGCCCCCAGGCTGGCGCGCACCCGGTTGAGGCGGCTGAACAGCTCGGAGATGCCCTCCAGGATGCGGGCGCGGGCCAGCGGGTCTCCCACCTGCAGCCCGCCCACCACGTCGCCCAGCACCTCCAGGCCGTGGGCCGTCTTCTCCACGTCCTCGCCCAGCGGCGCCAGCTCCGCCGTCGTCTGGATGGGCTCCAGCTTCGCCAGCAGCTCGTCCAGGCGCGTGGCCAGCGGCTGGAGCGCCTCGCCCTTCTGGAGGAAGTCCACGCAGGCCGCGCTGGCCTTGTCGGACGCCTCCACCACCGCGGCTTCCAGGGCCTCCACCCGCCCCAGGTCCATGTAGCGGATGTCCTTGAGGGTAATCAGGTGGCCGCGCTGCTTGCGCAGGTCCGCCAGGGCCTGCATGAAGGCCTCGGCATTCGTCAGCTGCTCGGGCTGCACCCGCAGGAGCAGCTCGTCCTGCGTCGTCACCGCCGTCGCGAGCGACTCGGTGGCGCGCTTCTGGAGCGTGAGGACCTTCTCGAACTCGTCGATGATGAGCTCGGAGGTGCGCCGCAGCGTCTCCACCGGCTCGCGCAGGCCCGTCTCGGCGTGGCCCAGCCAGTAGTACGCGTCCAGCGCGCGGGTGGCCGCGGCCGCCAGGTCCTCATAGGTGCGCCGCGTGGGCTTGTCCGTCTTCGCGATGCGCTGGAGCGTCAGCGCGTCGGAGATGCCGCGCACCAGCTCCGCGTTGCCCACCTTGCCCAGGTAGCCGGGCGCCGGGGGCGTGGCCGCCGCATGCTCGGCGGAGACGAACGGCGTCTGCCACACCTGCATGGGGTGCACGCGCGTGGGCTCGGCGGACGTGGAGCGGAAGAGGACCAGCCGCCCGTCCGAGAAGAGGCTCATGCCGTGGCCGACGAGGGGGTTCTGCACCTCCTTGCGGACCAGGTTGTACGGGAAGAGCACATAGGAGCCCTCGTCCCGGCGGTGGAAGACGTAGAGCACGTCCTCGCCGTTGGGCGAGCGGATGGCCTTCTTGAACTCCATGCCCTCGCTGGCGGCGGCGCCGTCGAAGACCTTGAAGTCCCCCGTCTGGAGGTAGTAGCCGCCCGGGAAGACGATGCCCTGGTCCTCCGGCAGCCGCACACACGCCTGACCGATGGCGTCGATGCGCACCACGTGCTGGGTGCGCGAGTTGAAGACGAGGTAGCGGTGCGCCTTCTCACGGAAGGGCAGCACCCGCAGGAGGATGAGCGTGCCCACCTGGGCCCAGGCGAACTCCGCGTCGTCCAGCGACTGGTCCGGGTCCTCCACCGGCTCGCTGTAGATGCCCATGCCGGTGGAGGTGTTGTCCTCCACCTTGATGGTGAGGTCGCCCTTCACCGTCTCCACGAAGACCTGGTCCAGCACGTTGACGTGCGGGTGCTGGCCGGTGACGTAGTTGTCGCGCGTGGCCACCGTCCACTCGAAGTCGTGGGACGGGGGGAAGACGTGGTCTCGCTCGCCCTGGTTGTCCAGGTAGGTGGCGCGGCCTTCCACGTCCACGCTGAAGCGGAAGACCTTGATGTCGCGCAGCGACTGGCCCGTCTGGAAGATGGCCAGCAGGCGCGAGTCCAGCCGGCGGATCTGCAGGAGCTTCGCGTCCTTGTAGTACTTGTACAGCTCGCCGAAGTCCTTCACGAAGCGCGGGTCCGCCAGGAACCCGCCGGCCTCCGTGTTGGGCACGGTGGAGAAGTCGAAGCCCTCCTCCGTCTTCACGAAGCGGTGCAGCGAGAAGACGTCGTTGACCGACGTCTCCTTCTTCAGGCCGATGAAGACGTTGTAGCCGAAGAGGAGGTAGTCGCCGACGGCGGAGATGTCGCGCGGGACGCAGTTGTTCTCGGTGCGCACCCGCTCGTTGCCGATGACGGAGAGCTCCGTGCCGCCAAAGAGCGTCTTGCGGCGCGCGTTGAGGTCATTCGCCTTCGCGCCCAGCGCATCTGCCTGCGCCAGCAGCCGCGTCCGGATGACCTCGTAGCTGCCGCCCTCCAGCGCCGCCTCGCCCGTGGGCGCCGCGCCCTTGCCGTCAGTTGCCATGGATGTTCACCGGAAAAAACGTAGACCCCCGCCCCACCCACTCCCAAGGGAGCGGCACCCCCCTGTGAGGGGAGGCCGGAGCGAGGGTCGTCGGACCAACCCGCCGCCACCGCGTCAGCGCGGTGGCGGCCCATCAACCCGCCTGTCTCAGCCCTGCTTTTCGACGGTGGGCCGGCTGTCGTCGCCGACCAGCGCCTTGAGGCCGGCGCTCGTCGCGGCCACCGGGCTGGACGCCATCTTGTGCAGCAGCGCGGCCACGGCCAGGTTCTGCGCGTCGCCGCTCAGGCCCGGCTTGGAGAGGATCTCCTTCAGGTCCGCCGGCAGGTCCTTCTCGCCGTTGATGTAGCCGCCGAGCGCCTTCTTCAGGGACTCGCCGTGCTCCATCGCGCCGTCGACGGCATTGCCGAACGACACCGCCTTGACGAAGCGCTCGAAGAACTGGCCGTCGCCGCCGACAATCTGGAACTTCGCGTTGGAGAACGCCTTGGCCAGCACCTCGGCCTGGGCATGGGCGATGTCCTTGCGCACGCGGATGGTCTCCAGCTCCACGTCGCGCTCCTTGTTGAGCTTGAGGCGGAACTCCTCGTGCTCGCGGCCGACGCCGTCCATCAGCTTCATGGACGCGGCCTTCTCGGCGAGGCCCCGGGCCTCGGCGAAGAGCTTCTCCTGGATGCCCGCGGCCTCCGCCAGCTGCTTCTCGCGGATGGCAATGGCCTCTGCCTCGCCGCTCTTCTGGACGGCACCGGCCTCGGCCTCCTGGATGCGGGCACGCGCCAGGCCCTTCTCCTGCTCACCGGCGGCCTCCGCCAGCATGCGCTCGCGGACGACCTGCGCCTGGGCGTGGCCCTGCTTTTCAATCGCCCCGGCCTCGGCCTCCTTCACGCGCACCTGCGCCATGCCGAGCTTCTCGGTGGCCTGCGCGTCGGCTTCCTTCACGCGAACCTCGGCCAGGCCGTGCGCGGCGGACTCCGCCTGGACGCCCTCGGCCAGCCGCATCTTCGCCTTCGCCGTCTTGTCGGCGGCCTCGAAGTCGGCCTCGGCCAGGATGAGCTTCTCCTTCGCCATGAACGTGGCCATCTCGCTGCTGGCCTTGGCGGCGTTCACGTCCTTGACCGTCTTCTCCTGCGCCTGCGCCTCGGCGGTGATGATGAGCGCGTCCTTGCGGCGGGTGGCCTCGGCCTTCACGCGCAGGTCCTTGATGCGCTCCTCCTCCTCGGCCACCGTCTTCTCCACGGCGATGCGGGCGCGCACCACGTCGGCGATGAGCTTCTTCTCGCCTTCCAGCGCCTTCTCCTTGGCGATGCGCTGCAGCTCCGTCTCGCGCTCGCGGTTGATGGCCTCCAGGGCGCGGTCCTTCTCCACGCGCTCGGACTCCACGCCGACCACGCGCTCGCGGTTCTTCTGGGCCACCTCGACCTGACGGTGCTTGTTCTGCTCGTTGATGAGGATTTCCTCCTCGGCCTTGATGCGGGCGAGCTCCGCCTTGGCGTGCTCCTCCTGCTTCACGCGCTCGGCCTCGGAGGACTCACGCGCGTGGATGCTGTCGATTTCGCGCTTCTGCTTGGCGGAGGCCTCTTCACGCTGACGCTCGAGGGCGAAGATGGCCTCGTCCGCCTCGACGTTGCGCTTGGTGACGGCCATGCGCTCGTCCTGGCGCAGCTCGTTGGTGAAGACGTTCTGCTTCGTCGTCAGCTCGGTGATCTTCCGGATGCCCTCGGCGTCGAGGATGTTGTCCTTGTCGAGCATCTCGACGGGGGTCTGCTCCAGGAAGTCGATGGCGCAGTCCTCCAGCATGTAGCCGTTGAGGTCGCGGCCGATGACGCGGACCACCTGGTCCTTGATTTCGTCACGCTTGGTGTAGAGCTCGACGAAGTCGAAGCTCTTGCCCACCGTCTTGAGGGCCTCGGAGAACTTGGCCTCGAAGAGGTTCTCCAGCGTGGTCTGGTCGGACGCGCGGGCGCAGCCGATGGCCTGGGCCACCTTGAGCACGTCCTCGCGCGTCTTGTTGATGCGCACGAAGAAGGTGACCTTGATGTCCGCGCGGATGTTGTCCTTGCAGATGAGGCCTTCCTTGCCGCGGCGGTCGATTTCAACCGTCTTGAGGGAGATGTCCATCACCTCGGAGCGGTTGATGATGGGGAACACCACCATGCCGGTGAAGGTGACGGCCGGCTCGCTCTTCATCGTGTTGACGATGAGCACCTTGCCCTGGTCCACCTGACGGTAGAGGCGGGCAATGGTGATGCCCACGCCGAACAAGATGATGAGGACGGGAATTGCGACACCGACGACTGTGCCCCAGTTGATGGAATCCATGGCCTATCCTGAAATGTGATGACAGCGGGCCTTGTATCAGGCGTCGGAGGTCCCCCGCAAAAGCCCCCCAGCCTCGAATCCTTGCCGGCCTCCCCCCCATTGGAGCGGCCCGCTACGTCTTTCAGCCGCGAGCCTTTGCTCGCGCCAGGGCCGCGGCCCGGACCGGGTCCTGGAGCTGCTCCAGTTCCTCCGGCACCAACCAGTCCACGGGTTCCACCTCGTAGACGCCCTTCTCCGCGTCGTAGTGGAGGATGAGCGCGGGGTCTCCACGCTTGAGCCCGTTCGTCTTGTCACAGACGACATTGAGAATCATGCCGGCGCCGCCGTCCTCGAAGGTGGCGTGGCCATGCCGGTCCGTCACGCTGCCGCTGGAGATGGTGCACACCCGGCCCATCAGCGAGTCGCGGCCCGGGGCCTTGCGCGCCACGAACACGGGCCGCAGCGGGCGGACGGTAAAGCCCGCGCCCACGGTGCCCACGAGGAAGCACAAGAGCCCGAGCACGGCGCTGATGGTCCAGCCCGGCAGCACCGGCCCCAGCGCGGCGTGGACCGGCGGGGAGCTCAAGAGCGACAGCACCCAGGAGTACAGCGACACGAGGCTCACCGAGACGGTGAGCGGAATGCCCGCGAAGCCCAGCGCGGAGAGGATGCCCCCATCCACATGCCAGGTCATGGTCATGCCCGGCCAGCGCCTTGGCGCCGCCCGTGCACGGCCTCGCCGGCGCCTTGACGCCACCCTCCAGCGCGCCGCCCAGGGCCCTTGCCG
>JBKGHK010000464.1:0-8098 GCA_046520375.1 Pyxidicoccus sp. 3LFB2
CTGCTCAGCGCCGCGGGCGCGGGCGACGGCGGCACGGCGGATGGAGGCGGGCTGGCCTCGCTGGGGCTGGGCAGCGCCGATGGCGGCTTCACCTACACCTACGCCAAGACGCTGGGGGCCAAGTCGGGCGGCGTGCGCTTCTACTTCTACGAGCGGGAGCGCATGGTGGCCGAGCGCGCCGCGCCCCTCATCGAGGAGGCGTACCGCTACCTCGTGGACGTCTTCCAGTACGTCCCCACGCAGACCTTCCCGTACATCCTCTACAGCAGCTACCAGGAGTTCCTGCAGACCAACCTCTTCCAGGTGTCCGAGGGCACGCTGGGCCTTACCAGCACGGGCGAGGACCTGAAGCTGACGCTGCCGTACCTCGGCGACCACAAGCTGTTCGAGGAGATCAGCACGCACGAGCTGGCGCACCAGTTCACCATCCAGAAGGTGCGCACCGTGGCCGAGCAGTCCAAGGTGTTCGGCGACCCGCTGGGCGGCATCCCCCTGTGGTTCATCGAAGGCCTGGCCGAGTTCTACGCCCGGCGCGGCATGGACCCCGAGGCGGAGATGCTGGTGCGGGACCTGCTGGTGAACCCGGACCTGTACAAGGGCTACGCCTTCCTCGACTTCTTCTCGCCCGGGCCCTACGGCTACCTGTGGATCTACAAGGTGGGCCAGATTCGCGTCGCCTTCCTCGAGGAGGAGTACGGCAAGGGCATCATCCAGCGCGTGCTGGAGGAGTCGCCCCGGCTGGTGGGCGGCTCGCGTGACTCGCCGTCGCTCAAGTTCGAGGAGCTGCTGCAGCGGCTCACCGGGGATGACCCGAAGCGGATTTCGGCCCGGTTCGAGAACTGGCTGAAGCGCCGCGCCTTCAAGACGTACCTGAGCTCCGAGCAGGCCGCGCCCGTCATGGACATGCTGGACAAGGGGCCCGGCTACATCACCTCGATGACGAGCTCGCCGGACGGGCATGTGCTGGCGCTGCGCACGATTGTCCCGGAGACGGGCGAGAGCCGGCTGTACCTCATGGACCCGCGCGCTCCCGACCGGACGGTGAAAGTCACGGGCGACGGCAAGCCGGGTGTGGAGTCGCTGCACCCCATCTCCGGCCGCAGCTTCGCGCTGGCGAAGGACAAGCTGGCCTTCGTGGCGGAAATCACCGGCCGCGACGTCATGTACGTCCAGGACTACACGCACGTGGTGGAGAAGCGCGCGGCGGACGTGCTGGTGCGCCGCAACCCCATCCGCACCGGCATCGACCGGGAGGTGGGCACCACGGTGAAGCTGGACGTGGGCAACCGCGTGGCCTACCGCATCGACAAGCACGGGCTGCTGGCGGCGTACTCGCCGGCCTTCTCGCCGGACGGGCGGCATGTGGCCTTCATCGGCATCAACGACGCGGGCCTGCGTGACATCTACGCCATCGACCTGCAGGCGGGCCCGGACGCCAAGCCCATCCAGCTCACCGACGACGTGTTCTCCGAGCGGCAGGTGACGTGGGGCCCGGCGGGCGTCGTCTTCACGTCCGACGCCACGTCCCACCGCCATTTCAACCTCTTCCGGGTGAGGCTGGAGGCGCCCCGCCAGGTGGAGCGCATCACCAACGAGGCGCGGGACCAGGCGGACCCCGTCGCCCTGGCGGACGGCCGGCTGTTCTTCACGGCCTTCAACAACAGCAGCTCCGACCTGCACGAGCTGATGCCCGATGGCCGCATCGTCCGGCGCACGGACCTGACGACGGGCGTCTTCGAGCCGGGCCCCGGCCGGAGGGCAGCCTGTGGATGCTGTTCCACATGTCCGGTGAGCGCAGGCCCGCGGTGCTGCGGCCGCCGCGCATGCTGGCGCTGGAGGTGGCCTCCCAGGGCCCGCCGGAGCCGCCGTCACCACTGGCGGTGCGCTCGCTGACGGACGCGCAGAACTACGAGCCCTTCACGCGGAAGAACCTGGAGTTCGGCCCCATCTTCGGCTTCGCGGGCGCGGGTGGCGGTGGCTTCGTGGGCCAGCTGTTCGCCGCGGCCAGCGACCGCATGAAGGACCACCAGTTCCTGCTCACCCTGGCGGTGTACGGCAGCTTCGACCTGACGGACGGGTACCTGCTCTACATCAACGACCAGAGCCGGACGACGTGGGGCGGCGGCATCTTCCAGTCGCTGCGCTTCCGGGTGGACCGCACCTTCGAGGACTCGCCCGTGTTCTTCACGTCGGGTGAGCGCTACTTCGGCGTGCTCGGCAGCCTCCGCTACCCGCTGAGCACCTTCTTCTACCTCCAGGGCGACCTGAGCCTGGGCGGCACGAAGTACTTCCTCGACGACCCGACCGAGTTCTACCTCTTCTTCGCCGAGCGCAACGAGGCCGGCCAGGAGCTGCTGTCGGCGTGGAGGGCGGCCAACGAGGACATCCGCTTCCAGACGGAGGTGAGCGGGACGATTGGCTACGACACGCTGAAGTACCACTACGCCACCGGCCCGCTGGCGGGCAGCTCGGCGTTGCTGGAGACGACGGTGGGCGTGCAGCCCTTCGACGGCGAGGCGTACAGCAACATCCGCCTGGACGCCGAGCGCTACTTCCCCATCTACGGCCGCACCCACCTCTTCCTGCGCGCTGGCGCGGGCACCACGCTGGGAGGCCGGTACGCACGCTCGTACTTCCTGTCCTCCTTCGACACGCTGCGCGGGGTGAACTTCGGCGACGAGCGGTGGCTGCTCGGCCGCCACTTCGTCTACTCCACGCTGGAGCTGCAGCTGCCGCTCAACGACATCGTCCGGGTGGCCTTCCTCAGTGACTTGGAAGCCATCGCGGCCCTGGACGTCGGCGGTGTGGGCGAGGGCAAGGATGACCTGTGGGACCACCGCGTGCTGGACGCCGCCGTCGGCTTCAACCTGTCGCTGGGGCCCCTGCTGATGCGGCTGCACTTCGCGCGGCCGCTCGACATCGGCGCCGCGGCCGGCAAGCCGGACCCGGGCTGGGTGACGAACTTCTCGCTGGGCATCGCCGGCCTCAACGGCTTCTTCGACCAGGGCAACACCGGGGCGAAGAACAATGGCCCCGTCACGCCCACCTCCCCGGCGCTGATGCCAGCGCTCGGCGGCGGCTACGTCGGCCCGCGGCACTGAAGTCCCGCCGGGGGCGGGGCCGCTCGGCCCGCCTCCGGTGACGTGTGCGGAAAGAGGCCCCGGACCTTTCCGGTCGGGGCTTCAGGACTGTGCGGCGACGAGGGCGGCGTTGGCCTTGGCCAGCGGCCCCCCGTCATTGGGGATGCGCTCGAAGTCGCCGCGCAGCGCCTTGATGGCGAACTTCTCCAGGTCGATTTCCCGCCGGGTGCGCACGCCCACGAGGCGCAGCAGCCCGGACATGGGGCCGAAGCCGAACAGGCCATGCTGGAGCAGGAGGCCGGTGGCCACCGCGCTCAGCACGCGCCAGGCGCCGCCGTCCTTGCGGCCCAGCAGCAGGCCGAGCGCCGACACGGCGGAGGCCCCCACGGACAGGGCCCGGCTGATGTCCCACTCCTTCTCCAGGCGCTCGAGGTAGCGGCTCATCTCCGCACGGTCGGCATTCTCGGCCATGTGCCGCACGCAGGACTCCACGTGCTCGTCGATGCGCCGGTTCACCACCAAGGGCGTGTGGCTGCGAACGGCATCCGTCGACGTCTGGTTCCAGGTCTCCATGCGGCAGTCTCCCGTGACGCGGCGCTCCCTGCTTCCCCGTGAAGCTAGGACTGCCGGGACGGGCCGTGCACCGCGCCCATGGCGGATGCCAGGCCCCCGCCGCCCGGCCGCCTGCCCCACCAGGGAGAGCAGGCTGCCCGGCGGAGACCCTGTCGAGGCCCCCGCCCCCGGGGGAGGGGCGAGCAGCCGACCCCACCGTGGGTAATTCCGTTCCACCGGGTGGCACCGCGAGTCGCCACTCCGGCCCCGAAGCGTCCATTCTCCGCCAGTGCGCTCCCCCGGCACACGGGGCATGTCCCTTGCTCACCGGGGGGCGTGATGACTCACGCACGACTGCTGATCTGCCTTCCGTTGCTGTGCCTGTGGGCCTGTGGTGGCGGCACCGAAGCTCCGCCCGTCCAGCCGCCCCCTCCTCCGCAGGGGGAGTCTCCCCAGGTGATTCCGCCTGAAGACAAGGAGCCTGTTCCCAACCCGCAGCCGCAGCCCGAGCCGCAGCCCCAGCCGGAGCCCGAGCCCCAGCCAGAGCCGCCGCCGCTGCCTCCACCTCCGGTGCCCGAGGCGCAGCGGCCCTTCAAGCTGCCGGCGGTGGCGACCTCCGTGCCGGAGTACGAGCTGCTCATCCCCGAGGAGGCGATGGCGAAGTTCGAGGCGGACGTGTGGACGCCGGAGCAGGACGCCATCTTCAAGGCCAATGGGACGTCGTACCGGGTGAAGGTGCGGCTGCGCGGGGCCTCGGCGCGCTACTTCGAGAAGAAGAGCTGGAACGTCAACTTCGAGGACAAGGTGCGCTTCGAGGGCCGCACCTCGCTCAACCTCGTGGCCGAGTACGCGGACGCCACCATGCTGGCGGAGAAGATTGCGTATGACCTGCTGGAGGCCATGCGCGTGCCCGCGTCGAAGGCGAAGTTCGTGCGGCTGAAGCTCAATGGCGCCTACGAGGGCGTGTTCCTGGAAATCGAGCAGGTGAACAAGGCCTTCCTCAAGGCGCATGACTTCGCGGACACGGACGCAACCATCTACCGCTGCGGCTGGAAGGACTGCGAGTTCAAGACGTGGCAGGTGCCCTACCAGGGCGACTGGACGAAGAAGACGAACGAGACGCAGCCGGACGACAAGCTCTGGGAGATGCTGGGCCTCATCAACCACACGCCGGACCCGCAGCTGGTGAGCACGCTGGAGAAGAACTTCCAGCTGGAGCACTACCTGCGCTCCATGGTGCTGGACCTGCTGATGTCCAACAACTACGTGGAGGACTCGGAGAGCTACTTCATCTACGACCGCGCGACGGCCAAGTGGTCCTACGTGCCCTGGGACCTCAACAACGTGGACGCGCGCTGGTGGTACCCCCTCCCGGTGGAGGACATGCGGACCTACAGCGGCAACATGCGCCACCCGCTGTTCAACTTCACGCTGACGGACTCGAACGTGGAGAAGATGTACCAGACGCGCAAGAAGGAGACGGCGGCCTACCCGGGCTACCTGCCGGTGTTCTCCAACCTGGGCACGCGCGTGGTGATGCACCCCGTGCTGCGCGAGCGGCTGGAGGCGCGGCTGGACAAGGCGATGGACGAGCTGTTCACCACCGCGGAGATGGGCCCGTACATCGACCGGCTGCACGCGCTCATCGACCCGCACATGGCCCAGGACCCGTACATGAGCTACGAGCGCTTCGCGGCGGGCCGCGACTACCTGAAGCGCTACGTCAAGGAGCGCCGCGCCTTCATCCTCGCGGAGCTGGACCGGTACTCGAAGCAGAAGCCCACGCTGGTGTTCGAGGCGTTCGACCCGCGCGCGGGCTGGGTGGAGGTGGGCAACCGCACGTCGGCGGCCCTGTCGCTCAAGGGCATGGTGCTGACCACCAACCTGCGGGTGAGCCTGGCGAACAGTGACCATCCCCCCACGCAGGTGAGCAACCCCGTGGGCGCGGTGCTGCCGGACGTGACGGTGGCCCCGGGCGAGCGCGTGCGCCTCAACACCGCGGAGCTGGGCATCGAGCTGCCCGCCAATGGCGAAATCGGCCTGTTCAACGGCACGTCCGTGGTGGGGGTGAAGGACCTCCTCTTCTACGGGGCGCTGCCGGTGGGCAAGAAGTACGAGCGCGGGACGCAGGGCTGGGAAATCAAGTAGGCCGCAGTCCCACGGTGCGGGGCCGGGTATCCTGCGGAGCATGCTCCGCGTCTCGGCCTCGCACCCTTCCCGCTCCACGCTCGGCACCCAGCGGTTGAGGCTCCACCGCGTCACACCCGCGCATACGGACGGCTTCGCGGCGCTGTATGCGAAGCCCGAGGTGATGCGGCACCTGACCGGCAAGCCGCGCACCCGGGAGGAGTCGGTGGCCCATGTGGCGAAGATGATGGGCCACTGGGAGGCGCAGGGCTTCGGGCTGTTCGCCGTGACGCTGCACGAGGCCCCGGACGTCATCGGCCGCGCGGGCCTGTGCTACCTGGAGGACACGGGCCTGGTGGAGATTGCCTACCTGTTCGACACGCCACTCTGGGGCCAGGGGCTCGCCACCGAGGTGGGCCGGGAGCTGCTGCGCTGGGGCTTCGAGGAGCTGGGGCTGGAGCGCATCGTCGGCGTGGCGAATCTGGAGAACGTCGCCTCCCAGGCGGTGCTGCGAAAGCTGGGCATGGCGCACGAAGGGCGGGCCTTCCACTACGGCAGTGACGTGGAGCGGTTCTCCCTTTCCCACGACGCCTGGAAGGCAGGCCGTGCGGCGCGGGGCGGCCCCGGTTAGGTGGTAGCCCATGCCCAGCCGCCCGAGCCCGCTCGATGACCTGCTCCCGAAGCGCACCGGCCCCTGCCCGTCCGTGGCGGTGGTTGGCGCGGGCCTGTCCGGTGTCACGGCGGGCCGTGCGCTGCGCGCGGCCGGCCACCCGGTGCAGGTGTTCGAGAAGAGCCGGGGCCCTGGGGGACGCATGGCCACCCGGCGCACGGCAACGGGGGACACCTTCGACCATGGGGCGCAGTACTTCACGGCGAGGGACGCCCTCTTCCAGGAGCAGGTGCGGGGGTGGCAGGACGCGGGCCTCGTCGCCGAGTGGCATGGGGCCATTGGGACGCTGGAGAGGGGCCGGGTGACGCGCTCCGAGCGTGAGCAGGTGCGGTACGTGGGCGTGCCGTCGATGGGCGCGGGCGTGCGCCAGGACGCGCAGACGCTCCAGACGCGGTACGAGACGCGGGTGGAGCGGGTGGAGCGCGAGGGGGCCGTGTGGAAGCTCACGGCGGACTCGGGTGAGGCGCTCGGTGCGTACGATTGGGTGGTGGTCGCCGTGCCCGCGCCCCAGGCCGTGGCGCTGCTGGCCGGAGCGCCGGAGCTGGCGGCTCGCGCGGCGACGGTGCGGATGGAGCCGTGCCAGGCGGTGATGGCGCGCTTCGAAGCGCGGGTGCCGCTGGAGGTGGATGCGGCCTTCGTCCATGGCTCGCCGCTGTCCTGGATTGCGCGAGACACGAGCAAGCCGGGACGGCCCGGGGGCGAGCGGTGGGTGCTGCATGGCTCGCCGGAGGCCAGCCGGGAGCTTCTGGAGAGTCCTCCGGAAGTGGTGACGGCGCGGTGGGTGGAGGCCTTCGTGGAGGCCACCGGGCTGGACGTCCGGCCCGTGGAGGCGGTGGCCCACCGCTGGCGCTACGCCCTGCCCTCTCCCGCGCTGGAGGAGACGGCGCTGTTCAACGCGGCGCTGGGCATTGGCGCCTGTGGAGACTGGTGCGGCGGGCCCCGCGTGGAGGGGGCGTTCCTGAGCGGCGTGGCGCTGGCGCGGCGGCTGTCAGCCCTCTGACCCGGCTCGCGTCCCCAGGGATGACCACCCTTGAAGGAACGCGCCTTGAAAATTGGAATCCGCTCAGCGGGTATCTGGGGACATCCCAATCTCCGAACATGGGAGCCGGAAGACCCCGACGTGGTGGCCGAGAGCTTGATCGTGGATATCGGCCCGAAGGCCCGAGGCAAGGTGGACCAGGGCAACGTCAAGAAGGCCGACATGTTCACCCTCAGGGTGGCGACGCCGCGTGGACTCGAGACCCTCGAGTACAAGGACGGCATCCTGGCGACCCGGCCACTGCTGGTCATGCGCAGGTACGATTACGACGACCTCTGGCGCTGGCTCGAACGCACCGTCGCGTCCTGCGAGGCCGAGACCTGGCGCGAGTGCGTCGAGAAGCTGCAACGCTACTTCCATTGGGAATACGACGGAATGTAGCGCCAGGCGGGTTTCCAGGCCTGCTCGTCATGGCGATGCTCCGCTGGCAGCCAGTGTCTCGGACTGTTACTAGGAACGCAGCTGGAGGCGGGCATGAGCGAGACGAAGAAGGCACCGGAACAGGGCGCGGCAGTGGTGCTGTTCGACGGCGTCTGCAACCTCTGCAATGGCGCGGTGAACTTCATCATCGACCGCGACCCGGCCGCGCGCTTCCGCTTCGCGGCGCTCCAGTCGCGCAGCTCGTCCTCG
>JBKGHK010000465.1:0-8082 GCA_046520375.1 Pyxidicoccus sp. 3LFB2
GCGCTCGGGCCCGGTGGCCGCGCCCGTCTCCGTGGCGGCGCCGGTGGTGGCTCCGCCGGCGGCGGCCGTGGCGTCGCCGTTCACCATCGTCTATGGCACGCAGACCGGGAACAGCCGGCTGCTGGCCGAGCGCCTCAAGCGGCAGGTGGAGTCCGCGGGGATTCCAACGCGCCTGCTGCGCGCCAGCGACTACCCCGTGCGGGAGCTGGCGAAGGAGCGACTCCTCTGCCTCGTCATCAGCACGCAGGGGGATGGAGACCCGCCGGACGACTCGCGCGGCTTCTGCGAGTACGTGCTGGGCAAGCGGGCCCCGAAGCTGGAGGGGCTGCGCTTCGCGGTGCTGGGGCTGGGTGACTCCAGCTACCCGAAGTACTGCGAGGTTGGCCGCGTGCTGGACGCACGCCTCGCGGAATTGGGCGCCACCCGGCTGCTGGAGCGCGCCGACTGCGACGTGGACTTCGAGCCCGTGGCCAATGGCTGGCTGGACCAGGCCTTCGCCAAGGCGCGCGAGGCGCTGGAGCCCCAGGCCACGCCGGGTGCCACCATCGTCCAGCTGCGCGAGACGACCGCCGCGCCGACCTTCAGCAAGGAGGCCCCCTTCCCCGCCGAGGTGCTGGTCAACCAGCGCATCACCGGCCGGGGCGCGCTCAAGGACGTGCGGCACGTGGAGGTGTCGCTGGACGGCTCCGGGCTGGAGTACACGCCGGGCGACGCGCTGGGCGTGTGGCCGCACAACCCGCCCGAGCTGGTGGACGCCTTCCTCACCGAGCTGAAGCTGGACGGGGGCGCGGCGGTGACGCGGGACGGACGCACCCTGCCCCTGGCGAAGTGGCTGGGCGAGGAGCTGGAGCTGACGAAGCTCAACCGCCCCTTCCTGGAGCGCCACGCGGCGCTGGCCGGCAGCGACGAGCTGCGGCAACTGCTGAAGCCGGAGGGCGCGGAGGGCTTCCGTGCCCTGCTGGCCAGCCACCAGGTCATCGACCTGCTGCGCGCGCACCGGGCGCAGTGGGGCGCGGCGGAGCTGGTGGGCGCGCTGCGCAAGCTGGCGCCCCGGCTGTATTCGATTGCGTCCAGCCAGAAGCGCGTGGGCGCCGAGGCGCACCTGACGGTGTCGGTGGTGGACTACACCGCCTTCGGCACGCGGCACTTCGGCGCGGCGTCCACGTACCTGTCCACGCGCGAGGCGGGGACGGACAAGGTCCGCGTCTTCATCGAGCCCAACGAGCGCTTCCGCCTGCCGGAGGACACCGACAAGGACGTGCTGATGATTGGCCCCGGCACGGGCGTGGCGCCCTTCCGGGCCTTCGTGCAGGAGCGGGCCGAGGTGGGCGCGCGCGGCCGCAACTGGCTCTTCTTCGGAGAGCAGCACTTCCGCACGCAGTTCCTCTACCAGGTGGAGTGGCAGGAGGCGCTGAAGAAGAAGACGCTGCACAAGCTGTCCCTCGCCTTCTCCAGGGACCGCGCACAGAAGGTCTACGTGCAGCACCGGCTGCGCGAGGCCGGCCGCGAAGTCTACGCGTGGCTGGACGGCGGCGCGTCCCTCTACGTCTGCGGTGATGCCCAGCGCATGGCCCCGGACGTCCACGCTGCGCTGGTGGACATCGTCTCCACGCATGGCGGGAAGAGCCGCGAGGACGCGGAGGCCTGGCTCCAGGCCCTGCGCGAGCAGCGGCGCTACCAGCGCGATGTCTACTGAACCTCTCTCTTCGTGAGTCACGACATGAGCAACCCTCCCAAGCCTCTGTCCGAGGTGGAGCACATCAAGACGCAGAGCCGCCTCTTGCGAGGCACGCTGGCGGAGAGCTTGCTGGACCCGGTGACGGGCGCCATCTCCACGCCGGACACCAGCCTCATCAAGTTCCACGGCAGCTACCAGCAGGATGACAGGGACATCCGCGAGGAGCGCCGGCTGCAGAAGCTGGAGCCGGCCTACAGCTTCATGCTCCGCACGCGCCTGCCCGGCGGCGTGTGCACCCCGGCGCAGTGGCTGGCCATGGACGCGCTGGCGCAGGAGTTCGCCAACCAGACGCTGCGCATCACCACGCGGCAGGCGTTCCAGCTCCATGGCGTCATCAAGGACGACCTCAAGCCCACCATCGCCCGCATCAACGCGGCGCTGATGGACACGCTGGCGGCGTGCGGAGACGTCAACCGCAACGTGCTGTGCAATCCCAACCCGGTGGACTCGCGCGTCCACGAGACGGTGTACCAGTGGGCGGTGCGCATCTCCGAGCACCTGCTGCCGAAGACGCGCGCCTACTTCGAGGTCTGGCTGGACGAGGAGAAGGTGGCCGGCGGCGAGGAGGAGCCCATCTACGGCGCCACCTACCTGCCCCGGAAGTTCAAGACGGCGGTGGCGGTGCCTCCGCTCAATGACGTGGACGTCTTCGCCCAGGACCTGGGGTTCATCGCCATCATCGAGGGCGGCGAGCTTGCGGGCTTCAATGTCTCGGTGGGCGGCGGCATGGGCGCCACACACGGGGACGCGGCCACCTATCCCCGGCTGGCGGACGTGGTGGGCTTCATTCCCCCGGAGAAGACGCTCGAGGTCGCCGCGGAGGTGGTCCGCATCCACCGCGACTTTGGCGACCGGACCAACCGCAAGCACGCGCGGCTGAAGTACGTGCTGGAGGAGCGCGGGGTGCCCTGGTTCACCGCGGAGCTGGAGCGACGGCTCGGCTTCGCACTGCAGCCGGCGCGCCCGTTCGCCTTCGAGCACAATGGGGACCGCTTCGGCTGGGTGGAGGGGCACGACGGGAAGTGGCACCTGACGCTGCACCTGGACAGCGGCCGCGTGGCGGACCGCCCCGGGGCGCCGCACCTCACGGGCCTGCGGGAGATTGCGCGCTTCCACCAGGGCGACTTCCGGCTGACGGCGAACCAGAACCTCGTCATCGCCAACGTGAGCGCCGAGGCGAAGAACGCCATCGACGCGCTGGTGGCGCGCCACGCGCTGGATGGATTCCGGAGCGCCAGCCCCCTGCGCAAGAATGCGCTGGCCTGCGTGGCGCTGCCCACGTGCGGCCTGGCCATGGCGGAGGCGGAGCGCTACCTGCCGGAGTTCGTGAGCAAGGTGGAGGCGCGGCTGGCGGCGCACGGGCTGCGCGACGCCAACCTCCTGCTGCGCATCACCGGCTGCCCCAATGGCTGCGCGAGGCCCTACCTGGCCGAGGTGGCCCTCGTGGGCAAGGCACCGGGCCGCTACAACCTCCACCTGGGCGGCGACGTGCGGGGCCAGCGCATGAACCGGCTGTACCGGGAGAACATCGACGAGGAGGGCATCCTCGCCGCCCTGGAGCCGCTGTTCGCCGCGTACGCCCGCGAGCGGACGCCGGGCGAGGGCTTCGGTGACTACGTGACACGCGCGGGCCATGTCCCGGCGGCACCGGCGAAGGTGCCGCCGCCCCAGGCGGCCTGAGCGTGCCTGACAAAACCAGGGCGCTGGCAACCCCGTCCTCGGGGCTGCCGCGCACTTCCGCCAGCTCTGTCGAGCACTTTGAGCGACCCGCGCGGCTCACGCCGGAGCGCGGCTGACGTCACCTCCGTGTCGGCGGGAGGCAGGCCAGCGGCAGGGCCCACAGCTCCTCCCCCGACACGGTGTCATCCGCGGCGAAGAACACCCGCGAGCCCGAGAGGGTGAAGCCATTCGGGTACGGGGACAGGAAGCCCGGTGCGAGGTCCGTGATTCGCACCGTGCCCGCTTCCGTCCCATCGCTCCGCCACAGCTCACGGCCCGAGCTCGCCTCGAAGGCGGTGAAGAACAGCCAGTCGCCCACCGCCGTGAGGTCTCCCGGCTCGGAGCCGTCGGGCCCCGGGACGATGTCCTTCACCCGCCGCGTCCCCGCGTCGGTGCCATCGGTGCGCCACAGCTCCACGTCATCGCCTTCCGCGAGGTTGATGAAGAAGACCTGTCCGCCCACTGCCACCAGCGAGAAGGACCATGGGTCCACGCTGCCCACCTGCACCGTGCCCGCCGCCGTCCCGTCGCTCTTGTAGAGCCGGCGCTCCCAGCCCGGGCCGTAGGCGGTGAAGAAGACCGTGTCGCCCAGCGCGACGAAGCTGTCGGGGAATGAGCCCGTGGGGCCCGGGACGATGTCCTTCACCAGCCGTGTCCCGCCCGGCGTCCCGTCGCTGACGAACAGCTCGCGGTTCTCCCCACCGGCGTTGGCCGCGAAGAACACCCGGCGGCCCACCCGCGTCATGAAGATGGGGTTCGCGCTGCCGGGCCCTGGCACCAGGTCCGCGACGCGGTACGTCCCCGCCTGCGTCCCGTTGCTCCGCCACAGCTCGAAGCCGGTCTCCGGCTCATACGCCGCGAAGATGAGCAGCCGCCCCAGCGCCACGAGCTGCGACGGCCCGCCGTCTCCCTTCACCCGCGTCGTGCCGCCCCGCGTGCCGTCGCTCTTCCACAGCTCCGTGCGGAAGTCTGGCGTCCGCGTGAGGAAGAAGAGCTTGCCGTCCACCACCGTCAGCTCGCCCGGGTCCGAGCCCTCGGGGCCGGGGATGATGTCCTCCACCATTCGCGTCCCCGCCGCGGTGTCGTCGCTCTTCCACAGCTCGCGCCCGTGGACCCCGTCGTCCGCGGAGAAGTAGAGCAGGCTCCCCACCGGAGTCAGCGCGAGCGGAGCCCCGCTGGCCGCTCCGGGAGCGATGTCATCGACACGCCGGGTGCCGCCCCGGGTGCCATTGCTCCGCCACAGCTCGGTGCCGGAGCGCGCGTCATACGCGGAGAAGAACAGCGTCCCCTTCACGTCCACCAGCCCCCGCGGCGTGGAGTCCTCGGTGCAGGCGGCGATGTCCCTGACCAGGAAGGCCCCCTTGCAGCTCGACATGAAGGCGGTGTTCTCCAGCGTCTCCGTCTCCGCCTCCAGGGCGTCGCTCCGGGACGCTCCGGCGTCGGTCTCGGCGGACGTGCAGCCCACCAGCAGCCCGGGGAGGATGAGCAGCAGCAGCGTCAGGAGCCGCCAGGCGGGGGGCCCCGGCGCCGCCACGCCCACGCCATTCCCACCACCAGCACCGGGAAGCCGAGGAAGAAGGCCCAGAAGCCGAACAGGCCTGTCCCCCGCGCCTCGGGCTCCGGGTCGGCGAGGCGCGTCTCCTGTTCCCCTCCCAGTCGGCCCGTGGGCCCCACCGTGCCGGGCCTGCACTCGCCCAGCGAGGCCAGCGGCAAGGACCACAGCTCGCCTCCAATGTTCTCGTCGAAGGCCAGGAAGAAGACAGACGCGCCCGAGACGGTGAAGGCCCGCGGCCCCCGGAGGCGCGGCCCTCCCGTCAGCGCGCGGAGCCGCCAGGTGCCGGCCTCCGTCCCGTCGCTCCGCCACAGCTCATCGCGCCCCCGCTCGTCATCCGCGGAGAACACGAGGACACCCGCCACCTCGGCCATCCATGAAGGCGTCGAGTTCTCGGGTCCGGGGAAGATGTCCTTCACCAGCACCGTGCCGGCTTCCGTTCCGTCGCTCTTCCACAGCTCGATGCCACGCACGCCGTCCTCGGCGTCGAACATCAGGACGCCACCCAGGCCCGCGCGGAAGCGGGCGATGTCGAAGTCAGGGAACGAGTCCTCGGGTCCGGGGTAGATGTCCTTCAGGAGAAAAGTCCCCGCTTCCGTCCCGTCGCTGACCCAGGGCTCCTCGCCGTGCTCCGGGGTGCTGGCGAACAGGAAGACGCGCCCGCCGACGGCGATGAGGCCGTTGGGGCTCGACCACTCGTCACCGGGCGCGAGGTCCTCGACGAGCACCGTGCCGGCTTCCGTCCCGTCGCTCTTCCACAGCTCACGGCCGTGCAGCTCATCGAAGGCGGTGAAGAAGAGCGTGTCGCCCAGCACCGTCAGGTGGAAGGGCCCTCCGCCCTCCGGGCCCGGGAGGATGTCCTTCACGAGCACCGTGCCCGCTTCCGTCCCATCGCTGCTCCACAGCTCGGCGCCGTGAATCCCGTCATCGGCTTCGAAGAAGAGCCGGCCGCCCAGGACGCTCAGGGAGTCGGGGCGCGCGTCCAGGGGTCCCGGCGCGATGTCGGCCACCCGCCACGTCCCTGCCTCCGTCCCATCACTCCGCCACAGCTCGCGGCCGGTGGAGCCGTCCTCCGCCGAGAAGTAGAGGATGCCGTCCAGGAGCCGCAGCCCCGAGAGGAACGAGCCCTCCGGGCCCGGGTGGATGTCCTTGACCAGCACCGTGCCGGCGGCCGTCCCGTCACTTCTCCACAGCTCGCGGCCGTGGACACCGTCGTCGGCCTCGAAGAGGAGGACTCCGTCCTTCACCACCATCCGCTCGGTGGCGACACCTGTCTCCTCGTCGAGGTCCCTCAGCCCGTCCTCGGGGCCGGGATGGATGTCCTTGACGAGGACGGTGCCGGCGGCCGTCCCATCCGTCCGCCACAGCTCGCGGCCCCGGGTCCGGTCCATGGCGCTGAAGTACAGCGTGCCTTCCACGTCGACGAACGCGGCGGGAAGGCCTGACCTCCGCCCGAAGGCGATGTCCTTGATGGGCAGGGCCGGCGCGCAGCGCGGCGTCAGGCACACGGGCGGAGGGTCCCACTCCGCGGAGGGCGCGGCCCCGGGCGAACCCTGGCCCGTGGCGGGTAGAAGCCAGACACCCGTTGCCAGCAGCAACCACCCACCCCATCGCGCCATCACGCCCTCCTCCGGCGTGCGACGAATGGCAACGCCTGGAAGCGGTGGAATCTGGGAGTGGCGGGGTGGGCATCAACCCTCCCAGCAGGGAGGCACGCGTTCCTGCCGCCGACATTCAACAGGCGTGCAAGGAATTGCAATGCCTTGAAGCGCTGGAGGCGGGAGGTGATGGGGCCCTCCCGTCGACATTCAGTCCGGGTCCTCGGAGCCCGCCGGGGAAGGACTGGCACCGCCCCGCACCGCCGTGAGCAGCAGGTCGTACTTGCCGCCGAGGAAGGTGCGGAAGCCGTGCTGGTGCAGGTAGCGGCGGTAGAAGGACAGGTCCTTCACCAGCAGGGACAGGTCCGGCTCGCGCAGGTTGCGCACCCGGGCGCCGTAGACCACCTCGCCATCCCGGAAGCGGGAGTTGGGGAAGCCAAGCACCAGCGAGGCCCGGGGCTCCAGGTGCTCCTGCACGAGCCGGGCGCAGCAGCGCATGGTCGTCCACACCGGGGCTCTGCAACGTGCCCACCGACAGCACGAGGCTGAAGCGGCCCAGCCCGGCGGGCAGGGCATTGAGGTCCGCGAGGACGAAGCTGTGCCGCGCGTCGGGGAAGCGGGCTCGCGCCTCGGCGAGCGCGCTGGCGCCATGGTCCACTCCGACGAAGGTGACGTCGGGCGCGCCTTCCAGCCAGGCGAAGGCGGCCAGCTCGTCGCCGCGATTCACGCCCAGGTCCAGCACCCTCGCGCCCGGAGGCAGGTGGATGCGCCCGAGCGCCTCCAACCAGGGCAGCAGGAAGCCCGCGTCCTCGAGCTTGCGCACCCGGGCGAACTCGGAGTCGGCGCCATAGCGCTCCTCGGGCGGCGGTGCGTCTTCCGGCGCTTCGCCTCCGGCATGCCAGGACGCCTCGGCACCGAGCCGCTCGAAGGTGAGCGACACGTGCGAGTCGTCCACCGCGCGCGGCGTGAGCAGCCGGCACGAGAGCCCCTCCGCCAGGTCACACCAGCTGCGCAGCGGCCGGTGGACGAGGCTCCCCGCGGGGCCCACGCGCTCGCCCGGGTAGTGCCCACGGCCCAGGTCCGGGTCGGGCACCTCGATGCACGCGCGGCCGGAGCCGAGCGCCCCTTGCAGGTGACGGACGATGAGGATGAGCGGCTCGGCGTGGAAACGGCGCGGAGATGCGGTGGACTCTGCGGGGCTCGACATGGCGGGGCCAGCCTACCTCCCGTGACGCAGGTGTCCTGGACGCTCGTATCGAGACCTGAGCACTTGTGAGGTAGAGGCTGCCCCAGGCCTCGGGGATGGGTAGTGTCCTCCCCATTCCGCTCCGGGCCGGCACGTGCCCGGGGCCTGCCGAGGTCTCGCATGAATCCGCTTCGCCGCGCCCCCGCGCTGCTCGCCGCTCTTGCCCTCGCTGGCCTGCCAGGAGTTCTCCAAGGCCCGCGCATTCTCCGAGCGGGTGGAGTCCACCGGG
>JBKGHK010000466.1:0-8050 GCA_046520375.1 Pyxidicoccus sp. 3LFB2
CGCGCGCCGGGCAGCGGCAACGTGGCGTCGCGCCGGCCCGCGCCCCGGGCCACGGGGATGTGGAGGATGGTGCGCTCCTCCTCCGCGCCCATCAGCCGGGAGATGTACTCCGAGACGTCCAGGCTCTGGCGCAGCGCGCCCGACTCCAGGAAGGTCTCCAGGTCCGCGCTCACCGCCGAGGCCCGCTGGTAGCGCTGGTTCCGGTCCTTCGTCAGGCACCGCATGATGATGCGCGACAGCTGCTCCGGGTAGTCGTCGCGCAGCAGGTGCGGCGGGGACGGGTCCTCGTAGCGGATGGCGTAGAGGATGCCCTCGGTGGTGGGCTTGGAGAAGGGCTGCCGGCCGGTGGTGATTTCGTACAGCATGGTGCCCAGCGCGAAGATGTCCGCGCGGTGGTCCAGCCGCTCCTGCGACACCTGCTCCGGCGCCAGGTAGAGGAACTTGCCCTTGATGACGCCCGGCTTGCTGCGCTCCATGAACGCGCCGGCCTTGGCGATGCCGAAGTCGACGAGCTTGATGCGCCCGTCGTAGCCAATCATCACGTTCTGCGGGCTGACGTCCCGGTGGATGAGCTCCAGCGGGCGCCCGTCCACGCCCCGGCTGTGGTGCGCGTAGTCCAGCCCCGCCGCCACCTGGGCGCAGATGCGCGCCGCCACGCCGTAGGGCACCGTGGCGCCGTACTTGGCCTCCTCGGCCACCACGCGCCGCAGGTCCACGCCCTCCACGTACTCCATGGCGATGAAGATGTTGTCGCCCTCCTTCCCCAAGGCGTGCGTCTGCACGATGTTGGGGTGGTGGAGCTGCGCGGCGATGCGCGCCTCGTCCAGGAACATCTGGACGAACTCCGGCTCCTCCGACAGGTACGGGAGGATCCGCTTGAGCACCACCAGCTCCGGCTCGGGCGGCCGCTGCGCCAGGAACAGCTCCGCCATGCCTCCCACGGCGAGCCGCTTGATCAGCAGGTAGTTTCCGAACGGAATGGCCGTCTGGGGCGAGCTCACGGGAGGGGAAAGCCGTCTGTCTGAGGGGTGGAAGGGGTTGGACTTTTCCTGAGCTTACCCACAATCACAGGGTTGGGGGAGCCAGGGCCCCCACCCGCTTCGGTGGGTTCCGGACAGGACCGGACAGTCCCTAAAAAGAAGCCGCCCCTCCCAGCGACGGGCGAGGGGCGGCGGATCATCCCGACACGGGCCCGGGTCTACCCGACCCCGGCCCTGGACGGCCTCACGGGGCCGGCGGGGGGGTGATCTCGACGGGCTCGAGGTCGTCGCAGTCCTCGGGGTACAGCGCGGTGGTCCACCGGTTGTCGGTGCCCGGCACCACGCCCGCGTCGTTGAAGCAGCTGAAGGTGCTCACGCCGCCGTCCAGGCAGGGAGCGTGGGTGAAGGTGTCCCACACGCCCTTGATGCCGTTGGGGAAGGTGATGGTGCCGGCGTCCTGGTTGACCATGACGCGGTAGTCGCACTTGCGGGTGCCACCGTCCGTCGGCGAGGTGCCGAAGGTGGTGTTGTTGTTCACCAGCACGCCGCCGCTGACCTCGAAGCCGTAGTAGACGTCGTCATTGGCCCGCGCCGACAGCCGCTTGAAGGCCATGGGGTTGGGGTTGGTGAGCGTCAGCGAGTCGGTGATGTGGACGCGGGCGCCCATCAGCTCCTGGTTGGGCCGGCCCGCGCCGCCATCCGAGTTGCCGAAGTTGTTGGCGATGCTGACCTGCACCGGCGACAGCGGCGCCACGGTGCCCGTCTTGGTGATGACCATGTCCACGAGCGCGCCGCCGCCACGCACGTCGAAGTTGTTCTTGATGACCTTGCGGTAGCCCTCGCGGTCATTGAAGCGGCTCTTGCTCTGGATGAAGCCGGTGATGGTGAGCACGTCGCCCACGACGGGGCTGTAGCCCTTCTCCGGATCATCCCGGAACTTCTGGACGAAGATGCCGTCCTCCGGGTTGGCGGGGTCCGCCACCCAGAAGTCGGCGGTGACGCCCGCCGCGTTCGAGGCGATGCGGCTGACGGCGGTGACGACCACGCCCTCCAGCCTCACGTGGCGGATGGACTCCTCGGCGCGGACCGCGGAGATGGTCATCACGGTGGGGCCCGCGTCGACCGGGCCGGTGCCCGCGTCCGTCCCGGCGTCCGTGCCGGTGCCCGCGTCGTTGCTACAGGTGCCAACGCAGCCGGTGCCGCTGTCGGGCGTATTGTTGCCCCCGTTGCGGTCATCGCCACAGCCGGCGGACATCGAAGCCATCGTCGCCGCGGTGATCAGCGCCGCCGCGCCCAGCGTCTTGCGCAGTTGCATACCTTGGTTCTCCATTTCGTTGCGGCGCCGTGAGTCTTGAAGTCCGACGCCTGTCGGCCTGAGGATGAGGTCTTATACTGGCCCCCCTTGGGGGCCGGCAAGGAAGCCCCACCCGGTGGATGTGACAGGCCGGTGAATCCAGGTATCCCATGAGCGCCCCTCCCGCCTTCCTCCAGGGCCTGCGGCCCACGCTGCACATCGCTCACCGGGGTGGCGCGGCCCTGGCCCCGGAGAACACGCTGGGTGCGTTCCGCCAGGCGGTGGAGCGCTACCGCACGGACATGCTGGAGCTCGACGTCCACCTCACCCGCGACGGCGAGGTGGTGGTGGCCCATGACGACACCCTGGAGCGCTGCACGGATGGCACCGGGCCGCTGGCCGCCCTCACCCTGGCGGAGCTGCGCCGGCTGGACGCGGGCTTCCACTTCAGCCCGGATGGTGGGCGCACCTTCCCCTTTCGCGGCCAGGGCGCGCGCATCCCCACCCTGCGCGAGGTGCTGCGCGCCTTCCCCGCCGTGCGCCTCAACGTGGAGCTGAAGCCGGACGTGCCCGGCATCGAGGACGCCTTCGCCCGACTCCTGACGGAGGAGCGCGCCCTGGAGCGGGTGTGCATGGGCAGCGAACAGGACAGCGTGGGCGAGCGGCTCGCCGCCAGGCTCCCGGACGCGTGCCACTTCTACCCCCGCGACGCGCTGACGGCCTTCGTGCTCGCCCTGCGCGGCGGGGACACGCCCCCGGACGAGCCGCGCTACACCGTCCTGGACATGCCCCTGTACTTCGGGGACATCCGGCTGGTGGACCCCGCCTTCCTCCGCGAGTGCACCGCCCGGGGCAAGTGGGTCAACGTCTGGACGGTGGATGACCCGGCGGAGATGGAGCAGCTGCTACAGGAAGGGGTCGGCGGCATCATGACCGACCGGCCCGACGTGCTGAGGCAGCGAATGGACGCCTCAGCGAAGCCGGGTTAAGCCCACTTCCATGCCCCGCCCCACCTCGCGCTCGCGCCCGTCCGCTACCCCGGCCGCCCCCGCCGGGGACGAAGAAGCCCCGACGTCCCGCCCGAAGAACACGGTGCGGGTGAAGGTGCCCAGGAGCCGGCGCTTCGTGGCGCTGGCGGGCAACATCGGCGCGGGCAAGACGACGGCCGCGAAGATGATAAGCCAGAGCTTCGGCTACCAGCTCTTCGACGAGCCCGTCATCGACAACCGCTTCCTGCGCGACTACTACGCGGACATGTCGCGCTGGTCCTTCACGCTCCAGCTCGAGTTCCTCATCCGGCGCGTGGAGCACCACGAGCTCATCCACTCGTACAAGCGCAGCTGCGTGCAGGACCGCACGCTGTACGAGGACCCGGAAATCTTCGCCAAGTACCTGCATGGCCTGGGGCACATGACGAACGCGGAGCTGGACCTGTACTACGAGTACTTCCAGCGCCTGTCGCGCCACATCATCCAGCCCGACAAGGTCATCTGCTTCGAGGTCGGCAGCGTGGACGTGCTCCTCCAGCGCATCCGCACCCGCGGCCGCGAGGAGGAGAAGGGCATCCGCCACCAGTTCCTGCGCGGCCTCAACGGCTACTACGCGAGCTTCCCCCTCGTGCTGCAGGAGAAGTACGGCGTGGACTGTCTCGTCCTGGATGTCTCCACCCAGGACATCCGCCGGGGCAAGGGACGCGAGGAGTTCCTCGACCGCGTCTCCAGCTTCCTGGCCTGAAGGCGCGGGCCTACTTCACGGCCGGCGGCGGCGTCACCGACTGCTGGGACACCAGCACCCAGACGCTGTCCGTCTTGTCGCTGTACATCATGGTGATGGCCACGTTGCGCCAGCCATGGTCGAACTTGAAGACGAAGCCGAACGTCTCGTAGAGGGTCCGCTTCTCCAGCCCCTCCTGGAAGCGGCCGTAGAACTCGCGCACCTTGGTGCACGGGGCCACCTGGTCGAAGAAGCTGCGGCCAATCTGCCGGTCCCGGTTGATGCGCGCCATCCGGGCCTCGGTGTGGTTGAACTTGAGGATGCGGCCGTTGCGGTCCAGCTGGATCATCCCGAACGGGAGCGCGTCCAGGTCCGAGCCCTGGAGGTCATCGGCCTGCCGGAGCAGCTCATCGACGGACGAGCCCAGCGGCACCACGGCGCGGGCGGAAATGGACATTGCGGGGGACGAGGACACGGGGAGTGCCTCCGGTGTGGGTAGGGGGTTGCTTCCTGGGTGGAAAGCAATGGCCACACTGATAGGGACAAGCGCAGCCCACGGCAACGGGTTCTATCCGCTTGCGAGCGTTAGAACCCCGGAGCCATTCACGGGACGACACAGGCCCTGTCCAGAGGGACTCCCCGTCCTACAACCCCAGGTGTGAGATGCCCGAGTTGACGCCGAAGAACCCCAAGGACACGGAGGTGGTGATGACGCAGCTCATCCTTCCTCCGGATGCCAACAACCTGAACGCCGCCTTCGGCGGGAAGGTGATGGAGTGGATCGACATCTGCGGCGCGGTGGCCGCGCAGCGTCACTGCCGGCAGGTGGTCGTCACGGCGTCCATGGACGACCTGCACTTCCACGCGCCCATCAAGGTGGGCTGGGTGGCGCTGCTGCACGCGCGGGTGCTGGCCGCCTTCCGCACGTCCATGGAGGTGGGGGTGACGGTGCATGCGGAGAACCCGCTCACCGGTGAGCGCTTCCTCACCACCAGCGCGCTGCTGACCTTCGTGGCCATCGACAAGGACGGGGGCCGGGTGCAGGTGCCGCCGGTGCTGATGGAGACGGACGCCGACCGAGAGGCCTTCCAGGAGGCCCAGTCCCGCCGCACCCAGCGCCTGGCGCGCCAGAAGGAGAACCAGAGCTGGCTGAAGGTGATGAAGCCGCTTGCCGGCGCCTGAGCGGCGCCTGAGCGGTCGCCCGCAATGACGAAGGCCGGGGGAGGCACCTTGCGCCCCACCCCGGCCCGACGTCCCTTCGAGGGACAGGCGCCGTCGCTCAGGTCGTGAACGAGGTGCCGCAGCCGCAGGAGGACTTCGCGTTCGGGTTGTTGAACTTGAAGCCCGCGCCGGTGATGGCGGAGACGTAGTCAATCTCCGTGCCCGCGAGGTACTGGCTGCTCATCGCGTCGGTGGCGATCTTCACGCCGTCCTGCTCCCACACGAGGTCGCCGGCCTTGGACTCCTTGACCAGATTCAAGTCATAGCCCAGGCCGCTGCAGCCGGCGGGGACGACGCGGATGGAGAAGAAGTAGCCCTCGAAGCCCTGGGCCTTGGTGACCGCCTTCACCTGATTGATGGCGGCCTCCGTCAGCCGCACGGCCACGCCGGAGGAAGCCTCGGGGGCCGGCACGGTGCCGGGAGCGGAAGTCGTCGTGGTGGTGGTGCTGTCCATGTCGGTTGCTCTCCTATGCCGTGCCTTATAACGCCCGGGCCGCGAAAATCCATGGGCCCGGCTGGCCGACCGCCTCCGGGGGCCCACATCCGGACGGACGGCCCGGGGGCGCCGGGTTATACCCCGCGTCATGGCTCCCACCTTTCAAGAGCTGTTGGCCGGAGTGAAGCAGGAGATTCGCGAAGTCACGGTGGACGAGGTGAAGCGGCTGTTGGACACCCGCGCCCCGGTGAAGCTCGTGGACGTCCGGGAGGCGGACGAGTACGCGGGCGGCCGGCTGCCCGGCGCCCTGCACATCCCCCGGGGCTACCTGGAGCTGCGCATCGAGGACCGGGCCCGGCGCGACGAGGAGCTCGTCGTCTACTGCGCGGGGGGCACCCGCTCCGCGCTGGCCGTGAAGACGCTGAAGGAGCTGGGCTACACCCGCGTGGCGTCGCTGGCGGGCGGCTACAACCGCTGGAGCGACGCGGCCCTCCCGGTGGAGAAGCCCTTCGTCCTCACCGCCGAGCAGAAGGAGCGCTACCGCCGCCACCTCATCCTCCCCGAGGTGGGCGAGGAGGGGCAGGCGAAGCTGCTCCAGGCCCGGGTGCTGCTGTTGGGCGCGGGCGGGCTGGGCTCTCCCGCCGCGCTGTACCTCGCCGCGGCCGGCGTGGGCACGCTGGGCATCGTCGACTCGGACGTGGTGGACCTGAGCAACCTGCAGCGCCAGGTGCTCCACACCCGCCAGTTCCAGGGCCAGCCCAAGGTGGTCAGCGCCCGCGCCGCCATTGAAGCGCTCAACTCGGACGTGAAGGTGGTGCCCTTCCAGGAGCGGCTCACCTCGCACAACGTCCTGCGCGTGCTGGAGGGCTTCGACATGGTGCTGGACGGCGGGGACAACTTCCCCACCCGCTACCTCCTCAACGACGCCTGCGTCATGCGGGGCATCCCCAACATCCACGGCTCCATCTTCCGCTTCGAGGGCCAGGTGACGTCCTTCGTCCCCGGCCAGGGCCCCTGCTACCGCTGCCTCTACCCCGCCCCGCCGCCGCCGGAGCTGGCGCCCTCGTGCGCGGAGGCCGGGGTGCTGGGCGTGCTGCCCGGCCTCATCGGCCTGCTCCAGGCCAACGAGGCCCTCAAGCTCATCCTCGGCCGGGGCGAGCCGCTCATCGGCCGGCTGCTCACCTTCGACGCGCTGGGCACACGCTTCCAGGAGCTGAAGCTGCGCAAGGACGCGCACTGCCCGGTGTGCGCCCCGGGCACGAAGGTGGAGCTCATCGACTACGAGCAGTTCTGCGCCGCTCCCACCGCCGCGTGAGGCCCTGAAGATGCCGATTCCCGAAATCCTCCCCGCCCGGCTCGCCGAGCTGCTGGCCGGCCCTCCCGAGTCCCGCCCCGCCCTGCTGGACGTGCGCTTCCCGGACGAGCACGCCTGGGTGGCGCTGCCGGACTCGGTGCTCATCCCCCTGCCCGAGCTGGACGAGCGCGCCGACGAGCTGGAGGCCCTGCGCGGCCGGCCCGTCGTCGTGTACTGCCACCACGGCGTGCGCAGCCTGGATGGCGCGGCCTATCTGCTGTCGAAGGGACTGGAGGCCGTGTCGCTCAAGGGCGGCATCGACCTGTACTCGCGGCAGGTGGACCCCACCCTGCCCCGCTACTGAAGGACTCCGGCCAGGGCTGCCGGAAGCCCTGTGCTAGCCCACGAAGGCGCTGAGGTCCTGCGTCTCCTTGTTGATGACGCCGGGCTTGATGTCGACCTCGAAGAAGAAGGGCTCCTTGAGCGGGCCGCCATTGAGCTCCAGCTTGTGGCTGCCCTCCATGAGCTCCATCTTCAGGCCCTTGCCACCCGAGTAGGTCCCCACGTCCTGGCCGTTGCGCCGCACGGTGATGCCCTTCAGCCCCTCGGGCTTCAGCGTCAGCTGCAGGTGGCCGCGGCGGAACTCGTAGGGGATGACCTTCACCTGGCCGGGCTCTCCGTAGGCCAGGCTCTCGCTGTCCTCCTTGAAGATGCCCTGCTGCTCGTTCTCCAGGATGAGCGTGTCCTGCAGGTGCGCGCCGGACACCATCGTCATTGGCGTGAAGCCCAGCTCCGTCACGGGCTGGGCGCTGCCGCACCGCTCGGTGTGGCGGACGGACACCTTCACGCGCTCATTGGTGTTCACGGTGAGCAGCACGCCCTGCCCGTCCGCCGCGCGGCCATTGAGCACCGCGAGGATGGGCTTGTGGAAGACGCCCACCACGGCCAGCAGGCCGACGATGAAGCCCACCGTGGCCACGTTGCGCGTGGCCATGGCCCGGCGCGCGCGCTGGGACGACGCGTCGATGGCGCGGTCCACCGCCTCGTCGTCCTCGCGGCGCATCGCCGGAGCGGAGCCAGAGGTGCGGCGCGGAGGCGGCGGCGGGTCGGGC
>JBKGHK010000467.1:0-8039 GCA_046520375.1 Pyxidicoccus sp. 3LFB2
CCAGCTCCAGCGCGGTGGGGTAGCGGTCCGCCGCCTTCGGCGCCATGGCGCGCATCACCACCGCGTCCACCGTGGGCCCCAGTTCGGGCCGGTGCTGGCTCGGCGGGGGCGCGTCCGCGCTCATCGCCGCCTTCAGCGAGTCGTAGTCCAGCGGGCGCCGGAACGGGTCCACCCCGGTGAGCGCCTCGTAGAGCGTGACACCCAGCGCGTATACGTCCGCGCGCCGGTCCACCAGGCCGCTGCCCTTGCGCTGCGCCTCCGGTGGCTGCGCGCCCACGTGCTTGAAGATGGGCCCTCCCAGCAGCCGCACGGCCGTGCTGGTGATGCCGAAGCCGCACAGCTTCACCCCACCGTCGTACCCGAGCAGCACATGCGCGGGCGCCACGTCGCGGTGGAGCACCTCCAGCGGCCGTCCCTCCGCGTCCGTGGCCTCGTGCGCGGCGTGCAGCCCGTGCGCCACCTGCGCGGCGATGGCCAGCGCGAGCGGCACGGGCGGCGCGAGCCCTTCGCCTCCAGCGCCGCGAGCACGGTGGAGAGCGTCTCACCGGGGACGTACTCCGTGACGAGCTGGAAGAAGAGCGGGCGGGGCGCGCCGTCCTCCGCGCCGAGCCACGTGTCCAGCGTCCGGAGGATGTTCGGGTGCTCCAGCCGCGTGGCCTTCCGCCATTCCTCCTGGAACACCTCCGCCGCGCCCTGCCTCAGCGTGGAGCCGGTGGGCAGCTGGTGGATGAGCACGTCACCGTGCTCGCTGCCGTCCTCCGCCACGCGCCGCGCGAGGAGGGCGCCCGTGGTCCCCATCTCGGGCCGCTGGAACACGGCCACGTAGGGCCCGAGCTGCCAGAGCAGGGGGGCTCCGTCCTGGAAGACGGTGCGCTCGCGGGTGGGATAGAGCAGGAAGGACAAGAGGCGGTCTCCTGCGGGGAGCGTAGGCTATCGTTCCCGAGACATGAAATTGCCCACCGGTAGCCTCGGCTGTCTCAGCGTGCTCGTCGTGGTCCTGTTCGCCCCAGGGGCCCAGGCAGGCAGCTGTCTCTGTGACGTCGACCTCTACCCCAAGGTGCTCCTCGGAAAGGCCACGCCCGAGGAACTCTCCCGGTGCGAGGAGGGCCGTCCCAGCAAGGAGGACGCGCTCAGCTGCCTGCGAGGGCTCTCCTACAAGAACGTGAAGCAGGGCGAGCAGACGGCCGAGTCCTTCCGCCTCGGCGTGGACGGGCTGGTGGCCGCGTCGAAGGACAAGGCCCTGGCCAAGGGGGCCACCAACCTCCTGCTCAGCTCCCAGTCCTACGCGGACGCCGCGGTGCGCGCGAAGGTGCGCCCCGTCATGGTGGCCTCGGGCCGCGCGCCGCTGTGGGACACGCTGGTGTCCGCGACGGATGGGGACGCGGCCGCCTTCACCCGGGCGCTCTACGCGTACTGCGAGCACTACAACGTCGTCTCCGAGCTGGCCCTGGAGGACGTGACGCTGGACCAGCTCTGGCCGCCACCGTCGGGCGTGAAGCCCGCGGACGCGCGCAAGCGGCTGGCCTGTCCGTACGGGCAGAACCTCGTGCTGGCCGCCGCCATCCGCTCGCTCCAGGGGAAGCTGCCGGCGGACGCCCTCTCCCTGCTGTCCCCGCCCCAGTTCCGCCTGCTGCGAAACGCCGTGTATGCCCGCCATGGCCGCGTCTTCCAGGCCAAGGACCTCCAGGACTTCTTCTCCCGCGAGTCCTGGTACCAGCCGGACGCTGCCTACACGGACGCACGTCTGACTCCCGAGGACAAGCAGCACCTGGACCTCATCCAGGCGGCGGAGACGAAGGCGGGCCGGGGTGGGAAATAGGGCCCGGTGCTTTCCCGGTGACACATTAAATAGGGGTCGGTGTTCCCTTCGCGCCAACGCGGTTCATGAGGGGAAAACCATGTCGTCCTTCGTTGTCTTCGCCCAGGTGCCCGCCGAGGGTCTGGGCTGGCTCAGCAGCAAGCTGCTCGGCGTGACACTCACCTCCGCCGAGTGGGTGCTGTGGGTGCTGGTAGTCCTCTCCGTGCTCTCCATCGCCATCATGTTGGAGCGGGCCGTGTACTTCACCCGCAACCGGCTGCCGGACTCGGAAGGGCTGGCGGTGCGTCTTGCGCGTGGGGAGCTGGAGGCGGTGCGCGTCGCCATCCAGGGCAAGAAGGGCATGGAGGCCGCCATCATCCGCGAGGGCCTCGCGTCCTCTTCCCAGGGCGCGGACACCGTGGAGCAGGTGATTGCCTCCACCATGGCCCGCGAGCGTCCTCAGTATGAGCGCTTCCTGTCCTTCCTCGGCACGCTGGGCAACAACGCCCCCTTCATCGGCCTGTTCGGCACGGTGCTCGGCATCATCAAGGCGTTCCATGATTTGGGCGCCATGGGGTCCAAGGGCGCGGCCATGCAGCAGACCGTCATGGCCGGCATCTCCGAGGCGCTCGTCGCCACGGCGGTGGGGCTGGCCGTCGCGATTCCCGCCGTGGTGGCCTTCAACATCTTCAACCGCCAGCTGAAGACGCTCACCAGCCGCGCCAATGCCCTGGGCCATGCGCTCGTGGGCAGCCTGCGCGCGGAGGTCCGCTAGTCATGGCGGGCGGTGCGCAGGACAACGACGAGGAAATCACCGGCATCAACGTCACGCCGCTGGTGGACGTGGTGCTGGTGCTCCTCATCATCTTCATGGTGACGGCCAACTTCATCGTCCGCGAGACGGTGGAGGTGGACCTGCCGCGCGCCGCCAATGGCGGTGAGACGGTGCAGGGGCTGGTCAACGTGGTGCTGGACAAGGACGGAAAGCTCTTCTTCGACGGCACCGAGATGAGCGAGGCCGACCTGTCCGCGAAGGTGGCGGAGCAGGTGGCCAAGGACAAGGACACGCGGGCCATCATCAGCGCCGACCAGTCGATTCCCTATGGCCGCGTCATGCGGCTCATCGACGTGGTGAAGGGGCAGGGCATCGCGAAGTTCGCGCTCAACATCGAAAAGGACGTCGCGCCCACCGCGCCGCGGGGCTGACGCGAAACCATGAGTGAGCTGGTGCTCGAGGACAGGGCGTGGGTGGCGCCGAAGCGTGGGGGCAACGGGCTGCTGGTCGGCTTCGTGGCCGGCTCGCTCGCGCTGCATGGGCTGGCGCTGGTGGTGCTGCACACGCGGCCCGTGGAGCGTCCCCAGGTGAAGCGGCCGGTGGAGTTGGTGATGGTGGAGGTCCAGAAGCCGCCTCCGCCCCCGGTGGTGAAGGAGGAGCCGAAGCCCGAGCCGCCCCCGCCGCCCAAGGTGCGCGTGAAGCCGCCGCCCATCAAGGTGGCCGAAGCGCCCAGGCCGCTGCCACCGCCTCCGGTGGACGCGCCGCCGCCGCCCAATGAGCCGCCGCCCCAGGCCGCGAAGCCGGCGCCGCTGGTGGTGGGCATGACGATGTCCTCCACCACCAGCGCGGGCAGCTTCGCGGCGCCCGTGGGCAACACGCTCTACGGCCGCACCGCCGACAAGGCGAAGGCGCCGCAGGAGGTGAAGGCATACAGCGCGCCGAAGTACACGCCCATCTACCAGGTGGACTCCGAGCCCACCGTGGCCTCCGAGGTGAAGATTCCCTACCCGGAAGAGGCCCGCCGCGCCGGCATCGAAGGCACGGTGACGCTGTCCATCACCATCGACAACGAGGGCAGGGTGGTGGCCGCGAAGATTCTCAACGGGCCGGGCTACGGGCTCAACGAGGCGGCGCGCGACGCGATTCGGCGCTTCCGCTTCAAGCCCGCCGTGAAGGGCGGCGAGGCCGTCTCCACGGAGATGAAGTATTCGTACACGTTCCTCCTCGACTGACGCTCCCTCTCCCGCTGGGAGAGGGGCGGAGCGAGGGGAGGCCGCACCTGGCTGGTGATTCCCCCTCCTCAGCCGCAAAGCGCCGGACCTCTCCATGACGACTTCGTTCCGCCCCTCCCTCAGTGGGAGCGGGAACCCCCATCACCCCGTATGCTCGCCCACGCCATGTCACCCAACCTGAAAGCCCGAAGCGCGCTCGCCGCGGCCTCGCTCCTGCTGGCGACCCCGGCGCTCGCCCAGGCACCCCAGGCCGGCGCGCCTCCCGCTCCGGCAGCGCAGGCCGAGGCGGCCCCGCCCGCGCAGGCCCAGCCCACCATTACGAAGCCCCCCGAGCTCGTTCAGCAGGTGGAGGCCCAGTACCCGCCCGACGCGCTCACGCAGGGGCTCACCGCCTCCGTGCGCCTCATCATCACCATCGCCGCGGACGGCACCGTGTCGGACGTGCAGCCCACGGAGCTGGTGGGCAACGGCTTCGACGAGGCGGCGCAGGCCGCGGTGCGCCAGTTCCGCTTCTCGCCCGCCGAGGTGGACGGTGTCCCCGCGCCGGTGCAGGTGGAGTACGTCTACCACTTCACCCTCAACGCCCCGCCCCAGGAGGGCCCCGGCGAGGAGCAGGTCCAGGCGGCGCCCAAGGCCACGCTCACCGGCCAGCTGATTTCGCGCGGCAGTCGCTCGCGCGTGGCCGGCGCCACCGTGCGCTGCGGTGACGACCCGGAGGCCCCCGAGGCCACCTCCGACGCGGACGGCCGCTTCACCCTGGAAGTCGCGCCCGGCGAGTGCGCGGTGCGCGTGGTGGCGTCCGGCTACCAGCTCTACCAGACGAAGGAGCAGCTCAAGGAGAACGAGACGACGGAGGTGAACTTCTACCTGGCCCCGCAGGGCAGCGGGCTGGAGACGGTGGTTCGCTCCGAGCGGCCGAAGAAGGAAGTGGTCCGCCGCACGGTGACGCGCGAGGAGGCACAGAAGACGCCCGGCACCTTCGGAGACCCCATCCGCGTCATCCAGGCGCTGCCCGGCGTGGCGCGCGCGCCCTTCATCTCCGGCGAGCTGCTGGTGCGCGGCTCCAACCCCGGCCAGACGGCGACGATGATGGACGGGGTCAGCATCCCCATCCTCTTCCACCTGCTCGGCGGCCCCTCGGTAGTCAACGCCGAGTTCATCGACCAGCTCGACTTCTACCCGGGCGGCTACGGCAGCCAGTACGGCCGCGCGGTGGGCGGAATCGTCGAGGTGGGCACGCGCAAGGGCGCCGCCGACACGTTCCACGGCTCGGTGAAGGTGGACGTGCTGGACGCGGGCTTCTTCCTGGAGACGCCCGTCACGGACGGCATCAGCGTGGCGGCCGCCGCGCGGCGATCGTACATCGACACGCTGCTGCCCGCCTTCCTCCCGAAGAGCGAGGGCAGCACGCTGTCCGTGGTGCCGCGCTACTGGGACTATCAAGTGCGCGTGGACTTCGGCGCGAAGCGTGGCGCCAGCTCGGAGGCCGAGGCCCAGGCCCTGGCGGGCGGCGCGCGCAGCACCGGCTACGTCATGGCCTTCGGCAGTGATGACCAGCTGCGCGTGGTGTCCTCGGGTCCGGAGACGGAGAGAGACCTCTCGCTCGACACGCAGACGCTCTTCCACCGCATCAAGGGTGACTGGACGTACCGCAAGGGCGCGCTCACCTCCGTCTTCACGCCGTACGTGGGCTACGACGTCAGCAGCTTCAACTTCGGCACCGCGAAGCAGGACGGCACGGCCTACACGCTGGGCGCCCGCGAGGTGCTGGGCCTGGAGCTGTCCTCCGCGCTCACCGTCCGCACCGGCCTGGACCTCATGTACGAGTACCAGTCCTACGAGGTGGAGTTCCCCGCCCCGGAGGACTTCGAGTACGTGGCCTTCCCGGGCGCCGACTCCGTGGGCGAGCTGCTGGTGGAGGAGCTCTCCGTCGACGCCTTCGACGGCGCGCTCTTCCTGGAAGCGGACATGAAGGTGGGCAAGTTCACCTTCACCCCGGGCGTGCGCGGCAACCTCCAGATGGCGGGAGACACCCGGAACCTCGCGTTGGACCCTCGCCTGTGGGTGCGCTTCGCGGCCACCGAGCGCACCAACCTGAAGGGCTCGCTGGGCCTGTACAGCCAGCCGCCGGAGACGTTCCGCTTCATCAGCCTGCCGTACGGCAACCCGGACGTCGTCTACCAGCGCGCCTTCCAGAGCAGCCTCGGCGTGGAGCACCGCTTCACCGACGTGTTCAACGTGGACGTGACGGGCTTCTTCAACCGCCGCTTCAAGAACATCGTCGCGCCCGGGCAGCTCACGGACACGGATGGCGGCGGGGTCATCCAGCTGCCCTACTCCAACGAGGGCATCGGCCGCGCCTGGGGCCTGGAGCTGATGGCGAAGAAGGACCGCGCGTCGGCGATGGACAAGTGGTCCGGCTGGATTTCGTACACCTTCAGCCGCTCGCTGGACGGGCGCGCGGGCCCGGCGCCCCGGGGCAACGGCGGCTTCGGCGGGAACTTCGGCGACGATGGCGAGGAGACGTACGGCCTCAGCCCCTTCGACCAGACGCACATCCTCACGCTGGTGGCCAGCTACGTGTTGGGCAACGGCTGGGAGCTGGGCGGACGCTTCCGCTACACCACCGGCCGTCCGACGACGCCGCTCAACCACACGTATGACCTGTACCAGTCGGACCGAAACCGCTTCAACGGCACGTATGGCCCGTATGCCTCGGCGCGCACGGCGGGGTTCCACCAGCTGGACATGCGCCTGGACAAGAGCTGGCGGTTCCAGAACTGGACGCTGGGTGCCTACCTCGACGTGCAGAATCTCTACAACGCCGAGAACGTCGAGTTCGTCTTCAACGATTACCGGCAGCGCCAGGAGTACGAGGTGCCCGGCATCCCCATCCTCCCCGTGGTGGGCGTGAAAGGAAGCTTCTGACATGAAGGCCCTGCTCAACTACGGCGGCCTGGTGCTGATGGCGCTGGGCGCCGTCGCCTGCGTCGACCCCGAGGACCAGCCCTCGCGCGTGCATGACTTTCGCGTGCTCGGCGTCTCCACGGAGCGGCCGGAGCTGATGGCCTCCACCTGCGAGCGCACGCCGGAGGCCCTGGACACGCTCGCGGCGGAGGTGACGTACCGCGCGCTGCTGGTGGACCCGGCCGGGGAAGGCCGTCCCATCCGCTACACGCTGTGGGCATGCGCGGACCCCGAGGACCGCACGTGCTCGGACGAGGCCAACCGCGTGCGGCTTGCCGAGGGCACCCTCTCGGGCTCGGGGGAGCTGTCGTTCCCCATCCGCCCGGGCGCGGCCACGGTGGGCGAGGACACGCTGCTGCTGGAGCGCGTGCAGGCGGCGGACCCCTACAAGGGGCTGGGCGGCATCCGCATGCCACTGGTGCTCCACGCGGTGGCGGGGGACGAGGAGGTGTACGCGCAGAAGCTGATGGTCTTCTGGTGCCCGGTGGTGGAGGGCATGAAGGCCAACGAGCAGCCGGTGATTCCGGGCCTGCGGGTGGACGACGCGGTGTGGGCGGAAGGGGCGCTGCCGGAGCTGCGCGGCCCCGGCCCCTTCATCGTGACGTCCGAGGACGTGTCGGCGCTGGAGGAGAGCTACGTGGTGCCGGGGCTGCGGCTGAACACCGTCAACCTGAAGGAGGCGTGGGAGATTTCCTGGCACACCACGCTGGGCGACTTCGGCCCGCAGGAGACGGGCGGCGCGGACTTCGGTGGCACGCAGGGCCGGCACCGCACGGAGTGGGAGCCGCCCGAGGACGCGACGGCGCAGGAGGTGACGTTCTGGGCCGTGGTGCGGGATGGACGTGGCGGCAGCTCGTGGGTGGTACGTCGGGCGCGCTGGAGTCCTTGAGCGCGGCTCGCCAGGGGGCGGGCAGACGCGGTATGCCACCGGCGCTCACGTGACGCCGGGCCGGGGTTGGCACGGAGCGGGATGCGGATGATGAGACGCACCACATCACGTGGGTGGGCATGGGGCGCGCTGGCCACGGCATGGCTGGCGTCCGGCTTCGCGTCGGCGGCCCACGCGGGGCTGCCTGGCAGGGCATTCGGGGTGCATCGCCTCGTGCCCGCCGCCACGCCCACCGACGAGCCTGGGGCCACACTCCGCGGCCTCGTGCTCGCCGCCACTCCGCCCGGAGAGGGTGAGGTCACGCACCGCAACGCTCCAGCCGCCACGTCCTCCACCACGGTGCCAGCGGTAGGGCAAGGTGGCGTCGCGTCCACCGCG
>JBKGHK010000468.1:0-8037 GCA_046520375.1 Pyxidicoccus sp. 3LFB2
GCGCCCGTGCTCGTCGTGGGCCGCCGCAGCACGGGCGCACCCTGCTGGAGCGGCGCCACGGTCTTCACCTGCGCCGCGCCCTTCACCGTGGGCACCGACACGGAAGGGCGATTCGGAGGCGGCGCGGCCTGCGCGGCGGCGGGCTCGGCGGCCTCCGAGCCCATGGCCAGCACCCGCGCCACGCTCAGCTCTCCGCTGGCATCGCCCGACACGGCCTGCCCGCTCATCAGCAACTGACGCGTCTGCTCGCGCCGGTCGGAGAAGAGGCGGAGCATCAGCTCGCTGCTCTGCTCCGGGTGCCAGATGTGCGGCCCCACCGCGCGCTCCAGGGCGCGGGCGAACTCCAGCGTCGTGGCGTAGCGGTCCTCGCGCTTGCGCGACAGCGCCCGCATGACGATGGCGTCCAGCTCCGGCGGCACCTGCTTGTTGGTGCGCGAAGGCGGCGTCACGTCGCACTTCAGCACCGCGTTCATCATCGCCTCGGCCTGCTTCGCGTAGAACAACCGCATGCCGGTGAGGCACTCGTGCAGCACCACGCCCAGGCTGAACAGGTCACTGCGAGCATCCAGCGGCTCGCCCAGGATCTGCTCCGGGGACATGTAGCCGCTGGTGCCCTTCACCATGCCCACCGCCGTGCGGCTGGCGCGGGCCAGGCTCTTGGCGATGCCGAAGTCGAGCAGCTTGGTGACGCCCTCGTACGTCACCATGATGTTCTTCTCGGCCACGTCCCGGTGGATGACGGGCGAGGGCTGACCCAGCGGGTCCGTGAAGGTGTGCGCGTAGTGGAGCGCCACGGCGGTGTCGCGCACCGCCATCAGGCTGTACCCCATGGGGATGGGGATGCTGGCCTGCCGGCACGCGCGCGCCACCTCCACCAGCGTGGCGCCGGGCACGAACTCCATGGACAGGAACAGCTCGCCGTCGGCGATGTCCAGGTCGTACACCTGCGCGATGTGCGGATGGTTGAACGCGGCCGTCACCTTGGCCTCGTCCAGGAACATCCGGACGAACTCCTCCTCGCCACGGATGTCGGGGAGGATCTGCTTCAACACCACGAGCTTGCGGAAACCCGCCAGGCCGCGCTGAGACGCGAGGAAAATCTCGGCCATCCCGCCCGTGGACAGGCGGCAGAGCACCTCGTATTTGCCCAGCGAGCGCGCATCCGGCGCGAGCGGCAGCGTGTTCCCACTCATCGGAATCCGCCGAATCTACACTCCCAGCCGGACGGACGCGAAAGCCCCGCCCCCTCGGTCTGATAGAAGATCCCCGACTTCCCGGGCTGGTCCGAATTGAAGCCCCATTCAGGTAGGGAATCGTGCGCGGACCCGCCGTGACAGGTGGGGCCGCTTGAGGCTCAAGGAGGGCTGGGGGGCGGGAGGGGCCTCAGTCGCTCGGCGGGGATGACCTGCCTGGTCCGGTGGGGGCTGGACCAGAGGAGGCGGGCGGTGGCGACGCCGGTGTTCTCGAAGACCTCCATGCGAAGGCTGTAGGCGCGGCCAGCCTGGAGGACCACGGTGCCCGAGTTCTCCGCCGTCTCGTGGAGGGTCCAGTTGTCGATGAGGAGCTGCTCGTCCACCCACAGCCGCACGCCGTCATTGCTCTGCGTGTGGAAGGTGTAGGCCTCCGAGTACTGGGGCACCACGCTGCCCGTCCACCGGACGGAGAAGGTGTTCCCGTCCATGGAAGGGGCGGGCGCGCCGATGCCCCAGCGGAAGTCCACGGTGGTGTCCACGCGCTCCAGCCGGGGGCCGGTGAAGTCCGGCTCGTCGAAGTACTCGGCGCGCAGGCCCACGGGGGTGGTGGCCGGGGTGAAGATGGCGGTGTAGCGCGTGTTCGTGGCCGGCGTGCGCACGTCGTGCTGCGCGGGCGCGCCGTGGGCCCAACTGGAGAAGACATACGTCACGCCGTCCTTCACCTGCGGCGACACGGCGCCCAGCGTGCGCAGCACGCCCACCACGCCCACCAGCGCCAGGGGGGTGGTGAGGGGCTGCCCGTCCAGCGTCACCACGAGCCCGGGAGGCTGTGTGTCCAGGGTGAGCGTCACCGTGCGCGGCAGCACGTCGCGGAACACCGCGTGCGTGGCGCCGCTGGAGTCCGTCACCGTGAGGTGGATGCGGTACCACACGTCGGCGGCCGTCTCGCCCGTGTCCGGCACGGTGAAGGTGCCGCTCCTCACTCCCGGGGTGGGCGGCATGAAGGGGTGCAGGTGCGTGCCGTGGTGGAAGTCCACGCGCCAGGTGAAGGCGCTCGCGGGCAGCGTGCCGTCCTCGGCGTCCGTGGCCGTCGCCGAGAAGGCGATGACGTCCGTGGCCCGGTACAGGGCGCCGGGCAGGGGCGTGAGCAGCGTGGCCACGGGCGCGGTGCCGGCGGGCACGGTGAGCACGGCCTCGCTGCTCAGCACGGAGCCGAAGGCATTGGACACGCGCACGCGGTAGCGCGAGCCCGAGTCGGCCAGCGCCACGGCGGTGAGGGTGAGGCTCGGGCCCGTGCGGCCCGGCAGGTCCACGCCATTGCGCTGCCACTGGTAGGAGAGCGGCGTGGCGCCGCCCGCGTCCACGGCGAAGGTGACGGGGCGGCCGGCGAGGACGCTCTGGCTCGCGGGGTGGCGCAGCACCACGGGCGTGCCGCCGGTGGCGGTGTAGCGGATGCGGCGCACCGAGTCCTCGCCGCGGTCCAGGTAGTAGAGGCTTCCGTCCGGGCCCACGTCGAGGTCCACCGGGGCGTTGAGGCTGGTGGCGAATAGCTCGGTGGCGCCGGTGGTGGGGTCGAGGACGCGAATCCACCCGCCGCAGTAGTCGGCGAAGAAGTAGCGGCCCACGTAGGTGGCGGGGAACTGGGAGGTGGTCGGGTTGTAGAAGGTGCCCCCTGCGACGGCGCACCCGAGCGCGTTGCCGGAGCCGTGGCCGTACGCGTGCAGCGGGGTGCGGAAGCGGGGGTTCGTCGTGGGCCCCTCGGTGTCGGGCCAGCCGTAGTTGGCGCCGGCGACGCCCTCGTTGATTTCCTCCCAGCGGGCCTGGCCCACGTCGTTGAGGAGGATGCGCCCGGTGCCCGGCTGCACGGCGAAGCTGAAGGGGTTGCGCAGGCCCAGGGCCCAGATGGCGCGGAAGCTGCCGGTGGTGCTGGTGAAGAAGGGGTTGTCGGTGGGAATGGAGCCGTCGCGGTTGAGGCGCAGCAGCTTGCCCTTGAGCGTGGTGAGCTCGCGCGCGTTGGCGGAGCGGGAGTTGTCGCCCACCGCCGCGTAGAGCTTCCCGTCCCGGCCGAACTGGAGCGCGCCGCCATTGTGGTTCGTGGCGCTGGTGAGCGGGTCCAGCTCCAGGAGGACGACCTCGCTGCCGGTGACGGCGCGGTTGCCGCTCGCGGTGAAGCGGCTGATGCGGTTGCGGACCACGGGGGTGGGGGACGTGTAATAGACATACACATACGGCTGCTGCGGGAAGGCCGGGTCGAAGGCCACGCCGAGCAGGCCGCGCTCGCCCCGGTCATCGGCGTTCACCGTGACGAAGGGCGCTGGCAGCAGGTGGCCGTCCTGGATGATGCGCAGCGCGCCGCCCTGCTCGCAGACGAAGAGGCGCCCATCGGGCGCGAAGGCCATGGCGGTGGGGCTGGAGAGCCCGTCGGCCACCTCGGTATCGGAGAAGAGGGGCGGCAGGGCGGAGGCGCGGTACGCGTCGAAGTCCGGCTCGCGTTCCAGGGGCGGTTCGGAGTCCGCGCAGCCCGCGAGCCACAGCAGGCAGACGAGGGGCAGGAGGCGGTGGTGGCTGCGCATGGCATCACGCTCCGGGTGGGGGGGGCCGTCGGCGCTTACAGGGCGTCGACAGGCGCGAAGGTGGAGCGACGCGGCGCACGCGGAAGGGGCAGCGCTCCTCCCGGTGTCGGGAAGCGGAGAGTGGCCCGGAGCAAGTGGGCGGGAGGTGCCACGAGCCCCGAACCCCGAGGAGGGGTCTCGTTTCCGGGTGGATGCCGCGCCTGTCATCCAGGCTGCGTATCCAACGGGCACACAAGCAACCCGTCAGGACCGCCCGCCGCGATACGTCCACCCTCACGGTTCGCCAACGCATCATCCTCCCCCGGCGAAACGCAGGCCGCTCAACGAGAGCAGGCCCCGGGGGACGACACTTCCCGCGCATTCCCGCCCTCCGTCCCGCCGTGGATCCGCTCCACCGGGCACGAAGTGGGCTAAGACGCGCATCAAGGCTCATGGACACTTCCGCTTCCCCCCGTACCGTCACCGGTCGTATCGACGTTCACCCTCGCGGCTTCGGCTTCCTCACCGTGCAGTCACCCGGCTCGCGCGAGGTGCTGTCCGCGTTCATCCCTCCCCCGGACCTCAACCCGTACTTCGCTGGAGACATCGTCACCGCCACGGTGACGGCGGCGGCGGACGGGCGCTGGACGGCCAGTGGCCTGGCGCTCGTGGAGCGCCCGCGCACCCAGGTCTACGGCGAGGTGGTGCTGCGCAAGGGCGCCACCTTCCTGCGCGTGGACCGCGAGGTGGCCAACTCGGACTGGCCGCTGGACACCGGCGCCGCGCAGCTGGCGTTCGGCGACGCGGTGGTGGCCCGCATCGCCGAGGGCAAGCTGGTGCTGGCCTACCGTGTGGAGCCTGGAGAGGACCGCTCGCTGGAGCGCGTCATCGCCCGCCACGGCCTGCGCAAAATCTTCTCCGTCGAGGCGCTGGACGAGGCCCGCCGGGCCCGCACGGTGCCGCATGCGCTTGGCGCGCGGCGGGACTTGCGCTCCATCCCCACGGTGACGGTGGACGCGCCGTCGACGCGGGACATCGACGACGCCATCTCCGTGCTGCCGGCGGGGCCGGACGGCGCGCTGCGGCTGCTGGTGTCCATCGCCGACGTGAGCGAGTACGTGACGGAGGGCTCGCCGCTGGATGTGGAGGCGCGCGAGCGGGCCACCAGCGTGTACCTCGCCGGGCGCGTGCTGCCGATGCTGCCCGAGCAGCTGTCCTCGCACTGGCTCAGCCTGGTGCCGGGCGAGGAGCGGCTGTGCCTCACCGTGGAGCTGCGCATCGACCCGCAGGGCCGGGTGACGGCGGCGGACGTGTACGAGAGCGTCATCCGCTCGTGGGCGCGGCTGAACTACGACGAGACGGCGGCCTTCCTGGACCGGGGCGAGGTGTCCGCGCCCATGGAGCCGGTGAAGGACGTGATGCCGTGGTTCCGGCTCGCGGCGGCCCGGCTGGCGGTGGCTCGGGCCGCGCGCGGCGGCGTGGAGTTCGCGCGCGAGGAAGCGCGCTTCACCTTCGACGAGGACACGGGCGAGCTGTCCGGCCTGGTGAGCGAGCGGCTCACGTCGGCGCACGGGATGATTGAGCGCTTCATGGTGGCGGCGAACGAGGCCATCGCCCTGTGGCTGCAGGCGCGCGGCGTGCCGGGCGTGTTCCGCGTGCACGAGCAGCCGGACCCGCTGCGGGTGGCGGACCTGAATGCCTTCGCCGAGCACTCGGGCTTCGCCGCGGGCTTCGGCCGCGAGCTGACGCCCCTGGCGCTGGCCGCGTTCGACCGGCAGATTGCCGGCGCCGCGGCGGAGGCGGCGCTGCGCTCGGTGTTGCACCGCTCGCTGGGCCCGTCGCGCTACACGGTGAAGCCGCTGCCGCACTTCGGGCTGGCGGCGCCGCTGTACCTGCACTTCACGTCACCGATTCGCCGGTACGCGGACCTCGCGGTGCACCGCACGCTGAAGGCGTACCTGCGAGGCCGCCGGGACTTCATCGACGAGGACCCGGCCTTCGAGGAGCTCGCGGTGCACATCAACGCGAAGGCGCGCGCGTCGGCCCGGGCGGAGACGGACCGGCACCGCGTGCTGGAGGCCCGGTGGATGGAGGCGCGCGTGGGCCAGCAGTTCTCCGCCCGCGTGACGCGGGTGCGGCCCTTCGGCCTGGTGGCCCAGCTGGACGGGATGCTGGTGGAGGGCGTGGTACCCACGGAAAGCCTGCCCGGAGGCCCCTTCCGTCCCGACGAGCGCGAGCTGTCCCTGGTGGGCAAGGAGCGGACCTTCACCGTCGGCATGCCGGTGCGGGTGAAGGTGGCGTCCACGGACGAGCAGCTCGGACGCGTCGAGCTGGCGCTGGTGCTGTAGCCGGTGCGGGCTCAGCCGGCGAGGGGAAGGCCCTCGGTCTTCCCCGTCAGGTCCTTCGCGGTGGCCCAGCCCAGCAGCCCGGTGGAGGACTTCACGAGGTAGAGGTACTCGCCCTTGCCCACGGGGGCGGCGGCCAGCACCTGGATTCTGGAGCCCTGCGCCAGCGTGGCGACGGCGCTCTTGTCGGTGCGGCTGCGCGCAAGCGGGAAGGGCTGCTTCACGGTGGCCTCGACGCCGACGGCGTACAGCTCCTGGGGCACCTCGGAGACCTTGCCCGCCTTGGTGTCGAGGGCGAACTTGTCGCGGCGGTTCCAGAAGCCCTGCCACGAGTCGGACAGGATGATGCCGTTGCCCTTCGCCTCGGTGAGCGCGGGGACGCTGCCCAGCGCCTTCAGCGACTTGCCGTCGAAGGCGAACAGGTGCGCCTGCTTGTCGTAGTCCGTCTCTCCGGTGTGGACGGCGACGTCCTTGCGCTTGTCGCCGCTGTCGAGGTCGACCACGGTGAAGCCGATGGGCGCATTGCCCTGCGTGCGCTGGATGCCGACGGCGGTGCCGACCTTGAGGAGGAACTGGTCCTTCTTCTCGTTCCACTCCAGGGAGATGGCTTCCGGCTTGCCATCACCATTCAGGTCCACCGAGGCGGAGTTCGTCGGCTCCTGCGCGTCCTGCGCGCGCGCGAGCGGCGCGGTGAGCAGGGTGAACGTCATGGCGGTCAGGACGGGAGCCTTCGTCTTCATGCAGAGACCTCGGGGTGGCGCGGCGGTGCGAGGCGCATCGTAGTCGGGCCGGGACGTGAGGCACGCGGATTCACGGCGGTGCCATTCCGAGGCACGGAGCGGCGCTGTTGCATGGTGGGAATCGGCCCGGATGGCACGTGGATTCAGGGCGTCATTTCCAGGCACGGAGTGGCACAGGCTGCATGGAAGGCATCGGTCCATGCCGCGCGTGGGTTCCGACGGGGGCGCGGCGCACCAGAGCCATGCATCAAGCAACTTCCGGTGAGCTTCAGCCCTCACGCCGGCCGAAGCGCCCACGGAAGTGCTTGTCGAGGAAGGCCTCGGCGCGCTCGCGGGCGGCATGGGCCTTCGGCGGCAGGGGGCCGCCATGCTCCGGCTGCTCCGCGCGGCGGGCGCGCTGCATCACCGAGCGGGGCTCCCCCGCGGACGTGGGCGGCAGCTCCGCTCCCACGGCGGCCACCAGCGCCTGGGCCTCGTCCACGACGGCGAGTGCCTCGTCGAGGGAGACCTCCTTCTCCGCGAGGGCGCCATAGAGCTGGCAGTGGTAGCGGCGGCAGCTCGCCGGGCGGTCCGAGTAGACGGTGCAGGTGCGCCCATCCAGGGCCGCGCAGTGCTGCGCGAGGGCCGGCGAGCCATCCGCGCGCGAGGTCAGCGGGAGTCCACGCTGCTGGAGCGCGGCGACTTCGGCGGGCTGGAGCGAGACATGGGTGAAGAGGGTGCCGTCACAGCACATGCCGCAGCGCAAGCAGAGGGTGGAGAGGGGCAAGCAGGGCCTCGGTTGCCGGTGCGCCATGGGACGGAGCCGCGCGGAGACGCAGAAGGGAGGGAACTCCCTACCAACGCCTGGAAGAAGAGACCTCATCGAATCGGCCGGGCATGAAGGGGCCCGTCTGCCTGGCTCTGAGCAGGGAACTCACCCGAGCTGCAGTCCGGTCTGGCCCGCAGCGGCCCGCTCCCTGCCCCAATGCACGGAAGGAACGCTCGTTCCACGTGTCCGCCCCCTCCCGCTCAAGCACCCGGAAGGAATGTTCGTTCCACGGCCCGCTTCTCCCGCCCCGGTGCCAGGAAGGAACGGGGTCGGCCCACCCCTCCCGCCGAAGCGCCCGGAAGGAACGTTCATTCCACATGTCCGCCCCCTCCCGCCCCGGTGCCCGGAAGGAACGTTCGTTGGCTCTGTCTCGACCCCTCTAGAGGGAGGGGAGTAGCA
>JBKGHK010000469.1:0-8008 GCA_046520375.1 Pyxidicoccus sp. 3LFB2
GTAGCGGCCCCGCGCGTCGGTGCGCACCTCGCGGCCGGTGGTCAGCACCAGCCGCACGTCCGGCAGGCCCGGCTCGTCCGCGCCGCAGCGCCCGTCGCCATCCACGTCCTGGCACACGCGGCCGGCAATCGTGGAGGCCATCGACGCCGTATCCGCCGACAGCCCCTGGGCTCCCGCCAGGGCGGGCAGCAGCAACACGGTGCAGAGCGCCTTCGCCACGCGCCTCATGGCCGGACCTCGGCCAGGGCCGTCACCCCGGTGCTCACGTCCGCCACGGAGACACCCACCGGGCCCGGGGCCCGCACGGTGAAGGAGGTACGGCCGCCTTCGACGACTTCCTCCACGCGCTCACCGCCGGACAGCGCCACGTGCACCCTGCGGCCCTCCAGCACCTGCCCGCGCGCGTCCTCCACCCAGTACGTCACGCGGGTGCCCTCCACCTTCAGCCGGACATTCACCGCGACTTCAGGTGCCAGCTTCACGGACTGGGACACGGCGGTGGGCACGAGCGGCGCCTCCAGCGGGTACACCGGCCCGTCCGGCCCAAGCACGTGGACGGTGCGCGACAACCCCGGCCATACGCCGTGCGTCACCTGCAACGTCCCGGGCCTGGGTGGCCTCAGGCGCACCGTGCCGTCCGCGCCCGCGCTGAACAGCCGCTGGCCGTCCGCGCTGGACGCGAGCGCGGTGACGCCGCCCGGGTGCGCGCCGTGGAGCTGGAAGGGGACCTTGCCGTCCGAGAGGGTGCCGAAGTGCAGGGTGCCGTCGGCGCCGGCCGCCGCCCAGCGCTCACCGGAAATGGAGAGGGCCAGCACGGCCGAGGGCAGCTCCGTGCTCCACAGCACCTTGTTGGAGCCCGGCTCGTACGCGGTGACGCGGCTGGCGGCCGAGGCGCGCGCCCCGCCCACCAGCAGCATGCGGGCGTTGGCCGCGAGCGCACGGACCTTCTCGATGTTGCCGATGGCGAGGACGGACATGACGCTCCTTGCGGGGGGCCCTTCTTAACACCCATGGGGGAGGGGGTGGGGCCCGAGTGGAGCCCTCGCGAGGTGTTCCCGGGCCTGGAACACGGCGGGTTGCAGGAAGGCGCCGCCCGATTGGAGTAGGCTCCGCCGCTGCATTTCCGTCGAGGGCCCTTCTTTGTCCGCGCAACACAGGTCGATGCTGCCGACCCGTCACGTCCTGCCTCTCGCCATGCTCATGGCGCTCTGGGTCCTTCCGTCAGGGGCCCAGGAGGCTGACGTGCCCCTCGTTGGCGCACTGCACCGGGAGTGGGGCCTGGACGATGGGCTGCCGCAGAGCTCCGCCCTGTCGCTCGCGCAGGGGACCGACGGGCACCTCTTCGTCGCGACGCAGGAGGGCCTCGCCCGCTTCGACGGACGCATCTGGACGGTGCTGGACCAGGCCGCCGGCATGCCCTGCGAGGAAATCATGGCCCTGTCCAGCGCGCCGGACGGCTCGATATGGGCCGGCACCGCCACCTGCGGCCTGGTGCGCATCCTCAAGGGCGCCATCACCCACCTGCCCACCCTCCCCGGACAGCGGGGTGATCGCGTCAACATCCTCGAGCGCACGCCGGAAGGCACGCTGTGGGTGGGCACCGACCATGGCCTCGCGCGCCTGGAGGCGAACCACACCTTCACCTTCCTCTCGTCCCTGGGCCGCGCGGACATCACCGCGCTGGCCGCCGCGGAAGGCGGCGTCTGGGTGGGCACCCGCGCGTCGGGGCTGTGGCGGGTGCGCGAGGGCACCGCCGAGCGCGTCACCCCTCCCGGCGGCCCGCTGGACCACGTGACGGCGCTCACGGTGGACGCGGAGGGCACGCTGTGGGTGGGCACGTACGCCAACGGGCTGTGGTCCCGCGGCTCCACCGGCAGCTTCGAGCCAGGGCCCTCCGACGTCCCCTCCAACATCTCCGCCCTGCGCCCGGCGCGCCACGGTGGGATGTGGGTGGGTTCGGAGACGATGGGCTTCGGGCGCCTGAAGCGCAACCGCTACACGCCCTCCAAGAGCGTCCCCGCCAACGCCGGCGTCGTCGCCTTCCTGGAGGACACCGAGGGCAGCCTGTGGGTGGGCACCTTCTCCGCCGCCCTCCACCAGCTGCGCCGCGCCGAGCTGGACGTGGTGGGCCGGCCCGAGGGCCTCACCGACGACTTCATCTGGAGCGTCTACGAGGACCGCGAGGGCGCGGTGTGGATTGGCACCACCGGCGGCGTGCTGCACCGGTGGAAGGACGGCAAGGTCACCATCTCCTATGGCGCGGAGCAGGGGCTCCCCCAGGGCCGCATCTTCGACATCATCCAGGACCGGGAGGGCGCGCTGTGGCTGGCCACCAGCCTGGGCGCGGCGCGCTTCTTCGAGGGCCGCTTCGAGATGCTCACCATGAAGGACGGGCTCCCGAGCGACATCGTCTATTCCCTCTATGAGGACAGCGCGGGCACCCTGTGGTTCGGCACGCGCGGCGGGCTGGCCCGGCGGCGCGACGGCCAGTGGCGCATCTTCACCACCCGGGACGGGCTGTCCCGGGACAACATCACCAACATCCGCGAGGCGGTGGGCGGAGGGCTGTGGCTGGGCTCCAACTCCGGGTTGGACTTCCTGGACGAGGCCGGCGTGCGCCAGGGCGGCCCGGAGGAGGAGCTGGCGGGCCGCGACGTGAGCGGGCTGGTGCTGGACTCGCAGGACCCGAAGATTCTGTGGGCGGCCACGGATGACGGGCTGGCGCGGCTGGACGCCTCGGGCGTCGTGTCGGTGGTGCGTGGGCGGGACGGGCTGCTCGTCAACAACGTGCTGTCCGTGGCGGACGACGGGCGGGGCCACCTGTGGATGGGCAGCAACCGCGGCCTGTACCGCGTGGCCAAGTCCGAGGTGAACGCCTTCTTCGCCGGTACGGCTCCCGGGTGCACGCGGTGATGTACGGGCGCTCGGAGGGCATGCGCAGCATCGAGTGCAACAGCTACTCGAATGCCTCCAGCATCCGCACCCGCACGGGGGAGCTGTGGTTCGCCACCGTCATGGGCGCGGTGCGGGTGCCGGCCGCCGCGGAGCCCCGCTCGCGCACCGCGCCGCCGCTGCACGTCACCAAGGTGACGACGCGCGGCCAGCCGGTGGATTCGGAGAAGGGGCTGCCGCCGGGCGTGGTGGACGTGGAGGTGCACTGGGCGGCGCTCACCTTCGTGGCGCCGGAGAAGGTGCGCTACCGCTACTGGCTGGAGGGGTACGACCCGGGTTGGATGGAGGCGGGAGACCGGCGCGAGGCGTACTACACGAACCTGCCGCCGGGGGAGTACCGCTTCCGCGTCCAGGCGGAGTCCGCGGACCGGCGCTGGGGCCCGGTGGAGACGGGCGTGCTGCTGCACCGGCCCGCGCGCTTCTTCGAGGCGCCGGGCTTCCTCTTCACGCTGGGGCTGGCGCTGGTGGGCGGAGGGCTGGGCACCTACCGCTGGCGCGTGGGGCGGCTGCGCGCACGGGCGCTGGAGCTGAGCCAGCGCGTGGAGGAGCGCACGCGCGAGCTGGCCACCGCCAATGCGGACCTGCAGCAGGCGCTGGACACGTCCGCGGAAGGGGAGCGCAGCCTGCGGCGGCTCATCGACCGGCTGCCCATCGCCATCACCGTCTTCGAGGACGACCGCATCGTGTACGCGAACGACGCGTCGCTCCAGCTCCTGGGCTACGAGCGCTTCGAGGACCTGGCGGGGCAGAACATGTCCGTCCACATCCCCGAGGACGAGCGCCCCCTGTGGGACGAGCGGCTGGTGGCGCTGCGGCGCGGCGAGCTGCTGCCGGTGCGCCTGTCCCGGGTGGTGCGCCGGGATGGCTCGGTGGCGCTGGCCGAGGTGGGCGGGGTGATGCTGCGCTTTGGCGGCCGGATGGCGGCGGTGTCCCTGGCGCGCGACGTGACGGAGGCCCGGCGCATGGAGGAGCGCCTGCGGCTGTCGGACCGGATGTCCGGCGTGGGCACGCTGGCGGCCGGCGTGGCGCACGAAATCAACAACCCGCTGTCCTACGTCATCGGCAACCAGCAGTTCGTGCTGGAGCGGCTGGAGCCGCTGCTGGAGGGCTCGGGCGGCGAGACGGTGCCGGTGCCGGTGACGACGCTGGAGGCGCTGACCGAGGCGCTGCGCGACGCGAGCGAGGGCGCGGGCCGGGTGCGCCACATCGTGCGGGACTTGAAGACCTTCAGCCGCGGGGACGAGGAGTCCACCCGTCCGCTGGACGTGCGGCCGGTGCTGGAGAGCGCGCTGTCCATCTGCTTCAACGAGGTGCGCCACCGGGCGCGGGTGCGCAGGGAGCTGGGCGAGGTGCCGCTGGTGGTGGCGAACGAGGCGCGGCTGGGGCAGGTGTTCCTCAACCTGCTGGTGAATGCCGCGCAGTCGATTCCCGACGGGCAGGTGGAGCGGCACGAGATTGCCCTGCGCACGTACACGGACCCGAACGGGCGCGCGGTGGTGGAGGTGGCGGACACGGGGAGCGGCATCGCCCCGGAGCACCTGGAGCGCATCTTCGACCCGTTCTTCACCACCAAGCCGGTGGGCGTGGGGACGGGGCTGGGGCTGTCCATCTGCCACGGCATCGTCAGCGTGCTCGGCGGCGACATCCAGGTGGAGAGCCAGGTGGGGAAGGGCACGCGCTTCCGCGTGCTGCTGCCGGCCGCGACGGGCGAGGTGAAGGTGATGGAGGTCGCCCGTCCCGTGGAGGTGGTGGCGCCACCGACGCGGCGGGCGAGGCTGCTGGTGGTGGACGACGAGCCGCTGGTGGCGCGCGGCGTGGCGCGGCTGTTGGCCGGGGAGTACTCGGCGGAGAGCACGTCCAGCGCGAAGGAGGCCCTGGAGCGCCTGTCGCAGGGCGAGCGGTTCGACCTGATGCTGTGCGACGTGATGATGCCGGAGATGAGCGGCGAGGCCTTCTTCCACCAGCTCGGTGAGGTGGCGCCGGACCAGCGTGAGCGTGTCGTGTTCATCACGGGTGGGGCCTTCACCCCCGAGGCCCGCGCGTTCCTGGAGAGCCTGCCGCCCGGACGGTGTCTGCTGAAGCCCCTGGCCGCGGATGTGCTGCGGGCACTGGTGCGGGAGCAGCTGGCCCGGGCGTGAGCCGGGGCGGCGGAAACAGCACACCTATTCCACAGACCTTCAGGGAGGGCACCCTCAGTGTTGATGCTCTTGCACATCAAGAGCGGGAAGGCACATGGCAGCTCACCTGACGACGCCGGTGAGGGGAGCCTGCACATGAAGAAGGGCCGTCCGGCCGCGTCCCACGGCCACAGGGCTTCCGCTACGGGTTCGCGAAGCATCGGCGGCCCCACCACGGATGACGGAGAGAGCGCGGGCGCAGCGAGCATTGACCGCCGCGCTGCATCTACAACCAGAACCACCGCCCCTTTGAGCGGAGAGCCCCCGCTAGAAACTCCGAGAAGGAGCCAGAAATCTCGGGGCAGTAATCCGGGTGTGGGAATGCCTCGTTGTAGCCATCACGAATGGGGTATCGGCCGCTGTGCTGCTGGCTCACGTCCAGCAAGATGAAGTTACTGTCCCGCACCTCGCAGAGCGCGTACCAGGACGCAGGCCCCGCTGAGTCGGTGTCGCTATCGCGCATGACCACGCGAGCGCGCTGAATCTGCGCCAATGGATAGAAGCGGAAGGCGAAATCGATACGGTCGAAGAGGTCGGCGCCGTCACAGTGAAGGTAGAAGGCGCGCAAGTCAGGGTCCAAGCGCCATCCCATCCGCTGCTCGAAGGCCTCAATCTGCTCATGCGTCGCGGGCGGATTGGGGAAATGGACTCGAGACACCTCCTCAAGCAACGGAGCCAGGTGTACGGGGCTACTTGGCATAGGGGTAGCTGACTCCCGGGCTGTTCCACGGATGGCTGTTCGCGTAGCACTGGTTATAGAGCGCTGGGAGCTGCTTGTGCAGGTCGCGCGGGAACGGGATGAGGTTGTCCCAATCGGTGGGGTTGCCGCCGTGCCAGAGGTCATGGACGTGGTGCCCCTGGTAGGGCGTCCCGTCAGGGTCGGCAGGCCACTGCCCGAACCGCCTGGCCCACGATTCACGGAACGAGTCCCGCATGTTGTCCCAACTGTCGCGCGCCGCCTTGTTGGCTGACGGGCTCAGCGTTCCGTAGCTGCAACAGCAGTGCGTCATGCCGAACCGGCTCCCTGCCTGCATCAAGCGGCCCTCGAAATCAAAGTTCACATCCGCAAGCCACATGCAGCCTTGGAGGGTGTGACCGGTTCCGGCGCACTTGCGTCGACAGTAGTCCATGAGTTCGGAACTGCATTGCCACGGCCCATAGTAGATGACGGTCCGGAACTGCCCGCCTCCAGGTACGCCGACCTGCGGGCCCACCCACCGCCGAGCGGGATTCGCAGGGGTCGGAAGCGGCGCAGCGGATTCGCACGCAGAGAACAGCAGAGCAAAGAACAGGAGAGAAACGCACACCAGAGAGGGCGGCCTGGTCTTGGTTTGCATCTTCCTAACCTACGCCGCGTTGTCGGCCGTCCCCGGGTAGGCAGGCACATGAGGCGTGCTGTCCACCCGGAGGCACCGGGCCGGGGCCCCCTTTCCTGGCCCTCGGAGACCTCGGGCTAGGATGAACCCGATGACCTCGACTTCGCGGGATGACCAGCAAACGGAGCAGGACCTCCCGGATGAGGGCCGCGGCTACGGTACGGGCGGCCGGGATGACGGCACGCACTCCGAGGGAGGCACGCCGCTGCACCACACGCGCGTGGGCCGGTACGTGCTGCTGTCGCGTCTGGGCCGGGGCGGCATGGGTGAGGTCTTCGAGGCGTTCGACCCCGAGCTGCGCCGCACCGTGGCCATCAAGGTGCTCCATGAGCGCCAGCTCCCCGGCGAGTCCCGCGACACGCGCGCCCTGCGGCTGATGCGTGAAGCGCAGGCCATGGCCCGCCTGTCCCACCCCCATGTCCTCACCGTGCACGACGTGGGCACGCATGAAGGCCGCGTCTTCCTCGCCATGGCGAAGGTGGACGGCGGCAACATGCGCCAGTGGCTGAAGAAAGCCCGGCGTCCCCTGCGTCAGGTGCTGCCCATCTGTGTCGCCATGGGCCGGGGCCTGGCCGCCGCGCATGCGGCCGGACTCGTCCACCGCGACTTCAAGCCGGACAACGTCCTGCTCGGCACCGAGGGCGGCGTCTTCGTGACGGACTTCGGCATCGCCCGCGACAGCGACGCCTCCGAGGACGCCACGCTGCCCGTGCCCGAAGCGCTGCCGTCCGGCGAAGAAGCCCCCCTCACCGCCACCGGCGCCATGGTGGGCACGCCCGCGTACATGGCCCCGGAGCAGTACGCCGGAAGGCCCGCGGACGCGCGCTCGGACCAGTTCAGCTACTGCGTCTCCGTGTACGAAGCGCTCACCGGTCAGCGCCCCTTCGAGGAGGGCACGCTGCGGCGCATGGCCGTCACGCTGCTGGACACCGCGCGCGCGAAGGACGGCGCCCTCGTCGCCGAGCGTCCCGAGCTGGCACCTCCGCCGCACCCCCACGTGCCCGGCTGGGTGTACCGCCTGCTGGTGCGCGGCCTCTCCGTGTCCCCCGAGGCGCGCTTCGCCTCCATGGACGCGCTGCTGGAGGCGCTCGGAAGCGACCCGTCCACCGCGCGCAGGAAGTGGTTGGGCCGCGGCGCGGCGGTGCTCGGCGGTGTGGCGCTGGCGGCGGGCGTCGCCGTGACGGTGGAGAAGCCCCAGGCGAAGCCGTGCACCGGTGCACCCCAGGTCTTCGCCCGTGTGTGGGGCCCTCGCAGCGCGCCGCCGTGGAGCAGGCCTTCCTCGCCAGCACCGCGCCCGACGCGGCCGGCGCCTTCACGCAGGTGTCGAAGGCGCTGGATGCGTACTCCACCCAGTGGACCACCATGCACCAGCAGGCGTGCGAGGCCACGCGCGTCACCGGCGCGCAGTCGGAGGCGCACCTGGGGCTGCGCATGTCCTGTCTGGACCGCCGCCTGCGCGCGGTGGATGCACTCACCGCCGAGCTGGCGCGCGCGGACGCGGCC
>JBKGHK010000046.1:0-27707 GCA_046520375.1 Pyxidicoccus sp. 3LFB2
GCCTCCTCGGCGCTCAGCGCGAGCCCCGGGTGCCTGCGCCAGCACCGCGGCGAGCGCGGGCACCACGATGCCTCGCATGCTGGGCGGATAGCCCACACGCAGCGCCCCCGTCGCCAGCCCCCGCAGCGCTCCCACCGCCGAGAGCCCCGCATTCACATCCTCCAGCGCGCGCGAGGCGTACGTGCGGAACAGCTCCCCCGCCTGCGTCAGCCGTACGCCACTCCGGGCCCGCTCGAAGAGCGGCGTTCCCAGCTCCTCCTCCAACTGGCGGATCTGCTGCGACAGCGTGGGCTGCGAGACATGCACCCGCCGCGCGGCGCGCCCGAAGTGCAGCGTGTCGGCGACGGCCGAGAAGTACCGCAGGTGTCGGAGCTCCATCGCGCCATCATAGATGGCACCTATCGGGTCGATGAGAACAAACGAATGTACGAATCGACCCTGCCCCGTAAATCTCTCCTCGTCACGAAGGAGAGGGACCCCATGAAGGCATCAGACCTGTTCGTCAAAGCGCTCGAAGCCGAGGGCGTGCGCTGCGTCTACGGACTCCCCGGTGAGGAGAACCTGGACCTGCTGGAGTCGATGCGCGCGGCGGGCATGCGCCTGGTCGTCACCCGCCATGAGCAGGCCGCCGGCTTCATGGCCGCCACGCAGGGCCGGCTCACCGGGCGTGCGGGCGTGTGCCTCGCGACGCTGGGCCCGGGGGCTACCAACCTCGTCACGGCCGCGGCCTATGCGCAGCTCGGCGCCATGCCGATGGTGATGCTCACCGGCCAGAAGCCCATCAAGGCCAGCAAGCAGGGCCACTTCCAGATTGTCGACGTCGTCGGAATGATGCGGCCCCTCACCAAGTCCACCCGCACGCTCGTCTCCGCGGAGCACGTCCCGTCGGCGGTGCGCGAGGCCTTCCGCCGCGCGGAGGAGGAGCGCCCCGGCGCCACCCACCTGGAATTGCCCGAGGACGTCGCCCGCGAGTCCACCGAGGCCGCGCCCCTGGCTCCCGGTGTGCTCCGCAGACCCGTGGCCGATGAGGCCTCCATCGCCCAGGCCGTCGAGGCCATTTCCTCCGCGCGCCGCCCGCTGCTGATGATTGGCGCGGGGGCCAACCGCAAGCTCACCTCGGAGATGCTCCGCGTCTTCGTGGACCGGGTGGGCATGCCCTTCTTCAGCACGCAGATGGGCAAGGGCGTGGTGGACGAGACGCACCCGCTGTGGATGGGCACGGCGGCCATGTCCGATGGCGACTTCGTCCACCGCGCCATCGAGGCCTCGGACTGCATCGTCAACGTGGGCCATGACGTCATCGAGAAGCCGCCGTTCGTCATGCGCGACGGCCGGCGCACCGTGGTCCACCTGAACTTCTCCTCGGCCGAGGTCGACCCCGTGTACTTCCCGCAAGTGCAGGTGCCGGGAGACCTCGCGAACTCGGTGTGGCGCATCGCCGAGGGCGTTGGCGCGCGGGCGCACTGGGACTTCGCGCCTTTCGAGCGGGCCCGGGCGGCCCTCGACGCGCAGCTGGCGGAGGGCGCGGCGGATGACCGCTTCCCCATCTACCCCGCGCGGCTCGTCGCGGAGGTCCGGCGCGCGATGCCGGACGATGGCGTCGTGTGCCTGGACAACGGCATGTACAAGCTCTGGTTCGCTCGCTACTACCGCAGCCGTCGGCCCAACACGCTGCTGCTCGACAACGCGCTGGCGACGATGGGCGCGGGGCTCCCGTCCGCCATCGCCGCGAAGCTGGTCCACCCGCGCCGCAAGGTGCTCGCGGTCTGCGGTGACGGTGGGTTCATGATGAACTCGCAGGAACTGGAGACGGCGGTGCGCCTGCGGCTGGATTTGACCGTCGTGGTGGTGCGCGACGATGGCTACGGGATGATTCGTTGGAAGCAGGGGGAGATGGGCCTGCCGGACTTTGGCATGGCGCTGGGCAACCCCGACTTCGTCCGGTACGCGGAGGCGTACGGCGCGCGCGGACACCGGCCGACGAGCGCCACGGAGTTCGGCGCGACGCTGGCCCGCTGCCTGGAGTCGGGCGGCGTGCACGTCATCGACCTGCCCATCGACTACTCGGACAACGCGCGGGCGCTCAGCGCCGGTGCCGAGGTGGGGACGGAGCGCTGAGTCATGAGCACGAGAGAGCAGGGGAGGAATGTCATGCTGGCTGAACGCTACCCGTACTACCTGGCCAACCGCGCGCGGCAGCCGAACGCGGACCTGGCCGTCACCGACAAGTACTCGGGCGAAGTCGTCTCCCGGGTGGCGCTCGCGGACGCGGGCGCCGTGGAGGAGGCCATCGCCGCCGCGGTGCGCGCCGCGGGGCCCCATGCGCAGGCTGGCGCCGTATGCCCGCCAGGAGGTGCTGGAGCACTGCGTGCGCCGCTTCCGCGAGCGCGCCGAGGAGTTCGCCTTCGTCCTCTGCGTCGAGGCGGGAAAGCCGCTGCGCGACGCGCGAGGCGAAGTCACCCGGCTCATCGAGACCTTCAAGGCGGCGGCGGAGGAGGCCGTGCGCGGTGGGGGCGAGGTGCTGAACCTGGAGGTGTCGAAGCGCACGGCGGGCTACCGGGGCTTCACCCAGCGCGTCCCCGTGGGCCCGGTCTCCTTCATCACCCCGTTCAACTTCCCGCTCAACCTGGTGGCGCACAAGGTGGCGCCCGCCATCGCCGCGGGCTGCCCCTTCGTGCTCAAGCCGTCGGACCGCACGCCGGTGAGCGCGCTGCTCATGGCGGAGGTGCTCGCCGAGACGGACCTCCCCGAGGGCGCCTTCTCCGTCCTCCCCACGCGCCTGGAGGACGTGGGCCCGTTCATCGAGGATGACCGGCTGAAGCTCCTGTCCTTCACCGGCTCGGAGAAGGTGGGCTGGGACTTGAAGGCCCGCGCTGGCCGCAAGAAGGTGGTGCTGGAGCTGGGCGGCAACGCGGCCTGCGTGGTGGACAGAGACCAGGGGGAGCACCTGGACTTCGTCGCCGACCGTGTGGCGCATGGCGCCTTCTTCCAGGCGGGGCAGAGCTGCATCTCCGTGCAGCGCGTGCTCGTGCACGAAAGCCTCCAGGACGCCCTGCGTGAGCGGCTCGTCGCGCGGGCGCGGGCGCTGCGCGCGGGGAACCCGAGGGAGGAGACGACCACGCTCGGCCCGATGATTGACGAGCCCGCCGCGCGGCGCCTGGAAGGGTGGATTCAGCAGGCGGTGAAGCGGGGCGCGCGGGTGCTGGCCGGAGGAGGGCGGCGGGGCGCGCTGCTGGAAGCCACCGTGCTCGAAGGCGTCCCCACGGACGAGCCCCTATGCGCGGAGGAGGCCTTTGGGCCCGTCCTGCTGCTCCAGCCCTTCCGCGACTTCGAGGACGCGCTGCGCGAGGTGAACAGCGGGCGCTACGGCCTGCAGGCGGGCATCTTCACCCAGGACCTGACGCGGGCGATGCGGGCGTGGGACGAGCTGGAGGTGGGCGGCGTCGTCGTGGGGGACGTGCCGAGCTTCCGCGTCGACACCATGCCCTACGGCGGGGTGAAGGGCTCCGGGCTGGGACGCGAGGGCGTGAAGTACGCCATGGAAGACATGACCGAGCCGAGGCTGCTCGTCATCCGCCAGGGCTGAGCGGTCGGGCCCGGGCTCGTGGCCCCACCCGAAGGCCCTGGGGGAATGTCGTCGAGCGGCGACCGACGTGCGAGTCTGACCGAGGTCATCTCCAGCCTGGAGCAGGGCGACTCCGCGCATTAAAAGCACGGCCCGATGGGTTCGCGGGATGATGGGACCATGGGGTGGGTCGGGAACACATGGAGGTGCCGGAGTCGACCGGGGCGCGGAGGCGTCGCCCCGGGGGGCGCCCGTCGGCGTGTGCGGTGGCTGGCCCGGGTTGCCCGCTCGCTCGCGCGCCCTCGCACGGTGCTGCACGTGGGACGCTCCGGTGACAGCCGGCTCATCGTCACCCAGGATGGCGCGGGCCGGCGCTTCCTCCAGTTCGACTGGGACGGCCCGTACCAGAGCGTCGTGGGCGCGGGCTTCCCGCTGCGACTGGAGCTGCCCTACACGCGGGCGATGGTCGCCGGGCTCGCCTTCGTGGAGGCGCCCCGTCGCATCCTCGTGGTGGGCGTGGGCGGCGGCGCCATTCCCATGTTCCTGCGGGCGGTCCTGCCCCAGTCCCACATCGACGCGGTCGACACCGACGCGGGGATGCTGGACGTGGCTCGGCGCTACTTCGGCTTCCACCCGGACGCGGCACTCCAGGCCCACGTCACCGACGGGCGGCGCTTCATCGAGACGCCCGGCCCTTCGTATGACGTCATCATCCTGGACGCCTATGGCCCTCGCGGTCTTCCCGGGCCCCTGTCGACGCGGGAGTTCCTCCTGGCCACCCGGGCCCGGCTGTCCCCCGGCGGCGCCGTGGTGAGCAACGTGGTCCGGGCCCCGAATCCGTTGTTCCCCGCCATGGTCCGCACGTACCGGTCCTGCTTCGAGCAGCTCCATGCCTTCGACGTGCAGGAGACGGCCAATCGCATCCTCGTGGCGCTGCCCTGGCCCGAGAAGCCCGCTCGTGCGGCGCTGAAGCGTCGCGCGGAGCGGCTGGCTCGCTCACGGGGCGTTCCCTTCAGCCTCCGTGCGCTGCTCGCCCACAGGCTCGAGGACGCGCCCGGACCTCCGGAGAGTGAACAACGCCTCCTGTTGGACCCGCCGCGCTGAGTTGCACCCTGGCGTCCACCGTGCGTGATTGCCGGCTGTGCGCACTCCCGTCGACCACTCCCTTCCACCCGGCGCCCCGGGCGTCATGCCGCCACGGGGGCGGGTGATTGTCATCGCCCCCACGCGCGCTGCCTGTGAGACCATCGAGCTCGCCCTGGGGCTGCGCCTGGACACGTGGCTCGAACAGCACCATGGCCCCCACGTGCGCGAGCTGGCGCGCGCCGGGAAGGGCTTCGGCATCGTGGCCGGCACCGGCACCGGGAAGACGCTCGCCATCCGGCCCATCGCCGAGGAGCTCGTCGGTGGGGGAGGGCCGCTCAAGGTCGGGGTGGTGAACCGCGAGCGCGAGGCGACCCCCGAGACACCGGGGTGGAATGTCGTCATCGTCACGACGGGCATCGCGCGGCGCTGGTTCCAGCACGGGGACATCCAGCCGCACGACACGCTCATCATCGACGAAATCCACCAGACGTCGGCGGAGCTGGAGCTGTGCCTCGCGCTCGGCAAGCACGTGGGCTGCCGCTTCATCTGGCTGTCGGCCACCGTGGACCCCGCCTTCTACGTGGCGTACCTGAACAGCGCCGAGGCCGTCGAAGTCTCCGCCTTTGACCCGAAGAAGTCCGCCCACGTCGTCGTCGAGCGCAAGGTGCCGCTCTCGTTCCTCGACGGAGCGTTCCTCCGCGAAGTGGAGGCGGGCCAGCGCGGGGTGGGCATCTTCCTTCCCACGCGCGCGGCCGTGGAGCAGGTGGCCCTGCACGTGCGCACCCACTGGCCGCGCATCAACGCGGCGTACTACCACGGCGGGCAACCCATCCGTGTCATCCGCCCCTTCCTCGAAGGGACGGAGCCCCGGCCGTACCTCCTCGCCATGACGGCGGCGGGGCAGAGCGCGCTCAACGTGCCGGGGCTCGACACCGTCGTCATCGACGACACGCGCTTCGCCAACCTCATCTCCGAGGGACGCAACGTCCTCACCCGCGTCCACCTGGGGAACAACGAGCTCCTGCAGATGGCCGGGCGGGTCCATGGCCGCGTGGAGGGGGGCCGCGTCTTCATCCTCAGCGACCGCGACATCGACTTCCACGCCCTGCGCCCCACCATTCCCGAGTTCCAGCTCGCCGGGGACGCGGAGCGCGTCGCCCTCACCGCCGCCGCGATGGGCGTCCAGGCGGACGCGCTGGACCTTCCCGTGCCGCTGGACCGCGTTGCCTACGCCCAGGCGCTCCAGCGACTGCAGGCGCGCAACATCGTCGATGCCCAGGGCCGCCTCACCGCGTACGGCCGCGCCGTGGAGGCACTCCCCGTGGAGCGCGACTGGGCGGAGCTCATCGTCCACGCGGAGGACGCGCTGATGCCCTTCCTCGCCGTGTGCAGCGCCATTGAGTCCCTGCACCGGATGACCCGCGACGAGCGCGACCTGGAGGCAGTGCTCGTCCCAGGCAGTGACCACCTCACCGCGTACAACCTCTACGCCGAGGCGTACCGCGAGGCGGGCTCCGTCGGCGAGGTGTACGGGCTGTCCCGCCACGTCTTCCACGCGGAGCCGCTGGCGCGCTGGGCGGACCGGCGCGGCGTGCTGGTCAAGGCGGTGGAGGACGCGGCGCTGGCCATGGCCAGCGTCTACCGGAGCGTGGGACTTCCGCTGCCCAGGCACATGCCTCCCGCCGACGAAGACGTCCACCACCGCTTCGCCGACCTGCTCGCCTGCTACATGCCCTTCGACCTCGTCATCGACGAGCTGACGGCCGAAGGGGAGCCGGTCCGTGTCTCGAAGACGAGCGTGTGCGGGAGCTTCGGCGCGGTGGCGGGGCCCATCCGCTACTTCGCCGACCGCTCCGGCACCACCCACGCGTCCATTGAAGGCACCCAGCTTCCGCTGGATTTGCTGCGCAGATACGCCCAACGCGGCGCGCCCGAGGTCGCCTACGACGCCTGGCACCGCTCGCTCGTGCGGGAGCGCAGCCTGGAGTACGCCGGCTTCGAGCTGGACCGCGACGTCGAGGTGCTCGAAGCGTGGGGCCCGGAGCTGGTGGAGCGTGCGCGGCAGGTGCTCGCGGAGGCCCTGGCCACGGGCGAGGCCCACCATCCGGCCGTGCAGCGCAACCAGGCCCGCATCGAAGAGGTGCGCGAGGTGTGGCGCCGCTCGGGCGGAACCACGCCCAGGCTCGAAGCCCCGGAGCTCACCGCGCTCTACGCGGCGCTGCTCGACGGGGTGGGCTCGATGGCGGACTTCCTCGCGCGCCCGCTGGCGCTGGACGTCGAGGCGCTGGTGTCCCCCGAGGTGCGGGCCCGGTTCATGTCACTCCCCAACGGGGTGATTGTCCGCGAGCAGGCCGTGGCCCTGAGCTACGACGTGGCGGAGGACGAGGAGGGAACGCCCTACGGGGTGGCGTGGCTCCACCTGCCGGAGAAGCTGGCGCGCACGCTCGTGGAGGAGGAGCTGCCGCTGTTCGACAGGCCGGTGCGCTTCCAGGTGAGCCGGGGCCGGCGCGGGCTCGTTCGCGGCGACACGCTGCTGGACCTGCAGGACCAGCTCGACATGCCGTGGACCTCCGACGAGCTGGAACAGGCGGGGGAGGGCGGCCACGGACGTGCGCCCCGAAGACACGGGCGGCGTTGACGCGGGCCCCGTGAGAGGCCCGGCTCCGAGGGGTGCTGACATCCCCCTCGGACGGTGCGTGCCCCCGAGGCGCGAAACCCTCCGGGGCACGTCCTGTCAGGGGCCCCACCGCTCAGGCCGAAGACGCGGACTGCTCGCGCGGCTCCTCCATGCGGACCGGGGCCGGAGGACTCAGAGCTGCGAGGCTCCGCCGTCCACCACGAGGTCGGCGCCCAGCATGTAGGAGGAATCATCCGAGGCGAGGAACAGCGCCGCCCGGGCCAGCTCCTCCGCCGAGCCCATCCGCTTCATCGCGACCCGCGCCATCATCTGCGCGCCGTAGCCCATCAACACCTCGCGCGGCGAGTCCATCCTCATGCCGATGGGCGTCTGGATGGCGCCCGGGCTCAGCGAGTTGACGCGGATGCCCCGGTCCACCAGCTCCGCCGCCAGGCTGCGCGCCATGGAGCGCACGCCCGCCTTGGTGGCCGCGTACACGCTGGTCAGGGGCATGCCCAGGGAGCCCACCAGCGAGGAGTTAAGGATGATGGACGCCTTCGCGTTGAGGTGCGGCAGCGCCTTCTGGACGGTGAAGAACGTCCCCTTCAGGTTGACGGCGACCATCTGGTCGAAGAACGCCTCGGTCGTCTCCTCGATGGAGCGCAGCTGCACCGCGCCCGCGTTGGCGAAGACGATGTCCACCTTGCCGAAGGTCTCCGCGGTCCGCGCATAGAGCCGGTCCAGGTCCTCCATCCGGGTGATGTCTCCCTGGACGGCCAGCGCCGCGGGGCCCAGCTGCTCGGCTGCCTTCGCCAGCGTCTTCTCGTCCCGTCCGAGGATGACCACCCGGGCGCCCTGCTCCACGAACAGCTGCGCCGTCGCCAGCCCGATGCCGCTGTTGCCGCCGGTGATGACCGCCACCTTGTTCTGCAGTTTCTTCGACATGACTCTCCCGGGCGGCGGCTCCCATGCACGTCGCCCGGGTGTCAGCCTATCAACAGTCGAAAATGGGGCCGGCGTCGGAGCGGCACCTACCCGACGCGCAGTAAAGCGGAGAAGAGTTCCCGAGGGTCCAGGCTGGCAGGCAGGCCGGACACTCCGCCGTCATTCACCTCGACCACGGCCCAGCCGCCGTCCTCCAGCATGGCCACGTCCATGGTGAAGAAGCGGGCGTCGAGCCGCTGGCCCAGGGCCTCGAAGGCGGTGAAGTCGGGCACCTCCACGTCGAAGTCATGGTACGGCTCCGCCGCCAGGAGCCTGCCGCGCCCGAAGAACAGCCGGAACTCCAGGTGCGCGGGCCCGGCCGGTGTCTGCCCGTAGGTCTTGAGTGGCAGGAAGCGGCGCACCACCAACCCGCGCTCGAAGCGGTCCCCGCGCTCCTCCACCAGGTTGGCGCAGATGCGCTCGAAGTCCTCGCGCGTGGCGCCAGCGGGGACGAAGCACGCCTCCGCCCAGCGCTCCTTGGCCGACTTCACGTGGTCCTTCACGATGTACGGCGGCGGCCCCAAAGACTGCGCGGCGTGCCACGCCTCCGTCGCATCGGTGCCCTCCGTCCACACGGAGCGTGCGGTGTAGGCGGCGAGGCGCGGGTACCAGTTGGGCAGGTACATCGCCGCGGCGTACTGCTCCGGCGTCGTCATCAGCCGGTGCCCGAGCTCCGAGAGGGCCTCGTCCAGCGCGGTGTACTCCTCCTCGGTGAGCATCCAGCCCCGGTAGAGCAGCTGCAGTGCTCCGCGCTCCGGTACGGCGGACACGGCCCGGGACGCATTGCCCGACAGCAGGGCCGACAGGTCCACCTGGTACGAGTCGATGCCGAGGGCCTCGGCGGCCTCTGCTTCCACGTCGAACGTGTCGTACTGGTGGGGATTGCGGCCGAAAAGGATGGCCTGGGCACGACGCGAGCTGGGGGAACGAGACATCCACGAGCCTTTCGTCAGGGGTGGCTGCAGCGGGCTCAGTGGACGCCGCCACGCGCAGGACCTGACGTTGACTGCTCCGGGCACACGGGGTGCGCCTGCGGGCAGTCTCTCGTGATGATGAGGCTTCTTCCGGAACAGACGGCGTCGCCAGGTGGAATCTGACGAACCAGCCCTCACGGCGCTTCGCCGGGCAATCCGCCGGCATGCGTTCGCTGCGGGGCTACGGCTCTCGCGGAGCGGACCGCCGGCAATCGAATGACACCACTTCGACTGTCTGGGTCGTCTGGGAGCCTGTGGATTGCGTCTGGGTGGTCCGCCACATCGCACGCCCTCCCAGCACGCTGGGGCACTCCAGGGCTTCCACGAGCGTGTCCTCGGCCGGCCACGTGCGCACCCGCATGCAGCGGTGAACGGCGCCATCGATGGTGACGGGCACATCCACCGCGGTGGCGACCCGGGTATCGCTGAGTCCCTCCGTGTCTGGAGCGGAGCCGTGCGGTGGGCCGCTGCAACCCTGGAAGCCGGAGTGGAAGGACCGGGCAGGGTCGAAGCGGACGCGCACGGGGCCCTCGCCCGTGAGCCTGGGGCTCCGGTACCACACCTCCTCCTCCAGGACATCATGCGCGCAGGGGCAGGGGGAGTAGTCACATTCGGAGTCCAGCCGGGTGGTGTGGCTTACGACCTCCACCTCCACCTGCGTCTGGCCAACCTGGAAGACGTCGCGGCGGATGAAGCGCTCACTCGGTTTCCGCTCGGCGAAGCTGAAGTACCCCGGAGGGAAATACACCGTGCAGCAACTGGGGGTCTCTCCACTCCGGGGCGCCACACCCTCGGCCTGCACCTGGGCGCGCATCCCCGGAGCGCCAATGCGCGTCCGGCGCAGCTCGAACGGCGGGCCGCCTTCTCCGGGCGTGTGGCGCTCGACCAGCGTGCTTCCGGGGTCGCAGTCGTACCAGCCCAGGCTCTCGGGGCGATGCCAGGACACCCACCCTGGCGCGGCGGCGCCGCAGGCGCAGGCGCAGCCGTGGCCGCAGGCGCGGCTGCGGGCCGGTTCGCACCGGCACACGCCGTCAATGAGAGGAAGCCGAGGGCAACGGCGCGAAGGGGCGTCAGGCGCGGTGTCATCACGCTGCAGCTTCGCATGCGCACCGCGGTGGCGCGCGGGGACCGGGTATGGAAGACAGGCCCCATGGCGCACGGACCCACGGACCCGGAAGCGGCAGCGCGGCGGCTCTCGCAGGAGGCGTTCTTCGAGAACGAGACGTTCACCGACCTCGAGCTCCAGGGCGGTGACCTCGGCGAGAAGGAGTTCTACCGCTGCACCTTCCTGAGGGCCCAGCTCCAGGAGAGCCGCTGGCGCAACACCATCCTGGAGGCGTGCGTCTTCAACAGCTGTGACCTCACCCGGGCGCAGCTCAAGTCCACCGGGCTTCGAGGCGTGCGCTTCGAGGGCTCGAAGCTGATGGGGGTCGACTTCACGGACGTGTCGGCCAACCCCGAGGTGACGTTCGAGGAGTGCCTGCTGCGCTACGCGTCCTTCGTCGGCCTCAGCCTGCGCAAGACGGAGTTCCTGCGCTGCTCGGCCCTGGAGGCGAACTTCTTCGACCTGGACCTGTCGGAGGCGGACTTCAGCGGGACGAATCTCGCGGGCAGCAACTTCCGGGGCTGCACGCTCACCCGGACGAACTTCTCCCAGGCGTCGGGGCTCTTCCTCGACCCGGCGAGAAATCGCGTCAAGGGCACCCGGGTTCCCGTGGAGACGGCGGTATCACTCGCGCAGTCGCTCGGGCTTCAGGTGACGGGCTTCGGAGACGAGAAGCCCGAGCGCCGCGGCCGGAAGTCCTGAGCCGGAGGCGTGCGACACCGCGTCCCGGAGACACCCTGGGGCGTCTCCGGGACACGGCCTTGAAAGCTACTGCACCTCGAGCCGGCCGATGGCGAAACCGCCGCCATTCACGACATCGGTGCCGAGCTTGTCACGCAGCAGCGCGCTGAACTTCGGCCCGAGCTGCGCGCCGTCGAACACCACGCCCGACACGGCGCCGGGCCGCAGGGCCAGCTGCACCGTGTAGAGGACCGTGCCCGCCGTGATGCTCGAGTCGGTCGCCACCGCGCCCTCGCCCGCTGCCTTCTGGCTCTGGCCGGTGGTGAGCACCCCCGCCAGCGGCCCGCTCGTGGGCAGGGCGCCGTAGGCGGCGGTGGGGTTCACACCCGCGGGCAGCGCCGCTCCCGGAATCATCAGGGAACCCGCCGTCTGCACCCGCTCCGCGTCCAGGGGCAGGTTCATGCCCACCGAGTAGCCGGTGAGGTCCTCCATCGCCACCAGGTCCAGCACCACGGTGGTGGCCGTGGACGCCGGGTTGCTCACCAGGGCAATCCGGCGGCCCGGGGCCGGAGCCGTGTAGACGAGCCGCGTGCCAGCGATGACGGCGTCGAAGACCGCGCTGGTGGTCCCGGCGAGCCCGTCCGCGCTCGCGGTGAGCGTGTAGCCCGTGCCGGCCGCGTCGACGATGAGGTCCGCGAAGGAGGCCACGCCGTTGGTGGCGGACACGGTGAGCGTGCCGCTCAGCGTGGCGCCGGACGGGCTGCTCCCCAGGGCCAGGGTGATGCTGTCCGTGGCCGAGGTGAGGACGTTGCCGAAGCTGTCCTGCACCGCCACCTGCACCGGAGACATGGCGAGCCCCACCGAGGCGCGGGCGGGCTGGACGGAGAAGGCCAGCCGGTTCGCCGCGCCCGCCGTCACGTTGAAGGCCGCGCTGGTGCCAGCGGTGAGGCCCGTGGCGGTCGCCCTCAGGGTGTAGCCCGTGCCCGTGCGGTTCAGGAACACGCCCGGGAAGGTGGCCACGCCGGCCACCGCGCTGACGACGACGGTGCCCGACAGGGAGCCGCCGCCGGGGTTGTTGCCGAAGCCCAGGGTGATGCTCGTGGTGGCGGTGGTCACCGTGTTGCCCTGGGAGTCGCGCACGCTCACCTGCACGGCGGGGTCGAACGGCGTGCCCGCGGAGGTGTTGCCCGGCTGGACGGTGAAGGCGAGCTGGGTCGCCGCGCCCGCCGTCACGTTGAAGGCATTGGACGTCGCCCCCGTCAGGGTTCCCGAGGAGGCCACCAGCGTGTAGCCCGTGCCCACCCTGTCCAGGTTGATGCTGGCGAAGGTGGCCACACCATTGGTCGTCGTCGCGGTCGCGGTGCCGCCCAGGGTTGCGCCCCCCGGGTTGTTGCCGATGGCCATGCCCACCGAGATGGCCGGCGACGTCACCGTGTTGCCAAGGGCGTCCTGCACCGTCACCCGCACCGAGGTGCTGAAGGTGGCGCCGGCCGCGACGTTGGCCGGCTGGGAGGTGAAGGCGAGCCGGTTGGCCGTACCCGCCGCCACGTTGAAGAGGGCGGAGGTGGTGCTGGTGAGGCCCGGCGAGGCCGCGCCGAAGCGGTAGTTGAAGGCCGACCTGTTCAGCGTGAGGTCCGGGAAGACGGCCACGCCATCCACCGCGTTGACGGTAAGCGTGCCGCCCAGCGTGGAGCTGCCGGGGTTGGCGGCCAGGGACAGGGTGATGGCAGCGGTGGAGGTCGTCACCGTGTTGCCGTAGGAGTCACGCACGCCGACTCGCACCGCCGGGGTGATGACCGCGCCCGCGGGCACCGTGTTGGGCGCGTTGGTGAAGAAGTCCAGCGAGGTGGCCGCGCCCGGCGTCACGTTGAAGGCCGCGCTGGTGCCAGTGGTCAGGCCCGTGGCGGCGGCCGTGAGCGTGTAGCCCACCCCCGTCCGGGTGACGGACAGGGTGGAGAAGGTGGCCACGCCGGCCACCGCGCTCGCCGTCTTCGTCCCGTTGAGGATGCCCACGCCCGGGTTGTTGCCGAAGGCCACGGTGATGCTCGTGGTGGCCGTCGTCACGGTGTTGCCCCCCGCGTCCACCACGCGCACCGTCACCGCCGGGGTGATGGTGCTGCCAGCCGCCACGTTCGAAGGCTGCACGCCAAACGCAAGCCGTGCGGCAGGTCCCGTGGTGATGTTGAAGGCGTTGGAGGTGGCGGTGAGGTCCGCTGCCGAGGCGGTCAGCGTGTAGCCGGTGCCCGTCAGGTCCACCGAGACCCCCGGGAAGGTGGCCACGCCATTCACCGCCGCGACAGACAGCGTGCCGGCGAGGGTCGCGCTGGAGGGGTTGTTGCCCAGGGCGAGCTGGATGGTGGCGGTGCTGGACGTCACCGTGTTGCCGAGGGCGTCCTGCACCGCCACGGCCACCGCCGGGCTGAACGCGGTGCCCGCCACACGGGTCGCGGGCTGGGTGGTGAAGGCCAGCGACTGGGCCTCGCCCGGCGTCACGTTGAACGCCTGCGACGTGGCGGAGGTGAGCCCCGTGGCGGAGGCCGCGAGCGTGTAGCCGGTGCCCGCCCGGCGCAGCGACAGGGTGCTGAAGCGCGCCACGCCGGCCACCGCGTTGGCGGTGACGGTGCCCTGGAGCGTGTCACTTGTCGGGTTGGCCGCCAGCGCCACCGTGACCGCGCCCGTGAAGGCGGTGGCCACGTTGCCCTGGGAATCGATCGCCGTCACCTCGACTTCCGGCGTCAGGTTGCTGCCCGCCGAGACGCTGGAGGGCTGCACGCTGAAGGTCAGCTGCGCGGCCGCGCCCGCCTCGATGTCGAAGGCGTTGGAGGTGGTCGTGAGGCCCTGCGCCGACGCGGACAGCGTGTAGCCCGTGCCCACCCGGTTCACCGAGATGCCCGGGAAGCTGGCCACGCCACTCACCGCCGCGATGGACAGCGTTCCGGCCAGGGCGGCGCCAGAGGGGTTGTTGGCCAGCGCGAGCTGGATGGTGGCGGTGCTGGACGTCACCGTGTTGCCAAAGGCGTCGCGCACGGTGACGGCCACCGCCGGGTTGAAGGCGGTGCCTGCCACGGTGGAGGAGGGCTGGGTCGTGAAGGCCAGCGTCTGGGCCTCGCCCGGCGTCACGTTGAAGGCCGCGCTGGTGGCGGAGGTGAGGCCCGTAGCGGAAGCCGCCAGCGTGTAGCCGGTGCCCGCCTGCCGCAGGGACAGGGTGCTGAAGCGGGCCACGCCCGCCACCGCGTTGGCGGTGAGGGTGCCCTGGAGCGTGTCGCCGGTGGGGTTGGCGGCCAGTGCCACCGTCACCGCCCCCGTGAAGCTGGCGACGTTGCCGCGCGCATCGAGCGCCGTCACTTCCACTTCGGGCGTCAGGGTGCTGCCCGCCGTAGCACTGGTGGGCTGCACGCTGAAGGCAAGCCGCGTGGCCGCGCCCGCAGCGATGCTGAAGGCTTCGGACGTGGCGCCGTCCAGGCCGGTGCCGGAGGCAGCCAGCGTGTACGTGCCCACGCGGTCCACGGAGAGGTCCGCGAAGGTGGCGACGCCCTCGATGGCGGCCACGGTGACGGTGCCGCCCAGCGTGGCGCCAGTGGTGTTGGTGCCGAGCGCCAGGGTGATGCTGTCGGTGGCGCCCGTGGCGGGGTTGCCGCGCGCATCCAGCAGTCGCACCTGCACCGCGGGGGTGAGGGCCACGTCCACGGACGAGGACGCGGGCTGCGTGACGAAGGCAATGGACTTCGCCTTGCCCGGCTTCACCCGGAACGCGGCGCTGGTGACGGGCTCCGCGTTCGCCGCGCTGACGACGAGGGTGTAGCCCTCGCCCACCTTGTCGATGGACAGCTCGGGGAACGCCGCCACGCCGTCAGCGGTGTTGGCGGTGAGGGTGCCGGAGAGGGTGCCGCCCGCGGGGTTGGCGCCGAGCGCCAGCGTGACGGGCACGCTCGCGGTCACCGGATTGCCGGCCGCGTCCTTCACGGCCACGCGCACCACCGACGGGAAGGTGCTGCCCGCCTCCAGCTCACCGGGCTCTTGCAAGAAGGAGAGGACGTTCGCCAGCACCGGCGCCGCGGTGACGGTGAAGGCCTGGCTCGTCGCGGACTCCAGGCCCTGGGCCCGGGCCACGAGGGTGTAGCCCGCGCCCGCCTTGTCCAGCACCAGGCCGGAGAAGGTGGCCGCGCCCTGCGACGTCGCCGCCGACGTGGTGCCCGAGAGCGTGCCGCCCGCGGGGTTGGCCTCCAGGGCCAGCGACACGGTGACCTGAGCGCCGGGGATGGTGGCCCCTTCCGCGCTCTGCACCGTCACCTGCACCGCGGGCGCCATGGCGACGCCCGCCACCGTCTGCGAGGGCTGGACCGTGAAGGCCAGCCGCTTCGCCACGGGCTGCTCCGGGGGCTTGTCGCCGCCGCAGCCACTCAGGATGAGGGCGCTCGTGAAGACGAGGAGCGCCAGGTTCTTCAAGCTCAAGGGAGACATCTCCAGGAAGGGGGACGAGGAGGCGCGGCTCACGGGCGACCTCCCATGCGGTTGAGCAGCTCGGTGAGGTCGGCGGAGTCCGTGCCGTTCACCGTGCCAGTGATGTCGGTGTTCCAGTCGTAGTAGGGCTGCGCGGTGGTGGACGGGTCCGTGCCCAGGCGGCTGGCGGCGGCGGCCAGGTCGACGAAGTCGAGCTGCTGGTCGCGGTTCCAGTCGCCGTTGCCGCTGACGCCCTTCTCGGCGGTGGCGGACGGGTACAGCTCCCACAGGCCGCGGCCGTAGGTGGCCACGCGCATCATCGCGCCGGTGCGGCTGATGAACATGTCCGTCACCCGCGCCATGGGGAAGCCCTGGCCGAAGCGGCGCCACGTCTGGCCGGCGTCGGTGGTGCGGTACACGCCCAGCTCGGTGCCCACGTAGAGCGTGTTGTTCGTCAGGTCCGACGGGTCGTACCGCACCACGTCGATGCCCACGTTGGGCAAATCGAAGCCCGTGCCGTTGCCGTGCAGCGGCGCCCACGTGGCGCCGCGGTCCTGGGTGATGAAGAGGTGGCCCAGGGCGTCCGGCACCACGGTGACAGCGTCTCGGGTGATGGGCGCGCCGCTCGACGCCACGTACACGTCGCCGGGATTGCGTCCCGCCGGCGTGGTGGGCGGGAAGGCCACCTGCATCGTGTAGGAGAGCTGCTCGTCCGCAGTGATGGTGCCGTTGCCGTTGACGTCGAAGCCCAGGATGCTGCTTTGCGTCCAGGTGCAGTTGGTGGCGGTGCCCGCGCAGTTGCTGGTGACGTAGAAGCGGCCACCGCTCATGGACACGCCATACAGGCCGTCGATGTTGGCGGACGCCGAGAGCAGGCGGGTGAAGCCGGTGAGGCAGGGGCTGATGGCCTGCCAGGTGCCCGTGCCGCTCACGCGGTGGACGGCGCTGTCGGTGGCCGTGAGGAACGTGTTGGCGCTGGGGCTGGCGGACGCGAGCGCGTAGCGAATGATGAACGGCTGCGCATCGGTGGAGCAGCGCGGCGTGGCATCGCGCGTGTTCCAGGCCGTGCCCGAGTTGCAGAAGCTGTTGGCGGCGGTGGGCACGCAGTACTCGCGGCTGCCGTTGACGCTGGCCCAGTAGATGGTGGCGCCGGTAGTGGCGTCCCGGGAGGCCGCGGCGCCAAAGCCGTCACCGCCGATGACCTGATTGAAGGTGGTGGACGCGGCGCCCGCGGACGGGTCCCTGAAGCGCGTGCCGTTGTCCTGCAGGCCCGTGTAGGCCAGGTACGGGTTGCCCGTGGCCGGGTCACCCGAGGCCACCGAGTAGCTCAGGTGGGTGACGATGCCGCGGTTCTTCCCGTCCCACACCACCTGCGGCGGCGTGGCATTGAAGAGGTTGCGCGACACGAAGAGGCCGCCGTCCGTGCCGGCCATGGCGATGTAGCCCGTGGCGGAGCGGACGATGAGCGCCCGGTGCCAGTCGGCGTGCACGTAGTCCAGCGGGCCGCCTGTCACGTTGCCGTAGCCGCTGCTGGGCAGCCAGTGGGCCACGTTCTCCCAGGTGACCGAGGAGGCCAGGCCGTTGGTGGTGCGCAGGCCGCACAACATGCCGCCCACGAGGACGTTGTTGTCGTTGCCCGGGTCCACCGCGATGGCCGAGTTGTACCAGGCCTGCGCGTCGTTCACATTGACGGTGCCGCAGTCGCGGGGGCTGCCCAGGGTGGTGGGGTTGGCCAGCGAGCCGGTGATGGCAGACCAGTTGGTGCCCGAGTTGAGGGAGCGCCAGTAGCCCACGCCCGCGGAGCCGTTGTACTCGTCCTGGTTGCCCAGCTGCGCGTACACCACCGTCACCGGCGGGGCGGCGCCGGAGGGCGTGCCCGCGGCCAGGGTGATGCGACCCACCGCGGTGGTGGGCATGGTGCCCGCCGCCTTGCGCGAGCTCCACGTCGCGCCCGCGTCGGTGCTCGTCCAGATGTCGCCCGGGTTGCCCGCGGTGCAGCCGGAGTTGGCCGTCTGGCCGAACCCCGCCTCCGGGGGCGGCACGGTGGCGCTGCACGCGTACGTGCCGCTGATGGCCCAGCGGCTCACGCCGCCGACTGCACCGGTGTACACCATGGACCACACGCTCTCGGAGCGCTGGACGGCGCCCTGGTTGGGCAGGTCCACCAGGCTGTAGCTCACGCCCGCGTCGGTGGAGCGGAACAGGCCCACGTCGGTGCCCACGAGCACGACGTTGGCGTTGGCGGGGTCCACCTTCAGCGCGCGGATGCGCAGCGCCTTGACGGAGAGGCCGCCGGAGCCCGCGGGGTACTGGCCCGACAGGCCCACCGGCGCGCCCCAGGTGACGCCGCCGTCCTGCGTCTTCACCACGTGGCCCCCCGGCGTGTCCACGAAGTCACCCGAGCCCACGTAGAGCGTCTCCGGGTTCGACGGGTCCAGGTCCATGGCGCCAATGGCCAGGTTGCCCAGGGCCTCGCTCACCGGGTGCCAGGAGGGCGTGGCGGCGCCGAAGTTGAACGTCTTCCACAGGCCGCCGCCGCTGGTGGACAGGTACATCACCTGCGGGTCCACCGGGTGCACGGCGATGCCGGAGACGCGGCCCGAGTCCACCTCGTTGTAGAGCGTGCCGTTGTACTGGAAGTTGGCGTTGGTGGGGCCGATGTTCACCCACGACCGGCCGGAGACGACGGCCTTGTCGGCCCCCTTGGGCTCCGAGAACCAGTCCCACGGCGCGGGCGGGCGGGGCAGCAGCTTCTCCCAGCGGCGCGACTCGGCATGCGCGACGCGGGCGCGGTGCTCCATCACCTCCGCGGTGGGCACGCCCCACAGCATGCGCGCGGCGACGCGGCGGCGCATCGGGTCATCGCTCTCGGCCTCGCCCGCCTCGGGCTCCGCCTCTCCGCGCGACGACGCCAGCTCCCGCAGCACCTCCGGTGAGACTTCCCCCGCGCGCGGGTCGTGCAGGAAGTTGGCGATCTTCGTCCGCAGGTTGCGCGACTTCCAGCGCTTGTACGCGCTGGCGCCGGAGGGCACGGCTACGACCGCGACCACCGCAACCGTGGAGGTCGCGATGAGCCACCGATAACGCTTGAGCAAATGAGGCCTCGTGATGGGGGAACGAAGCCGTACTTTGGGTCCTACAGCGACCAAGCGTCAACCAGATGGCATTAGTACAATGGCGCTGTATCAGCGCCCTTGACTGGGAGTGCGGCTTCGACTCGGGGAATCCCTGCAATGGAGGTGAGTCGGGGCCGCCGGCCCAGGGTCTCCAGCCGGTGGTGGGCGATGACGAGCAGCAGCGCGTAGAAGCCGCACGAGACGAGCACATGCCACCAGGCATGGAACTGGGGGTTGGGCAGCCCGTGCGCGGGGAGCGTCTCGTTGAGGGTGGGGCAGAACTGGATGTCGCTCAGCCACAGGACAATCGCGAGCGCGTAGGCGGCGATGCCGAGCCGGAACAGGCGCTTCACCCGCGCATCCGCGCTGCGACGCTGGAGGACGTAGGTGCGGCCCAGCGCGTAGAACTCGAGCGACGCGAAGCTGACCTGGAAGAGGAAGAACTGGACGTTGCCCCGGGTGAAGGCCGTCAGGTACGTCACCAGCACGGCGTGCCCGAGGAGTAGCACCGGCAGCCAGTGGCCGAAGCGCCGCTGGGGCCGGTCCTCCAGCAGGATGTAGACGATGACGATGGCGAGATAGAGCATCGGCAGCTCGTCCAGCATCTGGTGCTCGCGCCGCAGCGTCGCGTGGAAGGCGGTGCTGCCCACGCCGACCACGGAGAGCAGCGAGAAGGCCAAGAGGAAGCGCCGCTCCAGCACGTGGCGGTGCAGCACGAGGCCGAGCACTCCCACCGCCACCAGCACGAGGCTGGAGGCCGTGTTGAAGAGCTCGCTGACATGGAACAGGTGCTGGTAGTTCGTCTCGCACCAGTCCACCGTCGCGGTGCTGGGACCCCAGAAGCCCACCGTGGGTGACGACATAGGGCGCGGGACGGTACCCGGCGGCGCGGGGGGCGTCCAGGTCAGCCGGGAGGCCGCAGGGGCAGGTCGACGATGAAGCTCGCGCCCCGGCCCGGCTCGCTGTCCACGCGAATCCTCCCCCCATGCGCCTCCACCAGCTGCCGGGTGATGAAGAGCCCCAGCCCGAGCCCGCCGTAGTTGCGGGAGGAGGCGCGCTCGAAGCGCTCGAAGATGCGCGCGTGGGACTCGCGCGGAATGCCCACGCCCTGGTCCGCGACGAGCAGCCGGGCCTGCTCCCCCCACCGCGTCACCTCCACGCGAATGGGCCTGCCGGCGCCGTACTTCGTCGCGTTCGTCAGCAGATTCAATAGCACCTGCTCCATCCGGAGCCGGTCCCACCGGCCCACCACCGGCTCGGGCGCCACCAACTGCAGCGCGCACCCGGTCTTCTCCAGCTGCTCCTCCAGGTGCGCCACGACGCCGCTGGCCACCTCGCCCAGGTTCAGCTCGTCCAGGCGCAGGGCGAGCCGGCTCTCGTTGATGCGCGAGACGTCCAGCAGGTGCTCCACCAGGTGCGCCAGCCGCTTCAGCTGCTCGTCGAAGACGTCGAGCATGCTGGAGACCTTCTGGGCCAGCTGGGGGCCGTCATGGGGGCGCGCGAGCGTCCGCTCCATCTGCTGGGCCCGCAGCTTCATGGACGTCAGCGGCGTCTTCAGCTCGTGCGAGGCAATGGAGAGAAACTCGTCGCGCGTGCGGATGGACTCCTGGGCCTTGCAGTAGAGCTGGGCGTTGTCGATGGCGAAGGCCGCCCGGCGGCCCAGCTCCTCCACCAGCCACGGGTCCGCCGGGGCCTCCGCGAGGTCCGACAGCGAGCTGACCACCGACAGCACCCCCAGGATGCGGCCCCGGGCCCGGAGCGGGACGCTGATGACCGGCCGTCCCTGGAGCGTCCGCAGCGTCTCCCACCCGGGCGAGTCCAGCAGCTCGGGCGGCAGCAGGCCCCGCGAGTGCTTCGCCACCTCGGACCGGCCGGTGGCCATCACCCATGGCGGGCCCTGGGCGGCTGTCACCGCCGGAGGGTGACGCTGGAGGAACTCGCGCGCCTGCGAGGCGCGCGGCGCGACGCTGTCGGTGATGGCCACCGGCCGCAGCACCGCATCCGCGCCCGGCATGAAGATGACGCAGAGGTCCGCGAGGGTGGGGACGGCCAGCTCGGTGACGCGCTGGAGCGTGGCGCCTTCGTCGAGCGACGTCACCAACTCGCGGCTGGCCTCGGCGAGGAAGCGCTGCGCCAGCTCCCCCCGCTTGCGCTCGGTGATGTCCGTGGAGATGCCGCAGACCGCGGACACGTCCCCCGCGGAGTCGATGAGCGGGAACTTGTGCGTGAGCCAGGTGTGGATGCCGTCGTCCTGGGGGACGCGCTCCTCGCCCGTGTGCGAGGCGCCGCTCCGGATGATGGACAGGTTGTCCTCGGACAGGCGGGCGGCGGTGTCCCTGGGGAAGATGTCATAGGGGCTCTTGCCGGCGACCTCCCTGCGCGTGTGGTGGAAGCGGCGCTCCCACTCGCGGTTGACGAAGGTGAAGCGGTTCTGGGGGTCCAGGAGGAAGAACACCGTCGGCGAGTTGTCGAGGATGGCCCGCATCCGCTTCTCGCTTTCGAGCAGGGCCTCCTCCGCCCGCTTCCGCTCCGTCACGTCGATGAGCACGGCGAGGGAGCGGACGATGGTGCCCGCGGCGTCCCGCTCCGCGATGGCGGACAGGACGACGTCGATGGGCTCTCCGCCCTTCTTCAGCATCCGGTAGGGGACGTCCCTGCACGCGCCCGTCTTGAAGTACTCGGGCAGCACGACGTCCCTCGCGTACCGGCGGGACTCGGGCGTCATGAACTCCACGGAGGAGCGGCCGAGCACCTCTTCCCGCGTGTACCCCAGCGTGCTGAGCCAGAAGTCGCTCACGCTGATGAGGCGCCCCTCGCGGTCGATGGAGTGCATCATCACCGGCGTGCTGCGGTAGAGCGAGCGGTACGTCTCCTGGCCTCTTCGCAGCTCCTCCATGGTGCTCTTCATGAGGGTGACGTCGCTGAAGATGGAGACGGCGCCCCGGAGCACGCCGGCGCAGTCGCGAATCGGGCGGGCGTTCAGACTCAGCCAGGTCCCCGAGGGCCTGGCCGGGTTGCGAAGGTAGAGCTCCGCCTGGTTGACCTCCTCGCCCCGCAGGGCGCGGGCCAGCGGCAGTTGCCTGACGGGGCAGAGTGTCACCCCGTCGGGCAGGTAGAGGCCGTAGGTCTCCGGCCAGTGGTTGATGGGGGCTTCGGTGGGCCCGAAGCCCAGAATCCGCTCCGCCATGGGGTTGAAGAGCTGGAAGTAGCCGTGCGCATCGGCCACCACCACCCCCTCGCTGAGGCTGGAGAAGACCAGCTCCAGGATGCGCTCATCGCCCCGGAAGTCTCCATCCATCCAGGCGGGCCGCGAGCCCTCTGCCTCCTCGCCACCCGTCGACGCGGCCGGAGTCTCGGAAATGTCGTGCAGGTGGTCCATGGAAGGCTGGGACGGGAAGTCACCTCCAACCTCAACGTTGCGGATGGGTTGTGCCTGCGCCAACCCGCCGCCCCTTGCCCCCTCCCTCGAAGCGGACCCCGTCGTGCCGGGCGAGGTGCCATCTGGGCGAGCGCTTGTAACTGGGATACACGGGAGCCCATGAACTCCCGACTCCCTCTGCTTCTGTCCCTCTCCCTGTTCAGCTGTGGGGCTCCGCCCGCCAGCGAGTCCGAGCCCACGGAGACTTCCGCGCCCGTGTCCCAGTCGCAGGCGCTGTCCGATGGCACGCCCGCCACGACGGGCGTGCTGGCCTTCCTGAATGACCCCTCCACCACGCTGGCGGTGCTGGACCAGGAGGTGCCGCTCAACGCGCTCGCCGCGCAGAACCTGATGGCGTGGCGTGCCGGCCCCGACGGGGTGGCGCACACCGGGGATGACCGCACGTTCGTCACCATCGACCAGGTGGACGACGTCCCCTACGTGGGCCCCGCGGCGCTCGCGGACCTGGAGTGGTACGCCCGGGGCACCGGCCGCGTGGCGGACCTGCCGCTGGATGCGTCGGTGGGCGTGTTCGACGGGCTCGCCTTCAACCTCGCCGAGGCGCGCCGGGTCATCAAGGTGGCCAACACGGAGTCCGGCACGAGCCTGCAGACGGTTTACGGCCTGAGCCCGCTCGCGGTGCAGAGCCTCCTGGCCGCGCGCCCCATCGTCCACATGGTGGAGCTGTCGCGGCTGCCCAACGTGGACGGCGCCACGCTCCAGCAGTTGAAGAACATGACGCAGCTGGCCCCGGCGGGAGACCCGTGCACGGGGCAGAACACGTGCCAGGCCGGGCTCGTCTGCGAGGGCATCCCGTATGACGGCTCCAGCATCTACGGCCGCTGCATCAACCCCGCGTCGGTGCCGGGCGAGGGCGACAGTTGCTCGGTCTTCACGCCGTGCCAGGCCGGGCTCTTCTGCCGTGGCATTCCTTCCGGCGCGTCGGAGGGCTGGTGCCGGCCGGCGTGGATGGCTGGCACGTTCACGAAGTACGCGGAGCTGCACCTGGCCGCGTCCACCACGAACTACGCGTCCCCCGTCGCGGTGGTGGGGCTGGCCACGGTGCCGGATGACATCGTCGTGGAGCTGGACCTGGTGCACACCGCGCCGCACCGGCTGGTGCTGACGCTGGAGGACCCGGGTGGTGACACCGCGCTGCTGTGGAACGGGCCCGCCGAGGGCACGCCTCCGGCGCGCATCTCCGTGACGCGGGGCATCTCCCGCGACAGCACCATCAACGGGCGCTGGCTGCTGCGCATCACCAACCCCTCGGGCGTGGGCAGCGGCACGCTGCGCTCGTGGACGCTGGACCTCAACAGCCGCTACGACTGACGCCCCCCCGGGCCCGGCCTGCTGTCCCTGGCCGGGCCCGTACGTCGTGCCAAACCCGGACGTCGTTTCGCACAGCGAAAGGCGGAGCGGGAGCCGGGCCCGGGCGGCAGTCGACCGGGCGTCGTTTCGCGGAACCAGCAGCCCCCCTGCCGAGCTCGCGCTGTACATTGCGCGCACCAACGGTTCAGGAGGACGCCATGGGCTGCTGCCATTACCACCCGGTCGGCGAGGGCTGTGACACCGCCTTCACCGTGGACACGTCCCGCGTCACGTTCGGCCGGGGCTGTCTGGCGGAGGTGGGGGACCGGGCCCGGGCGCTCGGCATGAATCGCGTGGCGCTGTTCTCCGATGCACGCGTGGCGCGGCTGCCCTTCTTCGAGAAGGTGCGCCAGTCGCTGCTCGCCGCCGGGCTGGACGTCGTGGTCTTCACCGACGTGCACATCGAGCCCACGGACCAGTCTTTCCTGGAAGCGGCGCGCTTCGCGGCGGAAGTCCAGCCGGACGGGTACGTCTCCCTCGGCGGCGGCTCCGTCATCGACACCTGCAAGGCCGCCAACCTCTACGCCACGTACCCGGCCGACTTCCTCACCTACGTCAACGCCCCCGTCGGCGCGGGGAAGCCCGTGCCCGGGCCGCTCAAGCCGCACATCGCGTGCCCCACCACGTCCGGCACGGGCAGCGAAGTCACGGGCATCACCATCTTCGACTTGCTCTCCCTGTCCGCGAAGACGGGCATCGCCTCGCCCGCGCTGCGGCCCACCGAGGCCCTCATCGACCCGGACTGCACCACCAGCCTGCCCGGCGAGGTGGTGGCCGCCAGCGGGCTGGACGTGCTGTCCCACGCGCTGGAGTCCTATACCGCGCGCCCCTATGTGCGCCGCCCCGCGCCCGCGCGGCCCTCCTTGCGGCCCATGAGCCAGGGCTCCAACCCGTGGAGTGACTTGGGCTGCCGCGAGGCGCTGCGCCTGCTGGGGCTGTACCTGGAGCGCGCGGTGAAGGACGCGAGCGACGCCGAGGCTCGCGAGCAGACGATGTGGGCCGCCACGCTCGCCGGCATCGCCTTTGGCAACGCGGGCGTGCACGCGCCGCACGGCATGGCGTACGCGGTGGCCGGGCTGGTGCGCGACTTCCGCCCCTCGGGCTATCCCGATGAGGAGCCCCTGGTGCCCCATGGCATGGCGGTCATCGTCAACGCCCCCGCTGTGTTTCGTTACACCGCGAGCGTCAGCCCCGAGCGCCACCTGGAGGCCGCGCAGGGGCTGGGCGCGGACACGCGGGGCGCCGCGAAGGAGGACGCGGGTGAGGTGCTCGCCAGGGAGGTCATCCGCATCATGCGCGCGGTGGGCATGCCCAATGGACTGGGCGGTGTCGGCTATACCGAGGCCGACGTCACGGCCCTCACGGAAGGGGCCTTCCCGCAGCAGCGCCTGCTGCAGAACGCGCCGCGAGAGATGACCCGGCCGGTGCTCACGGACCTGTTCCGTCAGGCGCTGCGCTACTGGTAACCCACCTGGAGGCAACCCCGTGTCCGACGTCGAGACGGCCGAGCGCTACCGCTACTTCCTGCCCATCACCACCCGGTGGATGGACAACGACGTGTACGGCCACATCAACAACGTCACCTACTACAGCTACTTCGACACCGTCGCGAACCACTACCTCATCCACGAGGGCGGCCTGGACATCCACACCAGCGCCGTCATCGGCCTGGTGGTGGAGTCGAAGTGCGCCTACCGCGCGCCCCTCGCGTACCCCGATGCCCTGAGGGCCGGCCTGCGCGTGGACAAGCTGGGCAACCGCTCCGTCACCTACGGCATCGGCATCTTCAAGGAGGGCGAGACGCAGCCGGCCGCCCACGGGCACTTCGTCCATGTCTTCGTGGACCGCCAGACGCGCAAGGCCGTGGCCATGCCGGAGCGGCTCCGGGACGCGCTGGCGCGAATCTCGGTGACGTAGCGAGCCGGCGTCCCTCGGGACGCGCGGGGCGGGCCAGGGGGGCCCCACCCCGTCACGGGGCCCCTCAGGCCGCCTGCGTCACGTGCACCTTCGGCTTGCGACCCGCCCAGGGCCGGGCCTCCTCAAGCTGCGCGGCGAGGCGGAACAGCGTGGCCTCGTCCGCGAAGCGGCCGGCGAACTGGACGCCGATGGGCAGGCCCTCCGCGTTCCAGTACAGCGGCACGGACATGGCCGGCTGGCCGGTGACGTTGAACACCGCGGTGAACGGGCAGAGGCCGAAGACGTGCGCGTACCAGTCCTCGGGCGCCTTGGGCACCATCGCGTCCAGCACGCCCAGCTTGTAGGGCGGCACCGCCACCGTGGGCGTCAGCAGCACGTCGTGCTCCACGAAGAAGGCGCCCACCGTGCGCGACACCTGGTTGAAGGTGGCGAGCGCCGCCTGTAGCTCCGACACCTTCAGGGCCGCGCCGAAGCGCGTCACCTCCCACGAGGTGGCCTCCATGGTGTCGGGCCCCGGCGTGCGGCCCAGCATCTGCCCCAGGCCATAGGCCCAGTTGGCCAGCGCCGCCGCCCAGACGGCCGTCATCGCCGTGTTCATCATCCGGGCGTCGTAGGTGGGCGACGCCTCCACGACTTCATGGCCCAGCTCCGTGCACAGCCGCGCCGCGTCCTCGACGGCGGCCACACAGTCCGGGCTCACCGGCACGCCGGACACGGCCGTGCGCGACAGGGCGATGCGCAGGCGGCCCGGCTTGCTGCGCAGCTCCTCCAGGTACGGCCGCTCCGGCGGGGGCGCGTGGTACGGATCGCCCGCTTCGGGCCCCTGCATGAGGTCCATCATCGCCGCGCTGTCGCGCACCGTGCGCGACACCACGCCCTCCACCCCCATGCCGTTGAGGGCCTCGCCCACGTCCGGACCCACGGAGACGCGGCCTCGCGTGGGCTTCATGCCGAAGATGCCGCACAGGGACGAGGGGATGCGCAGCGAGCCGCCGCCGTCGTTGCCGTGCGCCACCGGGACGATGCCCGCCGCCACCGCCGCCGCGGAGCCGCCGCTGGAGCCACCCGGGCTGCGCTCCAAATCCCACGGGTTGCGGGTGGGCCCATGGAGCACGGGCTCGGTGGTGGCGTTGTTGCCGAACTCGGGCGTGTTGGTGCGGCCCATCAGCACCAGGCCCGCGCGCTTGAAGCGGGCCGCCAGCGCGCTGTCATGCGGGAAGACGAGGCCTTTACCCAGCCGGCTGCCCAGGTCCGTGGGGACGCCCGCGGCATGGAGGACCAGGTCCTTCACCAGCAGCGGCACGCCCTGGAAGGGGCCCTCCGGAAGGCCTCGCTGGATGGTGTTCCGAGCCTCGGCCTCGCGCACGTCGATGACGGCGTTGAGCTTCGGGTTGACCCGGGCGATGGCCTCCACTGCTGTCTTCAACAGCTCCTCGGGCGAGACCTGCTTGCGGCGAACGAGCTCGGCCAGACCCACCGCGTCGTAGCGACTGTAGTCATCCAGATGCATGGTTCCTCGCTGGCGCTCCGGGGAGAGGGGCGCTCCGGTGCTTCGTCGCCAGGATACTCCCGGACGAGGCAGGCACGCGCTGCCCGGGGTGTCCGGCCCTCCGGGCGGCGAGCCGTCGTCCAGTGTACCCCTGGGAAGTGAGGGGCAACGAAAGCCCGCCCACAGTGGCCAGCGGCTGTTACACGGAATATCCCCCTCCACAGCCAGAGCCTCCAGGAGCCGTCGGGGTCCATGAAGAGCGCGTCGGTCCAGGACATCTTCAACGCACGCGGGGAGATGAGCGCGCTGATGCGCTCCGTCGACTGGGCCCGCACGGCGCTGGGCCCTGTCGAGACATGGCCCACCAGCTTGCGCACCGCGTTGGGCCTGGTGCTCGGCGGCCGCTTCCCCATGCTGCTCTGGTGGGGGGACCAGCTCATCCAGCTCTACAACGATGCCTACCGGCCCATCCTCGGGGACAAGCATCCGCGCGCGCTCGGAGCGCCCGGCCCGGAGGTGTGGGCGGAAATCTGGCACATCGTCGGTCCCCAGGCGGAGGCCATCCGCGCCGGGGGGCCCGCCACCTGGAACGAGCACCTGCTGCTGCCCATGCGGCGCAGGGGCTACGTGGAGGAGACGTACTTCACCTTCTCCTACAGCCCCGTGCCGGACGACCTGGGCGGGGTGGGCGGCGTCCTGGTGACGTGCCAGGAGACCACCGCCCAGGTCCAGGACGAGCGCCAGCTGCGCGCGCTGCGGGAGCTGGGCACCGCGCTGTCGGAGACGCGCTCCGCCGAGGAGGCCTGCGCCGTGGCCGCGCGCATCCTGGGCGCCAATGCCGACGACGTCCCCCTCTGCCGGGTGTTCCTCGCGGAGAGCGCGGGCACGGTGGCCCGGCAGACGGCCGCCTCCGGCAGGGACGACCCGGGCCTGCCGATGCAGGT
>JBKGHK010000470.1:0-8001 GCA_046520375.1 Pyxidicoccus sp. 3LFB2
CGTGGCCGGTGCTGCTCGGGATGGGGACCCTCGTGCGGGCCAGTCCTCCGCCCGCCGCGTCGCCGGAGCCCCCGGAGCGGCTCAACCTCGTCATCCTCTCCGCGGACGGGCTGCGGCCGGACCACTTCTCCGGCAACGGGTACCCGCACCCCACCACGCCCAACATCGACCGACTGCTGCGCGAGGGCACGCAGTTCCAGGAGACGGTGGTGCAGGTGCCGCGCACCGCGCCCTCATGGACGACGCTGCTCACCTCGCAGTGGGCGGGCGAGCACCCCATCCGCCACACGCTGGTGGGGCGCGAGGCCCGGGAGCAGCCCCTCACCACGCTGGCCACCGCGCTGAACGGCGCGGGCTGGCGGACGGCGGTGGTGGCGGACTACGCGGGAGACCACTTCTCCCGCCTGGACTTCGGCTTCCAGCACGTGGACGCGCCGGCCTTCGACTTCCCGGACCTCATCCGCCAACGGATGCTCATCACCCATGTGGCCCTGCTGCCGTGGACGGCGCTGGCCCCCGGCCTCTTCCCCGAGCGCGGCCAGTTCCCCGAGCTGACCGACCCGGCGCCGCTGCTGGGCCGCGTGCGGCGCACGCTGGACGGCCTGCCTCCCGGAGACCCCTTCGCCCTCGTCGTCTTCGGCTCCACGCCGCACTTCCCGTATGCCGCGCCCTGGCCCGAGGAGGGCGCTTCGTCGCGCCGGACTACGCGGGCCCCTGGCGCTTCGGCACCACGCCCCAGATGGAAGTGCCGCCGGGGCAGGCCCCGCCAACGCCCGAGGACGTGCGGGCGCTGGTGGCCAACTACGACGCCGCGGTGCGCTCCTTCGACGGCCTGGTGGGCGACGTCCGCGCGGAGCTGGAGCAGCGCGGGCTGTGGGAGTCCTCGCTGGTGGTGGTGCTGGCGGACCATGGCGAGCACCTCGCGGACGAGGGTCGGGGGCTGGGCCACGGGGACCACCTGTGGGGCGGCGCCGCGCTGCGCATCCCCTTCGTGCTGCACCGCCCGGGGCACGTGGCCCAGGGGCACACCGTGAAGCAGCGGGCCCGCGCGCTGGACGTGGCGCCCACACTGCTGGACCTGCTCGGCGTGCCGCGCCGGAGAGCTTCCGGGGACGCTCGCTGGCGCCCCTCGTCCGTCCGGGCGCGGAGGGCGTCACGCTGCCGGACGCGCCCGCGCTCGTGGAGACGGACCTCTGGTTCAGCGACCGCGACGGCCAGGCCTACCAGCGGGTGCGCATCCCCTACCCCTGGGTCTACGAGACGGCCACGGTGGAGCCCGAGACGGGAGACATCGCCCTCAAGCCCGAGTGGGAGCACGCCGTGCAGACGGCCCGTCACCGGGGCGTGTACCTGGACCGGTGGAAGCTCCTGGAGCTGCCCACGCCGAACGGCGTGAAGGTGGAGCTGTATGACGTGGAGGCGGACCCGGCGGAGGCCCACGAGGTGAGCGGGCAACACCCGGACGTGGTGCGAGCCCTGCGCGAGCTGCTGGCCCGCGAGCGCCCCGTGCCGCGCGAGCTCCGGCCCCAGGGCCAGCGCTGAAGCGCCCGCGCCCTTCACACTTCTTCACGCCCCGTACAAGCCCACGAAACGGTCGACCGGCACATTGAGCACCGTCGCCACTTCGGCGAGCCCAGCCGGAGCCCTCACGGGCCCGGCATCGGAGAGAGTGCCATGAAGAAGAAGATTGCCATCGCCGCTTCCGCCGTCCTCGCCGTCGTCCTCCTCAGCGGCTTCGCGTTCCGCGGCGGCCATGGCTGGAGCCACAACCCCGAGCGCATCAAGCAGATGGTCACCTGGCGGCTGAACGACAAGCTGGAGGACCTGGACGCCACCGACGCGCAGCGCCAGTCCATCCACGCCGTGAAGGACCGCCTCTTCGAGGACGGCGTGAAGCTCATGGAGGAGCAGCACGGGGCTCGCGCCGAGGCCTTCACCCAGCTGTCGTCGGACGCTCCGGACGCGCAGAAGCTGCACGCGCTGGTGGACGCCCGCATCGACGCCATGCGCGCCTTCGCCCACAAGATGACGGATGCGGCGCTGGAGGTGCACGGCACGCTGACGCCGGAGCAGCGCAAGGAGCTGGCCACCGAGTTCCGTGAGCGCACGGGCATCAAGTGATTCCTTCCCACGGGCCCGGCCACACGCCCGGGCCCGGGGCCGTGGGGCACTGAACGGCCCGGCATTGTACCCAGGTGGGATTGGGTGGGCGGCAGGAGGCGCCACGGCTAGTTTAGGTGCGTGAATTACACCGACTACGCCCAGCGCATCCGTTCCTTCGCGACGCTCGCGGAGGTGGCCGAGTACGGCCGCGTCACGGAAGGGGGCCGTGACTACCCGCTCTTCCGCCTCATCGTCCCAGGCGACCGTTGGCTGGTCATCACCTCCGGCTTCCATGGAGAGGAACCCGCCGGCCCGCTGACGCTGGCCGAGCACTTCCCGGAGGTGGTGGCGTACGCGCGCGAGCGCGGCGTGGGCCTGCGCGTCTACCCGTGCATCAACCCGTCGGGCTTCGAGGACGGCACCCGCTACAACCGCAGCGGTGAGAAACCCAACAACGACTTCCTCCGGTACGAAGTGGCTCCCGGCGAGTGGAAGGGCGAGCTGAACCGCCCGCAGCCCATCCTCCGTTGGGTGCTGTACGACGGCGGGCCCAAGGAGACCCGCGCCGTGCGCGGGGACCTGGCGCGCTTTGCTCCGCCGAACGCCGCGCTCGACATCCACCAGGACAACTACCTGGGCGGCGAGGCCACGTACGCGTACACCTTCGGGGACAAGAACGCCTACCGGCCGCTGGTGGACGTGTGCGCCGGCCACGTCACCGTGGTGCGCAACCAGAAGGTGGACGAGAACAACTTCACCGACGCGGACGGCCTCATCGAGTACCACGACGGCAGCATCACCGACTGGTACATGCGCCAGGGCGTGCCCTTCGCCGCCGCGCTGGAGACCACCACGCCCACGCCGCTGGCGAAGTGCCACGCGGTGAACCTCACCTGGATTCGCGGCTTCATCGACCTGGCCGCACGCGGCGGACGGTAGCGCGGGCGTCGTCCCCACCGTGGGCGTCGCCACCGCCGCCGCCGGCTCCGCCGCCGTCATCGGGCTGGAGGGTGATGGAGCGCACGAACTCCTCGCCGTGCCACGCTGCGGCTCGCGTGACATGCTGCGCGCCGCAGCCGGACCGGGGCCTTCTTCCGCCCTGCCGCGCGAGGAGGTTCACGGTGATGGAGCGTCGCCCCCTGGAAAGGACGGGACTTGAAGTCTCGGTGCTCGGCTTCGGCGCGGGGCACGTGGGCAGTCCGGACCTGCCCGAGTCGGATGCCGCCGCGCTGCTGCATGGAGTGCTGGACGCGGGCATCAACCTCATCGACACGGCGCCCGGCTACGGGCTGTCGGAGGAGCGCATCGGCCGGCACCTGCACGGCCGCCGCTCCGAGTTCGTCCTGTCCACCAAGTGCGGCTACGGCGTGCCCGGCGTGGAGGACTGGACGCCCGAGTGCATCACCCGCGGCGTGGAACAAGCGCTCCAGCGGCTGCGCACGGACGTGCTCGACGTGGTGCACTTCCACTCGTGCCCGGTGGAGGTGCTCCAGCGGCCCGGGTTGATTGACGCCCTGGTGCGCGCGGTGGAGGCGGGCAAGGTGCGCGCCGCCGCGTACTCGGGAGACAACGCCGCGCTGGAGTACGCGCTGGGCACCGGCGCCTTCACGGTGGTGCAGACCTCCGTCAACCTGTTCGACCAGCGCGTCATCGACCGGGGGCTCGCGCAGGCACGGGAGCTCAGCGTGGGCGTCATCGCCAAGCGGCCCCTGGGCAACGCGCCGTGGAGATTCCACGAGCGCCCCGGCGCGCACGACATCGGTGAGTACTGGCACCGGATGCGGACCATGGCGCTGGACTCGCGGGGGCTGGACTGGAGCGAGCTGGCGCTGCGCTTCGCCGCGTACGTGCCCGGCGTGTCCACCTGCATCGTGGGCACAGGGCGGCTGGACAACCTGCGGCGGAACCTGCGGACGCTGGAGCAGGGCCCGCTGCCCTCGGACCTGACCGAGACCATCCGTGAAGCGTTCCGACGGAACGACCACGGGTGGGACGGGATGATTTGAAAAAGCAGCGGCCCCCATCCGCGGCACCGTGGCGGATGGAGGCCGGCCTTCATGGCTCACGCGAGGGCTCAGCTCCGGAGCAGCCGCTTCCGCCTCGCGCGCAGGGACAGGCCCACCAGCGCGAGCAGGGCCAGTGGCAGGGGCGCCGCCGTCGTGGCACCGCACCCGCTCGGGCCCTCGCCGTCATCCTCCACCGCCGCGGGCTCCTCCGGAATGACGCCCTCCTCGGGCGGCGGAGGCGGAGGCGTGGGCGTCGGATTGGGATTGACCGTGGTGTCCTCAATCGCGCCCGGAGGCCCGTCCCCCTCGCGAGAAGTCGTTTCACCGCCCTCCCCCGCGGACTGGACCGCGTCCCTGCTCTCGAAGACGCCCGTGGCATCCAGCAGCGCGGCGGAGAGCACCGGGTCCTCCTCACCGGGCTTCGGGTTGGTTCCGCTCGGGGACGAGCCAGCCGTCATGGTGTGGCGCAGCACGCGGAAGTCACTGTCGTCGATGACCGTCCTCACCGAGACGCGGCCGAGGTCGTTGATGGCCGGCGCGCCGGTGCGGAAGGCGTAGTTGCTGGCAATCTGGATTTCACTGCCCCCAGGCGGCCGGACCCAGACGCTGTAGCGCTGCGCGATGAGGTCCGCGAGGATGCGCACGCGGTACGTCTGCCCGGACACGTACGGCACCCGGGTGAGCGCGGCATACGCCGCGCCGTTGCGCACGTCGAAGTAGCCGCTCGTGTTCATGCGCACCGTGAGGTTGAGGCTCCCGTACCCCGTCACCTCCGTGGAGCTGTCCGCGTACCCCACCGTGCCGTCCTGCGTGGCGGTGCGCGGATTGATGTCGAACTCGATGGTGCGCACGCCGGTGTTGGTGGAGCCGAGCAGGTGCTGGCTCTGGAAGAACGACGTCTTCGAGTACCAGGGGTACGGCGGCTTCGGGTTGAAGCGCAGCACCGCCTCCAGGAAGTAGTAGTCGCCGTAGATGAGGGTGGTGTCGATTTCCCGCCCCGCCGGCAGGTGACCCACGCCGTGCAGCAGCAGGCCCGGGCTGTTGGTGCCGTCCGCGTAGTAGGCGGGCGACACCAGCGAGTCGAGCGTGCGCAGCGCCGCGTCCCGGTAGCGCGTCCTGCGGGCCGCGTCCGTCTCCAGGCTGCTCAGCTCCAGCAGCGCGGAGGCGACGATGGCTCCCACCGACGAGTCCTTCTGCTGGCGGGGCGCGTCGAAGTCCCAGTTGGGCACCATGTCCGCCGGCACCCGCGCCAGGTACCAGTCCGTCACCTTCCGCGCCGCCTCGAGCATCCGCGTGTCGCCCGTGTACCGGTACACCATGGTGTACCCGTAGATGAGCCACGCATGCCCGCGCGCCCACGTGGAGCTGGCCGAGTAGCCCTGGAAGGTGCCCTTCGAGCGGATGGCCCCCGTGGTGCGACTGTAGTCCACATAGTGGAAGGAGCTGCCGTCGGGCCGCACCGCGTCCTGCAGCGTGCGCAGCGCATGGTTGATGGCCATGGTCCGCCACTCGGGCCGCCCGCCGTTCTGCGACGCCCACAGCAGCAGCTCCAGGTTCACCATGGTGTCGGTGACGAGCGGCACCTGCCAGTCGGAGTTCCAGTCGCAGCAGTTGATGATGCCGACCTGCGAGTTGTAGCGCGCCGCGAGCGACTCGGCGGCCGTGAGCAGCACGCCGCGGTAGTAGCTGTCGCCGGTGAGCCGGTACGCGTTGCCGAAGCTCAGGAACAGCTTGAAGCCCAGGTCATGCGTCTGCCGGTTGGTCTTCTGGAGCTCCAGGGCCCGCGTCCAGCGGTCCGCCCTGTCCCGCCAGAGGGGCTCGGTGCCCACCTGGTACATGAACCACATGCTTCCGGGAAAGAAGCCCTGCGTCCACTCGATGAGGTCCGTGTTGGGCTCGCGGGTCCACGTCCCGTCCGTCAGCGCCGCCTTCGGCGACCAGGTCGCATCCGGCATCTCCCGCGTGGTGTCCGCGAGCTGTGAGCGTGCAAAGCCGATCACCCGCACCGCGTCCGCGTCACTGAAGGCCTGTGCCCGAGGCACCACCGCCAGTATCAGCAGACACACCACCGCCATCCCTCTCCCCACACAACGCCCAGGTGTCATGCGAACCCCTCCGTTCCCGCCCGGAAGGTGACGGTGCACGGAGGGTGAGACCAGGGAGACGCAAGGTCATGCTGTCCGGCTGCCCGGTCGGCGGCGTGGCAGGCGCGGCGGCGGGACGGCACCCCAGCTGGTTGGAGCGCCCACTCCCCAACACCCGCCCGGCTCCGGGGCCGACAGGGCCTCCCGCGACAATCTCCGTCGGGCGGGAGCGTCCTGCACGCGCCCGGCGGACTACCGCGACGCGGCCACCACCCGGGACCACATGGTGAGGAGGTTGCGGACCACGGGCCCCTCCGGCACCTCGGCCACGGGCGGTACGTCCACCTGGATGCCGTGCGGCGCCAACCGTGTGAAGGGGTTGGCGGCGTCCTGTGTCTTCAGCGGCACCGCCGGGTCCGCCGGCCGGAAGCCAAACGCCAGCGCGCGCTCCTGCACGGGCCGGCTGCGCAGGTAGCGCAGCCACTCCAGCGCCGCCACCTTCTGCTTCGGCGTCACCCAGCTGCCCTGCAGCACCGCGGCCGGGTGGTCGCTCCACAGGGTGAGTGCCGGGTAGTACACCTTCAGGTTGCCCCACCGGCCCTGCGCGTTGGCCAGCTGGGAAATCGCCAGGTTCTCGTACACCACGGCGATGTCGTACTTGGACGGGCCGAAGCGGACCATGTCCGTCATGAAGGTGCCCGTGGACGTCTCGAAGCGGGTGACGCCCTTCTCCAGCTGCTTCACCCACTCCTGGTACTTCGGGTCCAGCAGGTCACCCACCGTCAGGCCGCTGCGCTTGTTGTAGTACTCCATGGTCGCCAGCAGCAGCGCCTGGAGCCCCGAGTTGGAGCGCGTCGGGTCCGTGTGGCCCAGCTTCACGAAGCCCCAGTCCGGCTTGCCGCCAATGGCGGGCCAGCCCTGGTCGCTCGCCACCGCCTTGTGGATGGCCTTCCACGACACCGTCTTCCCCTCGTTGGCCTTCAGCAGCACCTCGGCCCGGTCCTCCCACACCACGAAGACCAGCGGCGTAATCACCAGCGGCTGCGGGGCCTCGTCGCCGTCGGTGGCGAAGAGCCGCCCGCGCGAGGGCTCGGTGGCCCAGTCCGACTCCAGCATGCGCAGCACCGCGCTGTCCGCGGGGCTCCACACGGTGGGCTTCTCGCGGCCATCGAGGATGCCCTGCGCCGCGTCCAGCGAGCCCCGGCCCACCAGGTTGAGCTTGATGTCCGGGTGCTCGCGCTGGAAGGCGGCGGCGGCGGACTCCACCCAGTCCTTCTTCTCCGTGCTGTAGAGGAAGGAAATCTCCGTCACCTCGCCGCGCGCGGCCGGCTCGGCGCCCTGCCCGGCGCCGCTCCCCGGGGTGCCCGAGCTGCGATGGGAGGACAGATAGAAGACCCCGCCGACCGCGGCGAGGAACCCGATGATGATGAGGACCTTGGGCGTCATGTGCTGACTCGAACCTCTTGGAAGGACTTCAGGGTCTCCTCGAAGGCGCCGATTTCTCCATTCATCCGGCCCAGCTCTTCGTTGAGGTCCCCGTACATGCTCTCCGTGGCCTGCGCATCCAGCGCGTGCAGGCGCATCACCTTCGCGGGCAGCCCCTGGTACGTGGCGGCGATGCGCGACAGGTTGGCGAGCACCCGCTCCCGCGCCGCGTCGATGTCCACCAGGGCCGCCAGCTGCTCCTCTCGCGCCGCGCGGGCATTTTCATACTGGGCCCGCGCCTCCGCGTCCCGCGTGGCCGAGGCCTGCTCGCGGGCCAGGCGGATCTGCTCGCGCACCGAGCCCGGGTCCGCCGAGGCCAGGAA
>JBKGHK010000471.1:0-7994 GCA_046520375.1 Pyxidicoccus sp. 3LFB2
CCTTGGCCAGCGTGCCGCCCGCCTTCGCGGCGTCTCCGGCGGCGGCGGTGACGGCGCGGCTCACGGCCTTCGTCGTGCCACCCTCGAAGATGCCCTTGGTGGCGGCGTTCTTGACGGCCTTGAGCACGTCGTCGCTGGCGTTGGGGAGGGACTTCTTGAAGGCGTCAACGGCCTTCATCCCGGCGTCCAGCTTGCCCTTGAAGATGTTGCCGCCGAGCACGCCGCCCATCACCTTGCCGCCGACGATGCCGCCCGTCGCCGCGGTGATGCCGGCCTTGGTCGCGTCCAGGGTGGAGCGCGTGGCGGTGATGATGTCGTCCTTGCTGCCCGAGCGGATGGCGTTGCGGATGTCCTTGACGGCCGTGGCGCCGGCCATCGCCGCACCGGGGATGCCCGCGTAGCGCATGGCGGCGCCCATGTTCGCGCCGAACTTGGAGAGACCCTTGAACCCCTGGGCGTAGGTGGGGTTGCGGATGAACTCCAGGTTCGTCTTCCCGAGCAGACCCTCGGCGCCCTTCTTGATGTTCTTGATCTGCTGGAAGGCGTCCTTGCCGAAGCCGATGGCCTTGGAGGTCTTCGTGGCGACCGCGATGCCGCCCGAGATGAGCTCCTTGTTGTCCTTGACCGTCTTCTGGACGTCCTGGACGGTCTTCTGGACGTTGGTGCGGACCGAGTTGAAGGTCTTCTTGATGTCGGGGAAACCCATGGGGGGCCTCGCTAAAATTCGATGGAACCTGCGTGATTATCGCACCTGACGTGCGCGAGTTGCGCGGCCCCCACCCTATTTTCCGATCAGCGCGGACAGGGCACGAGAGGGCCCCCAAGCCCTTGGAATCATTGCTCTTTTTTGAGCCCCCTGTCCGGGGCGCGCTTCAGTGCCCCGCGGGGGCGGCCTCGTGCTCCCGGCACAGCAGCGCGCTGTCCTCGCGCGTCAGGGGCTCGTCGGTCATCCCACAGCGGAAGCGGGCCGGGCCGTCCCGCCGGAAGTGCTTGCAGGTGGCGCACGCCCCGAAGCTCCGCTGCGCGTTCGCCGCCTGCAGGCCGCGCAACAGCCCGGTGAGGGACGCTTCGAGCGCCTCGCCCCCGCCCGGCAGCCCCGAGAGCGCCTGCTGGAAGAGCGCCGGAGGCAGGGCCTCCTTCAGCACCGCGCGCCCGGCGTCCGTCAGGAGCAGGTGCACGACGCGGCGGTCCTCGGTGTCCGCTTCCTTCCGCAACAGCCCCTTCTCCTCCAGCAGCAACAGCGTCTGGGACACCGTGCCCTTGGTGAGGCCCAGGTATTCCGTCAGCGCCGCGGGCGTGTTGCTGTAGCGGTTGCACGACTGCAGGTAGCGCAGCGCCTGCAGGTGCACCGGCTGCAGCCCATGGCGCAGCCCCGCCGCCCGCTCCTCCGTGCGCAGCAGATTCCCGAGGCGCTCCAGCAGCGCGTAGAGGCGGTCGACAGCCATGGCGAGAAGGTATCGGGCCGATACCGACTTGACAAGCCAGGCGGCCCGGCGCATTTAGTATCGAGTCGATACCAAGTCGGCGCCTCACCCTCCCCCGCTGTCCGAAGGAGCACTGCCATGTCCACGCCCACCATCGCCCCCGTCACGGCCACCACCACCCCCGCTGCTTCCGAGCCCACGCTTGCCGCCCTGAAGGCGAAGTTTGGAAGCGTCCCGAAGATGTTCTCCACCTTCGCGCACTCCCCGGCGGCGCTGGAGGCGGTGGCCGGCTACTTCAACGCCATGGGCGGCGCGAAGCTGTCGCCGCGCACGCAGGAGGCCATCGCCATCGCGGTGGCGGAGCTGAACCACTGCACCTACTGCCTCTCCGCGCACACGGCGCTGGCCAAGGGCATGGGGTGAAGGCGGATGAGCTGACGGGCTTCCGCACCGGCCGCTCGGCGGATGCGAGGGAGCAGGCCATCCTGGACCTGGCCGTCGCCATCGCCCGCACGCGCGCCGCGGACGTGGGCCCGCAGCTCGCGCAGGCCCGCCGGGTGGGGCTGAGCGACGCGGAGCTGGTGGAGGTGGTCGCCGCCGTCGCCCAGAACGTGCTCACCAACTACCTCAACGTCGTGGCCGGCACCGAGGTGGACTTCCCCCGCGTCGGCTGAGCCGCGCAGGCAGGAGACGGGGCCCGGGTAGCGCGTCCGGGCGCCCGTCCAGGCCTCCTTTGATTTCTTGATTTGCATGAATACCATGTCCTCCTGGTTGCATGGGCGTCGCCCATGAGCCTTCTCTCCAGGAGGAACGCATGGGGTTCTCGGTGAAGCGCGCAGTGGGGAGGTCGGGGGTGGGGCTGTTGGCCGCCGCGATGCTGATGGGCGTGGGCTGCGGTCCCGGGGCGCCGGGAGAAGACCTGGACGCGGAGCTGCTTGCCCTGGATTCGCGCCGCGGGCCTCGTGGCCGACTTCGTCGGCAGCATGACGACCGGCCACAACGGCGCGAACAGCTGCACCATCACCGGCTTCGACACGCAGCACGAGGGGCACTGGGGTTGGCGTGCGGACCAGCTCCTCGCCAACATGTCGACCTGGGCGAACACCCACCGCCCGGAGATTGCCCTCATCCACCTGGGCACGAACGACCTCGCGCAGGGACAGACAGTCGATAGCACCATCTCGGAGATCTCCCAGATCATCGACCGGCTCCGCGCGGCGAACCCCACCGTGAAGGTGTTCGTCGCCAAGGTCATCCCGCTCAACAACCCGGCCTACCCCATCACGACCTTCAACCAGCGCATCGGGACGCTCGCCACGTCGAAGAACACCACGACCTCTCCCGTCATCGCGGTGGACCAGTGGACGGGCTTCAACGCGTCGACGGATACGTATGACGGCGTCCACCCCAATGCCACGGGTGAGGCCAAGATGGCCGAGAAGTGGTTCCAGGCCATCCGCACCAGCCTGTGAGCCCACGCGCCTGAAGACACCCGCCAGGGCCCGACGCCGTTTGACAGGCTCCAGACCAACAGAGAAACTTTGCCCCGTTTCTCTGCTTTGTCTGTCTTTACATCCCTGCGCGAGGAAGACATGAAGAACGGAATTCTTGGGGCACTGCTGGTGTCGCTGTTGACGGCGTGTGGTGGCGGGCTCGAGGCCGAGGCCGGGGCCGGCCCGGAAGAGGCGCTGCCCGAGCAGGCTCCGGAAGCCGGAGAGGTGACCGCGGCGGCCTGTTCGCCGTACTACTACGAGTTCATCTACTACTCGGACTGCACCCGCACGCAGCAGGTGGGCTGGGAGACCCTGAACTGCAGGGGGGTGCGGTACCTGCATGGGACGAAGACGCGGTACTACGACGCGGAAATCGCGGACCTCTGCCCGGCCTGCGGCACCTTCCCCTACCACGGGACCTGTAACTAGACGTGCGCGGTGGGGGCTAGAGTGGCTTCATGAAGAAGAGATTCCTCCTCGGGTTTGGCGCGCTGGTGCTGGTGCTGGCCGGGTTCATCGTGAAGACGCTCTCGGACGCGGGGCAGTTCAAGCAGCTCGCGCCCCACTTCGCCGGCCGCTGTTCCCCGGTGTCCGGCATGCCGGGCGCCGAGGACATCACCTTCCATCCGACGCTCGGCTACGCCTACATCTCATCGGATGACCGGCGCGCCACCCAGGCCGGACGCCCCGTGCAGGGCGGCATCTATCGCTATGACCCCGCCAGCTCCGCGCCCCCCACCCTGCTGACCGGGGCCTTCCAGCAGCCCTTCCACCCGCACGGACTCAGCCTCTTCGTCGCGCCGGACGGCACGCAGACGCTGTACGTGGTCAACCATGCGCAGCTGGACCAGCACCTCATCGAGCGGTTCGAGGTCGGCGCGGATGGAATGCTCGTCCACCGCCGCACGCTGCGGGACGCGGCCCTGGTCTCTCCCAATGACGTGGTGGCGGTGGATGCCGAGCGCTTCTACGTGACGAACGACCACCACTTCCCGCCCGGGGCCCTGCAGGTCGTGGAGGAGTACCTGCAGCTGGCCCTGGGCAACGTGCTGTACTTCGACGGCCAGGGCTTCCGCGAGGTTATCGCTGGCAGGTCCTACGCCAACGGCATCAACCGCTCCGCGGACGGGCAGACGGTGTACGTGGCGGAGGCTGTCGGCCGCTCGCTGTCCGTCTACGCGCGGGACGTGGACTCGGGCGCGCTGACGCACCGGCGGACGCTCGCGCTGGGGAGCGGGCCGGACAACATCGAGGTGGATGCCCGGGGGGATTTGTGGATTGCCGCCCACCCCAAGCTGCTGGACTTCGCGGCCCATGCGAAGGACGTGTCCGGGGCGACCCGCGCGCCCGCGCAGGTGTTGCGGCTGAAGGCCTCGGGAGGCTCGCTGGAGGCGGAGGAGGTGTTCCTCGACGATGGCCGGCAGACGGCCGGCAGTGCCACGGCGGCGGTCTCCGGGAGGTGGATGCTGCTCGGCCCCGTCTTCGAGCGGGACATGCTTCGCTGCGAGCTGCCTTGAGGTCTGTCCGCCCCACCATGAGGCTCCATCGCTGCCTCCTGGGGCTGGCCACCGTCCTCCTCGCCATGGGCGCGTGCAGGACCTTCCAGCCCCTCCGCCACCCGGCCTTTCCTCCCGAGGAGCACGGGCTGCCGGCCGAAACGCCGCTGACGTTTGCCCAGCTGCGAGACCAGACGCTGCCAGCGGGAGACCGCTTCCAGCTTGATGCCTACGTGGCGGCCTTCAGTGACTGTGGCCCCTGCCCGCCACGGGCCAACTGCGCGCCCTGCCAGCGGCTCTCCACAATCCTGTATCTGCGCGAGGAGCCGCCGCCACACCGTGCCGAGCCGCCGCTGTTGAGCGTCGACATTGGCATCCATGATGGCCACGCCTTCCTGCCCGGGCGGAAGTATCGCTTCGAGATTGGCGTCCCGAAGCGCGACGACCTCGTTTCGTCCATCCTGTCGTACGAGGCGCCCCTGCTGCGCTACGCGCCGCTGCCCTGAACCTCGGACAGGAAGGGGTTCACCGTCGGCAGGGCACCCTGCTCCGCGCTGAATCCCGGTAGGGAGCCTCGTCAGAGTCCAACCGCTTGGAGAAGACGCTGGCGCGCCCCCCTGTGCGCGCCGGCTCAGCTCCGCCAGACAGGGCTCGCGCGCGGATACCCTGAGTCCTGTGGTTGCGCCGCTGAGCCGCCGTCCGTCTTCAGCACGAAGAGGATGCCCCGCGGGCAGGCGCGGTCATCCGCCAGGCGGGAATTCCTGAAACTGTTTTGCGGAATCGCAGATTTCGTACCACGCGGGCTTGCTGGCCACAAACACATGGAATGTGTTGCGGACGAGGGGATCGTTATCCAAGCAATTGGCCGATACTGGAAATGAGTCCTGCTGGGACCCAACCTCGCCCAAAGACGTGCCGCATCGCTTGCAGAAGGTCCGACTGTGTTTGTACGGAGCTTCTGGCTCATAGCGCGCAACAAATTCCTGCCCTTGAATCCAGCGGAAGTCGTCCTTCTTTACGAAGACAAGCGTGCTGGCGCCAACCTTCCTGCATCGGGAGCAGTGACAGGTGCCCATCATGCTTGGCGGATTTATCAGCTCGAACTTGATCGCTCCGCAGCAACAACTTCCGTTGATCACATTTATCTCGTCTTGTGGACGGGCAGTAAACGACGCCCTGCGGGTGATTGAACGCTTCCTTCGCCGCCAAGGCACCATGCCTGAACGCCCATTCAGGCACAAGCACAACCCTACCGGGTCTCCTCAACGCCTCCGGTAGCCCCGGCCTGCACAGGGATGACTCCGTCCCGAGTCAGGAGGGGCGCCTTCCAGCCAGCGACTTGGAGGTATCGCTGGAAGGTGGAGCGCACGGGGGCCTGGCTCAGTCGCATGCGCCGACTCGCCATCCGCTACGAGCGGCGCGATGACATCCACTCCGGCTTCCTTCAGCTTGGCTGCCGCAGGGTGCTGTTCCAGGCCCCCATGCACTGGTTCTGAAAGGTGCTCTAAGGGTTACTGCGCCGCCGCGCCCAGGTCCTGACAGGTCACGGAGCAGTTGGCGTTACAGGTGTTGTAGGCCACCTGGTACGCGAACTGGTTGGGGGGAGCCATGCACGACTGGTACTCGAACGTTTGTTCGGTCGTCGGGCACATCCAGTACCCCACGCGGCCCCTGGGACAGGCCTGGGCCTGCACTTCACCGTCGACAGGTGCCGCCTCGGTGGTCGACGGAACCTCATCAGGGGCAGGCCCGCAGCCAGTCCCAGCCACACCCATCAGCACAACAACGGCGGCTGCACCAAACCAGCGCTTCATGTTGTTCTCCAGTCGTTTAGAACTCAGGGGAGTAATGCCGGCGAGCCTGGCCGGCACCGGGAGGATAGGCAGCACGCCGAGGCCTTCTCAAGCAGAAGTCCGGATGCGGCACCCGCTCGCATACGAATGCTCGGGCAGTTCCGTTGCACTGCGCCGGGAGCGCGCCCACTTCAGAGGTCGGCGTGGAACGCGCATTCCGCGAGAAAGACAGGCTCGTCATCGACTCTAAAAGGTGAGCTAAGCTGGAAACGCCTGAAAGGAGCTAACACATGAAGAAGAACAGAATCGCGATGCTGACTGCGTTGGGCGTTGGGCTGGCGGCGGGTTTCGGAATGGTGTTCATTCCGTCCACGGCTCAGGCTGACGCGCACGAACTCACCCAGGCCATCTGTGTGCGCAATTCGGATTGTGATTACGTCTGTGGTGGTGAGGGATTCGGGCACTGCATCCGGGGTACCTACTGTGCCTGCATGTAATCGGTAGGCGTTCGCCGTGCCCGGCCTGCCCCTGCGCCGGCCGGGCCCCAGCTCGGGTGTAGGGACGGGCTGAGCCTTCGGGCAGGAACGGTGTCCACCGGCGGCAGGGCACCCTTCTCCGCGCTGAATCCCGGCAAGGGGCGCCTCGTCAGCTATGGGCCGGGGCTGCGCTCCGAGGGACCCGAGGTGGAAGGGCGTGGCGGTGCCAGGACAGGGGCGTAGCACGCGCCTTTGTAGACGACGCTGTCTTCGCTGTCGCAGTTCTTCACATCCACCGGCAGCTTCCTCCAACAGCCGCCGTTGATGGGCACCTGCACATCACCGGGGCATCGGCCGTTGGCATTCGGGCGCCGCTGTCCTGGGAAGGGCTTGGGTGGCACGTCCACCGCGATGGAAGACCACACGAAGGAGGACCGGTCGGGCTCCACCGGCGCTGTCAGCGCGGAGTCTCCGACGGCGCTGGTGCCACCATCCCTCGCCTCTTCCTGCGCGGCCTGCGGCCTCGCCTCGGGCAGCTCGATGGCCTGGACACTCAGCACACCCACGGCCCCAAGTGCCAATGCGGCCCCCAAACTGGCGGCGGTGAACCAGGGCCTCCTCCCCTCGCGACGCGGCGGGGCGGTGACGTGCTGAGGGGCCGGCATCAGGTCCCCCGGACGAAGCTCTTGCCTCATTGCCTCGCGGCGTGGCGGTGCAGTGACTTGGCGAGGGGCCCGCATGAGGCCCGCCGCTCGAAGCCCTCGCCTCCTCGCCTCGCGACGCGACGAGGGGGCCCCGTGCTGGGCGACCGGCAGCCGGCCCGCCGGTCGAGGCTCTTGCCTCGATGCCTCGCGACGTTGCGGGACAGAGACGTGCTGAGGGACCGGCATCAGGCCCGCTGGCTGAGGCTCCTCTCCCGTGAAGAGGGGCGCATCCGCCTCCACCCCTGCATTGCGTGCGGCCTCCTCCAGCGACTCGGCCACCTCCCGCGCGCTGCCTCGAGCCTCGGGGGCAGGCGAGAGCATGCGGAACACCAGGGCGCTCAGCTCCAGACAGCAGCGAGCGTTCTGGGCCCTCGGGGACCAGGACGCCCTCTCCTCCGGACGCCACATCCACGCGTCCTCGTCGTCGGGGTGCGTGGGCGGCGGGTACTTCCCGGTCAACAGCCGGTAGGCGGTGACGCCCAGCGCGAAGACGTCATCCGCGGGCCCGGGCGCGTAGGGCACTTCAGGAGGTCTGCCGGAGCGAGGCAGGTAACGCCAGGCCTCCGGCGAGCGGTAGGCGGGCGTGCCGGGCGGGAAGGCCTGCACCG